>SKPV01000102.1 GCA_007119345.1 Halovivax sp.
ACTCCGCTGAGGGAACCTCAGCCGATCAGCCAGAAGCTGACGCTTCTGGCGACGCCGAGGCCGAGGCGTTCACGATGGCCAACCCCGAACTCTACCCGTTCGACCTCCGGCCGCAGGGCCACGACATCATCTCGTTCTGGCTGTTCCACACCATCGTCAAGTGTTACGAGCACACGGGCGAGGTGCCGTTCGACGCCGTCATGATCAACGGCCACGTCCTGGACGAGAACCGCGAGAAGATGTCGAAGTCGAAGGGCAACGTGGTCCTCCCGCGGGAGGTCATGGCGGAGTACCCGATCGACGCGATCCGGTTCTGGGCGGCGAGCGCCTCCGTCGGCGACGACTTCCCGTTCTCGGACAAGGACATTACGGCGGGCGAGAAGCTGCTGCGCAAGCTCTGGAACGCCTCGAAGCTGGTCGACCAGCTCGCACCCGGCCAGCCAGACGAGCCCGACGAACTCGCGGCGATCGATCGCTGGCTGCTCGCCGAACTCGACGACGCCGTCGCCGACATCACCGCCCACTTCGAAGCCTACGAGTTCGCGAAAGCCCGGGACCGACTCCGGACCTTCTTCTGGAACACGTTCTGCGACGACTACCTCGAGATCGCGAAGCAGCGTGAGCGCGAGGCGCGCAGCGCCTCGGAGGATGCGAGCGGTGAGCGCAGCGAGCCGCGAGCGGGCGAAGAGTCGATGGAGTACGCGCTTCGGACGGCTCACCGCACGTTCTTGCTGCTGTGGGCGCCGATCCTCCCGCACGTCACCGAGGAACTCTGGCAGGCGACCTACGCCGAAGGGACGGGGACCGCCTCGCAGTTCGACAGCGTCCACACCGAGCGCTGGCCGACCGAACGCGGCTACGACGCCGACCTCGCCGCGGGCGAGACCGCGATGGCGGTCATCTCGGCGCTCCGGCGCTACAAGTCCGAGCGCCAGCTCCCGCTGAACGCCGACCTCGCGTCGGTGACGGTCCACGGCGACGTCGCCGGCTTCGAGGACGCGATCCGCGACGTGATGCACGTCGGCGAACTCGAGGTCCGCGACGACGAGCCCGAGATCGCGACGGAAATCGCCTCGATCGGCCTCGAGTACGCGACCCTGGGCCCGCAATACGGCGCCAAAGTCGGCGAGATCGACGACGCGATCGACGCCGGCGAGTTCGAACTGGACGAGGACGCGGGCGTCCTGCGCGTCGCGGGCGAGGAACTCGACGAGGAGCTGTTCGAGGTCGCGTTCGAGCGGACCTACTCCGGCGACGGCGAGATGCTCGAGACCGACGACGCGGTCGTCATCGTTCGCGAGGAGTGAGCTGGCCCGGTCGTCCGCGCCGCCTCACGACCGACGGCTTCCGCGGTCGACGGCGCCGACTTCCAGCTTCTTCGCGCGAATCGAGAGCGCCAGAAACAGCGCCAGTAGCGTAAACGCCGTTTCGCCGGCGCCGGCGACCCCGAGCGCGTCGGCGCCGAGGTACATCGGCTCGTCGCGCGCGGTCGGGATCCAGGTGTGGTGGGGCGTGTCACCGACGACGGGGACGAAGTAGTCGACGAGGAGATCGACCCCGTACCACGCGAGGGCGACGGCGACGGCCCACACCGGAAAGTCCGAGATCCGGTGGAGCACGAACGCCTGGACCACCATCGCGAGGTGGCTGAAAAAGAGGAAGGCGTACATCGCGGGGTGGATCCCCTGGGCGGCGTAGTGCTCGAGGAACGCGAGCAGCGTGAACGGCGTCCAGAGGCCGAGGATGATGTTGCCGAAGAACGCGAGCGCGGTGAGCCAGGGGAGCTCCCGGCCGAGCTTCCAGGCCGCGACCGCGAGCGCGAACAGCAGCGTCGCGACCGGACTGTCGGGAACGAACGGCCACATTACGGTCGGCGTTCCCGCGAACTGGAAGCGATAGTACCAGAAGCCGAAGGCGGTGCCGGCGAGGTTCACGGCGACGATGACCCAGGCCAGGCCCAACCCCAGGTCCTCGAGGCGCTTTGGCACCGGCGCCAGCCAGCGCGGGAGGTCGTCGCGCTCGGGGACCGCCGTCGTCCCGCTCATCGTCCGGGGCGACTCGGGCGACTCGCAAAGAGGTAGCGATTCCTCGCGCCTCGCGCGGATCGATCGGCTCGTCCGGACCGTCGATCCGGCGGGCCCGGGCGGACGGCCCGTCCGCGGCAAGCCGGGACGCGGATGGACACGCGTAAGTGGGGAGCCGCCTAATCCCGACACATGGCCACCGAAACCGATCTCGAGGACCTCCGTCGCGGCACGGACCTCGTCAAGCGCGGCTTCGCCCGCATGCAGAAGGGCGGCGTCATCATGGACGTCGTGAACCGCGAGCAGGCCCGGATCGCCGAGGACGCCGGCGCCGTCGCGGTGATGTCGCTGGAAGCCGTCCCCGCGGACATCAGAAAGCGCGGCGGCGTCGCCCGGATGGCGGATCCGGCCGACGTCGAGGAGATCATCGACGAGGTCTCCATCCCCGTGATGGGCAAAGCGCGCATCGGGCACACGAAGGAGGCCCAGATCCTCGAGGCGATCGGCGTCGACATGATCGACGAGTCCGAGGTGCTGACGCCCGCCGACGACGCCTACCACATCGACAAGCGCGAGTTCACCGCGCCGTTCGTCTGCGGCGCCCGCGATCTGGGCGAGGCCCTGCGCCGGATTGGGGAGGGCGCGGCGATGATCCGGACCAAGGGCGAGGCCGGCACCGGCGACGTCAACCAGGCCGTCCACCACCAGCGGACGATCAAGGGCGCCATCCGCGAGCTGGCGGGGATGACCCACGAGGAGCGCGAGGCCTACGCCCGCGAGATCGAAGCGCCGGCCGAGCTCGTCCACGAGACCGCCGAGATGGGTCGCCTTCCCGTCGTGAACTTCGCCGCGGGCGGCATCGCGACGCCCGCCGACGCCGCGCTCATGATGCACCACGAGTGCGACGGCATCTTCGTCGGCAGCGGCATCTTCGGCGCCGAAGATCCCGTGGCGATGGGCGAGGCCATCGTGAACGCGACGAACAACTGGGACGATCCCGAGGCGCTCGCCGAGATCTCGAAGAACATCGGCAAGGGAATGAAAGGCGACGCCAACGTGGATCTTCCGGAAGAGGAGAAGCTGCAGGGTCGGGGCGTCTGAGGGCGTGCGAACGCCGACGCGCTGATTTTCCCGACGGAGCGGGCATCCGGTGCGTTCGGGCAGGTACCGGTTCCGACCGACGGTTCGAACCGGGAGCCGTCGACATATCCCGGCCGGCCCTGGCAAGGTGGCGCCTTATCGCACTCGGTGGCGCACCTGACACGTGAGTACTGCATCAATCGCACCCGAATTCGACCGACTGTCCGGTCGGATCGTGACGGGAACCGAAGCGCTGCTGCGGGTGGTCGAAGCGGAAGCGAGCGACGAGCGAGTCTCGGAACTCGCGGGGGAACTCTGGGACGTCACCGCCGAGATCGAAGCGCTCCTCGAGACGGTCGACCTGGAGGCCCTGCCCGACGGGTTCGACTCGGCGGCGCTGCCGGAGTTGATCGATCTCGATGGGATTCCCGCGGCGATCCGCGAGCACGACCTCGATCGAATGCTCGACCTCGACGGGATCGATCACGCGATCGAGTTGCGGTCCCTCTGGAACGCGGTCGACCTCGTCGAATTTCGAGCCGCGAGTCGTCGGCTCGCGGCCGAACTCGAGGACGTCGTCGGGTCCGAGCGACTGCACTCGACCGGGGACTCCGACGCGGCGGCCGATGTGGGCGAATACTTCGAGGAAGTCGAATCGAAGACGACCAACGCGGCGATCCAGCAGCAGGCGAAAAAGCGCGTGAAGCGCGCTCGAAACGGCGTGATACGGGGTCACTCGGCGTTCGAAGACGCGTACGTCGAGAACCGACGACGGTCGGGGTCCGGGCGGCGGTCGACGTCCCGAAATCCCACCGCGGTCTCGCTGCGCCCGTCCGGCCCGATACCGGACAGCGCGTCCGCGAGGTACTCGACCGTTCCCGCCGCGGTTCGACACGCGAAGATCGACCCGCTGCCGAGAATCTACGCCCGTCGATGGCGGTCCGTCGGCGATTCGCGGTGAGCGTTCGTCCGCTCCCGCCGCCCGTCGCCTCGTCCTCCTCGCTGCGAGATGGCGGCCGTTCGAACCGGTACGAGCGCTACGAAACTCGGCGACGTCGTCATCCCTCGAACGAACCTCGCACGCCTACGCGTTCGCGTCGACCACGTCGGTCAGCGCGGCCGGGTCGTCGGTGATGAGGCCGTCGACGCCCGCCTCGACCAGTCGACCCATCTCCTCGCGATCGTTGACCGTCCAGGGGATCACCTCGAGGCCGACCCGGTGGGCCTTCTCGACGATGGATTCGCCGACGACGTCGTACGGTGGAAAGAGGAACTCGCCGGGCGGTTCGTAGCGCGGTTCGTTCGCCCGCGCCGTCGTGAGGAACCGCCGCCCCTCCCGCGGTCCGAGTCCGGTGGGGACGTCGGGGGCGATCTCGCGGACGTCACCCACGACGCCGTCCTCGAAGGCGCCCACGATCACGTCCTCGAGCCGACCGTGCGCGTCGAGGAACTCGAGCAGCGTTTCCGGCGGCACGCTCTCGTGTTTGGGCTCCAGCAGGAGCGGCGTCCCCGGGAACGCGTCGAGCACCTCCTCGAGTGTGGGAATCTCGATCCCCTCGCCCCGGTAGGGGTAGGTCTCGCCGCCGTCGGGGGACCAGCCGTAGGCGGCGTCGAGTTCCGTCAGCTCGGCGAGCGTGTGCTCGTCGACCCGACCGCTGCCGTCCGTGGTGCGGTCGACGGTCGCGTCGTGGATGACGACGATCTCCTCGTCGGCCGAGAGCCAGAGGTCCATCTCCAGGACGTCTGCGCCGACCTCCAGGGCGTGTTCGAACGCGGGGAGAGTGTTCCCCGGCCGCAGCAGGTCGCCGCCCTGATGGGCGACGTTCGTGATCCCGTCGAGGAAGGCGGGGGTGGCCGGATCGGCGGCCGTCCGGAGACAGCCCGCGAGGCCGGCGACGCTCGCACCGCCGACCAGCGCGAGGACGCCTCGTCGGTCGGTCGGTCCCGGGAGCGGTCGCCGCCGTCCCGATCGATGGCTCCCGGCGCGATCCGAGCGCATGCGATGCAGGTGTCTCGGGAGCGGGAAATAGATTTTCCACCCGTCCGACGGTCTCTCGTCGTCGTTCGCGTCGTTCGATCACAAAAACGCACGGCTCCGTGCGGGGAAACGAATATGGCGACGTCGGACGGGCGACGGGACATGTCGACGGGTTCGGGTTCGACGGATCGCGCCGTCGAGGCCGCGCCGGAGCCGGCGTGGCGCGTCGCCGCCCGCTCCGACCTCGGCGCGTGCGTCGACGCCGACCTCCACCGGATCGTTCCCGCGATATTCGTCGTCGCGCTGGGGACGGCGGGCGTCGCGACGGCGCTCCTCTCCGAGGCGTTCTACGCGACGGGCGACCTGCCGGGGACGATCCGACTCCTCTCGTCGGACGCGGCGTGGCTGTTCGGGTCGCTCGTCGCGCTGGTCGGGCTCTTCGTCGGCTACCCGACGTTCGAGGGGGGCCGCGGGGGTTCGGCTCGCGACACCCTCTCCCGAGGAGCCTCGACTCGTGACGCCCTCTCCCACGGAGCCCCCACTCGCGACGCCGTCTCCCGCGGCGGTTCGGCTCGCGAGCGCTTCGTCGGGCGGCTGATCTCTCGGTGGCTGATTGTCGGCGGCGGCGTCCTCGTCGGTTTCCTCGCCCTGTGCGTCGTGGCCGTCGTCGCCTACGATCCGTTCTCGCCGCTCGCGTTCGTCGCCTTCGCGCTCTCGACGGCGGCGCTCTCGCTCGCCTACGCGGGCCTGGGCGTCGCCGTCTCGACGGCGGCCGGGACGCGACGTCGCGCGCTGGCCTGGCTGCTCGCCGCCTTCTTCGGCCTGATCGTCCTCTGGGACACCTGGGTCCTCCCGCTCGGGCTCCTGTTGATCGCCGCCGGCGGAAATCCCGACGTCCTGGCCGCGCGACCGGGGTGGTTCGACGGACTCGTCGCGGCGAGTCCGGGCGGGGCCTACGCCGAGATCGGCGCCGCGCTGGTCGCCGACTCGGGCGGAATTTCGGTGACCGTGGCCGTCGCGGCGCTGGTCGCGTGGATCCTCGCGCCGCCGGCGATCGCGTTCGCGCTCGCGACCCGGCGCTACCGGTAGCGAACGGGGTAGCGGCCGGAGCGCTCGACCGCTCACCTCGCGGTCGAACAGTCGAGCGCGTACCGCTTCGAGGGCTCCGGCTCGCTCTCGCCGTCGAGGACGACCGGCTCCTCGACGTTGTGGCTCTCGACCGCGAGGACCGTCTGGTCGAACTCGTCGTCGGCGGCGGCACAGAGGTGCGCGCCCAGCCGCTCGTACTCGGCGTCGCTCCCGTTCCGGAGGTCGAAGAGGTACCGGTGCCAGAGCGCGGACGGGTAGGTCTCGGCGACGTCGGGCGGGCGATCCCAGGAGACGGCGCCGCCGCGGACGGCGTCGACCCGCTCTCCGGACTCGAGCTCGGCGGGCGCGACGTACCAGCCCTCGGCCTCCGGCGGGTTCGGCGCGAACATCGCCCGGGCGTGCTCGCCGGGATCGAGTCCGTCGTCGCCGCCGATCCGGACGTCCGCGTCGGCGACGACGGCGGCCTGCCAGCCGACGGCGCCGAAGAGGAACCCGGCGACGAGCGCGAGCACCCCGGCCGTCGCGACCAACAGCGCCTGCGCACGAGGCGAGCCGAAGCGCGCGTGGATCGACAGCGAGGCCAACACCGGAAACGCCTCGGCGTGAGCGGCTCTCGGGAGCACCCCGGCGTCAGTGTAGAACGCCGTCAGGTCCCGCGCGCGCATCGCGGGGTCGGCCAGGATCAGGAGGCCGATCGCGATCCGGAGGGCCGCGAGGGCGCGGCGTCGACGCCGAGCCGTCGAGCGAGCGCCTCGGGCCATCCGCCGCCGCGGCTCGGTAGACGGTCGCGCATCCGTCGAGACGCTGTCAGAAGGCGGTACATCCTTTCTGCACCGCCGAACGGTAATACCGGGCTCTGCACCCCGACCGGTAATTCCCGGCCCGATTCGTCGGCGCGTTCGGCGCGAGCCGCGGGGGGCGCTCCGCGTCACGTTCGGTCCGATCCGCGCGTGCCGTTCCCCGTCGCGTTCGGTCCGATCCGCGCGTGCCGTTCCCCGTCGCGTTCGGTCCGATCCGCGCGAGCCGCTCCGGGTCGCTTACCGTTCCGGTCGCTCGGCGGTTCCATTCGCGCCGAGAACGCCGGTCGCGAGGAGTCCCTTGAGGAGCACGTAGGTCCCGAGGGCGCCGAGGCCGCCGGCGACGACGGCGTCGACGCCGACGAGGGCGCCGACGACCGCCAGCGCGAGTCCGATCCCCAAGGCGGCGAACCGGACGATCGGTCGTTCCCAGACCGTCCGCACGCGTTCGCGGTGGCGGAGCGCAACCGCTTCGAACGCGACCGTCGCGAGGGCGCCGAAGGCGAGAAACGGGATCGACACGCCGCCGACGGCCGCCGTCGCGACGGCGAACGCGACGAGCGCGGCGAGCGCCAGCGCGAGGTCCGCGTCGATCATCCGTCCCGATCGCCTCACTCGTAGACGACGGCGCCGTCGCCCACCCGGGTCTGGTAGGCGCGGCTCTCGATCCCGGCGTCGTCGAAGGCGTCGATCATCGCCGACGCGACCGCTCGGCGGTCCGCGCGACGACAGACCGCCAGCACGGCGGGACCCGCGCCGCTGACCGTGACGCCCGTGGCGCCCGCCGCGCGAGCGGCGTCGCGGACGGCGTCGTAGCCGTCGATCAGGGCGGCCCGTTTCGGGGTGACGATCTCCTCGCACATCCCGCGGCCGACGAGCTCCGGGTCGTCGCGGGCCATCCCGGCGGTGAGCGTCGCCGCCGCGCCGACCGTCGCGACCAGCTCGTCGAGCGACGCGTCCCGGGGGACGACGCGCCGGGCGTCGCGGGTCGAGACCACCGTTTCGGGGAGGCAGGCGACCAGGGAGAGCGAAGCGTCGATCCGCGTGATGCCGCCGGGCGTGACGATCGTGAACCCGCCGAGGATCGCCGGCGCGACGTTGTCGGCGTGAGCCTCGCCGGAGACCAGCGCCTCCCCTTCGGCCGCGACGTGGACGAGCGCCTCGCGCGACCGGCCGAGATCGTAGAGCGCGTCCAGCGCGACGGCGGCCGCGGCGGCGCTGGCGGCCGACGAGCCGAGGCCGGAGGACGGCCTGACGCCCTTGTCGATCGCGATGTGGGCCGGGGCGTCGAGCGCGCGGGCGACGGCGCCGACGGTGTTCTTCTCCGGGTCCTCGGGGACGTACTCGCTCCCGGCACCCCGAACGGTGATCGTCGTCTCGTCGGCCCGCTCGACGCGGACGACGTCGGCCGGGCGGTCGAGCGCGACGCCGAAGACGTCGAAGCCGCTGCCCAGGTTCGCGCTCGTCGCGGGCGCCCGTACCGTGACCATGCGAGCCGTAGCGCCACGGTCGGCAAAAAGGTAGTGGACGGGTCCCGAGCCGACGGATCGATCCCGGCCGGGTCGCGACGCGAGCAGGTCGACCGAGACCGGCCACGCGACGTTCGTCGATCGACCTCGGCCGGCCACGCGATGTAGGTCGATCGCCCTCGGCAGGCCAGGCGACGTTCGTCGATCGACCTCGGCCGGCCAGGCGACGTTTCTCGGCCGACCCTCGCCGGGTAGTGGACGGCTACGACGTGGGGGATCGACCGATGCAGGGAGCCACGGGTCGGCGAAGCGACCCCGGTCGGAGACCGAGACGTGGGGGAAGCGATCCGGCCGGAGACCGTGGGGCGGGCGGATCGACCCCGGCCAGCTCGACCGTCCGGCCGCCGGACTCAGTGGGAACCAGTCGAATAAATGAGCAATTGGCCGGGATCGATCATCGAACCGGAGAAAAGAGTGAGTACGGGCCCTCGCGAGGGTGGCGGTATGCCACCTCCGGCAATCGTCCTCGCCGCGGGGGAGGGAACCCGGCTCCGACCGCTGACGAAACACCGCCCGAAGCCGATGCTGCCGGCGGCCACGAAACCGATCCTGGCCCACGTCCTCGACGTGCTCATCGACGCCGGCGTCACCGACATCACGGTCGTCGTGGGCCACGGGAGCGAGCGCGTCCGATCGCACTTCGGACCGACCTACCGGAACGTCCCGCTCGCCTACGTCACGCAGGAACGCCAGCTGGGGACCGGCCACGCGGTGCTCGCGGCCGAGGAGGCCGTCGATGACACCTTCCTCGTCGTCTACGGCGATCAGATCGCCGACGGGGACCTGGTCCGATCGGTCGCGACGACCCACGAGGCGGGCGCCGCGGCGACGCTCGGCCTCGCCCGGCGGTCGGACCTCTCGCGATACGGTGGCGTCGCCCTCGAGGACGGCCGCGTCACCGAGATCGTCGAGCACCCGTCCGAGAACGGTTCCTACCGGCTGAACGCGGGCGTCTACGCCTTCGAACCCGGCATCTTCGACGCGATCCGGGCGGTCGAGCCGCGGTCTGGCGAGCGCTCGCTGGTCGACGCGATCGACCACCTCCTGGCGAACGACGAGCCCGTCCGGGGCGTCGTCTCGGACGGCCTGTGGGTCGACGCCGCCTACCCCTGGGACCTGCTGCGCGTCTCGATCGAACTGCTCGAAGCGGACGGGTTCGACGGGGCGGCGCCGACCGATCCTGCGGCTCAGCCGGCCGTCCACGAGACCGCGGTCATCCGGGAGCCCGTGGCCGTCGACGCGGACTGCGAGATCGGCGCCGGCGCCGTCATCGGGCCGCACGTCTCGCTGGGCGCGAACGCGACCGTCGAGTCCAACGCGGTGGTCGAGCGCAGCGTGATCGACCGCGACGGGCGCGTCGGGGCGAACGCGACGGTGATCGAGTGCGTCACGGGCGTCGGCGCGGAGATCGGTCCCGGCTCGACGATCCCCGGCGGTCCCGGCGACGTTCGGGTCGGAGATCGCATCTACGAGGACCGGGACCTCGGCGCGCTGCTCGCCGACCGGGTTCGCGATCGGGGCGGCGCGACCTACGCGCCGGGCGCGATCGTCGATGTCGGTTCGACGATCGAGGCGGGAACGACGGTTCGCGACCGGCGGTGACCGGCCTGGCGCCGACGCGCCGGCGAACGGGACGAGCCCGAGTATGGGACGATTGTGACGACCTGTCGCCGAGAAATTCAGCGTGTAAATCCGTCACGAACCGTCCGGTCGCAGGTCGGTCGCGGGTCGAGTACGGCGACCCGGAACGCCGAGGGCCGATTCCCGGCCTAACGGCCCGTAATTCCGATATGTGTGGCGAAACGATGCGCCTCGCTTTTTGAGCGGCTTCGCATGAATCAGCGGACATGCCTCTCTGGGATCGACGGTCCGAGCGGAGGGTGCTCCTCGTCCGAACCGATGGCGGTGGGCCGCCGGGGATCGGCAGCGGTGGGCCGCCGGGGATCGGCAGCGGTGGGCCGCCGGGGATCGGCAGCGGTGGGCCGCCGACGAGCGGCGGCGGTGGGACGCCGGTCATCGACGGCGGAGTCGGTCCGGACGAGCGCCGAATCGGCGACGGGCGGGTGAGACGCTCGTCACCGGGCCCCGTCCAGTGGTCGTGGATGCCAGGATCGGAACCGTCGTGGTTGCGGCGTCCCGAGCCGCGGTCGTCACGATCGGAAGCGCGGTCGTCGCGTCACCCCGAACCGTGGTCACCGGGACGTCCCAACCCCGAGGAGCAACCGGAACGGTCGCCCGATCCCTCCCGGCCGGGTGAGCGTTGATGTGCGGGATCGTCGGCTACGCGGGTAACGGGGACGGGGAGACGGTCCTCGACGTCCTCATGGGCGGACTCTCCGACCTGGAGTACCGCGGCTACGACTCGGCGGGCGTGGCGATCGCCGACGAGCCGGTCGCGGTCCACAAGCGATCGGGCGAGTTGACGGCGCTCGAGGAGGCCCTGCCGGACGCCGACGTGGGCGGCGGCGCCGCTGGCGGTGCCGGGATCGGTCACACGCGCTGGAGCACCCACGGTCCGCCCTCCGACGCGAACGCGCACCCGCACACCGACTGCGAGGAGCAGGTCGCGGTCGTTCACAACGGTATCATCGAGAACTACGAGTCGCTGCGCTCCTCCCTCGCGGCCCGCGGCCACGAATTCGAGAGCGATACCGACACCGAGGTGGTCCCGCACCTGATCGAAGCGGAACTCGCGGCGAGCGCGGATCGGGAGGCGGCGTTCAGGCGCGCCGTCGGTCGGCTGGAGGGGAGCTACGCGGTGGCGGCGGTGTACGCCGCCGACGAGACGATCTACGCCGCGCGCCACGAGTCGCCGCTCGTGCTCGGGATCGGCGAGGACGGCCACTACCTGGCCAGCGACGTCCCGGCGTTCATCGAGCACACCGACCGGGTGATCTACCTCGACGACGGGGAGTTCGCCAGGGTGACGCCGACCTCGGTCACCGTCACCGACGAGCGGGGGACGGTGCTGGACGCCGACGTGGACACGATCGAGTGGGACGCCGAGGACGCCGGCAAGAGCGGCTACGACCACTACATGCTCAAGGAGATCCACGAGCAACCGGAGGCGATCCGCACCTGCCTCCGGGGCCGCGTCGAGGAGCTGACGGGGAGCGTGACCGTCGAGGAACTCGACGACCTCGACCGTCCGCGGGTCGTCCACCTCGTCGCCTGCGGGACCTCCTACCACGCGGCGCTGTACGGCGCCCGCCTGCTGCGCGAGCGCGGGATTCCCGCCCAGGTCTTCCTCGCGAGCGAGTACGACGTCGAGGCGATCCCGGTGACCGACGGGACGCTCGTCGTCGGCGTCACCCAGAGCGGCGAGACGGCGGACACGCTGTCGGCGTTGCGGGCCGCGAACCGCGCGCGCGCCGAGACGCTGGCGCTGACCAACGTCGTCGGGAGCTCCGCCGCCCGCGAGTGCGATCACGTGATGTACATCCGCGCCGGCCCGGAGATCAGCGTCGCCGCGACGAAGACCTTCGCGAGCCAGCAGGTCGCGCTCGCGATGCTCTCGAGCGTCCTCGCCGACGAGAGCTCCCACGCGTTCGTCGGGGCGCTCCGGGCGCTCCCCGACCAGATCCAAACGGTACTCGACGACTCGCTGGCTCCGGAGGTGGCGGCGGCGTACGTCGACGCCGACGCCTACTTCTTCATCGGGCGAGGGTACGCAGCCCCCGTCGCCGTGGAGGGCGCGCTCAAGATGAAAGAGATCACCTACGAGCACGCCGAGGGGTTCGCGGCGGGCGAGCTCAAGCACGGGCCCTTGGCGCTCGTGACCGAAAACACGCCGGTGTTCTCGATCCTGACCGGCGACGACCACCTGGGGAAGACCCTCGGGAACGTCAAGGAGGTCGAGGCCCGCGAGGCGCCCGTCATCGCGATATCGGACGCGCCCGACCGGGTCGCGCGCCACGCCGACTTCGTCCTGGAGGTGCCGGAGACCCACCGCTGGTTCGCCCCGATCCTCGCGAACGTCCAGTTACAGCTCGTCGCGTACTGGACGGCGACCGAACTCGGCCGGTCGATCGACAAGCCGCGGAATCTGGCGAAGAGCGTGACGGTGGAGTGACCGTCGGGGCGTCGCTGGCCCTGTCCCTGGGGTATCGAGCCGCCCACGTTCCCCGAGGTATCGAGCCGGCATCTCCGGGTGATCGAGCCGGCATCTCCGGGTGATCGTGCGGGCGTCTCCGAGAGATCGAGCCGACATCTCCGGGTGATCGAGCCGGCATCTCCGGGTGATCGAGCCGGCATCTCCGGGTGATCGAGCCGGCATCTCCGGGTGATCGAGCCGGCATCTCAGTGAAGTGGAGTCAATCCCTCCCCGAGCATCGGCCGGTAACACCCTGTTACTCCCGGCCCATCGGCCGACGGTTATGTCCTCGGTCGTGGTAGGGGCGCCGTCCCCCCGGACCAGTTCGCTCAGCCATGGACCGACCGCTCGTCTCCGCGATCGTCCCGACCCGCGACCGGCCCGAGCGACTGCGCCGAGCGATCAGCAGCGTGGAGGCCCAGACCTACGACCCCGTCGAGCTCGTCGTCGTCGACGACCGCTCGACGCCGCCGGTGGCGGACGCCCTCGGCGGTCGGGAGCCCGACGTCGACCGGTTCGAACTCGTCAGGCTCGAGGAGAACCGGGGCGGCGCCGGCGCGCGGAACGCGGGCATCGAGGCGGCGAGCGGCGAGATTCTGACGTTTCTCGACGACGACGACCGCTGGGATCCGGCCAAACTCGAGCGCCAGATCCCCGCCCTGCTCGAATCCCCGGACGACGTCGGTCTCGTCTACACCGGGGTGGTGCAACTCGACGCGGCCGGCGGTCCGAACGCGATCACGGCGACGGCCGTCGACGGCGACGCCACGAAGCGACTCCTCGTGCGCAACGTCGTCGGCACGATCTCCTCGGTCGCGGTCCGTCGCGAGGTGATCGACGAGGTCGGCCCGCTGGACGAGCGCTTTCCCAGCTGGCAGGACTGGGAGTTCTACGTCCGGGTCTCCGATGCGTTCCGGCTTCGGGCGATCGAGGAGCCGCTGGTCGTGCGTCACAACGCGGGCGAGGGCCAACTCAGTCACGACTACGAGACGAAGCGAGACGCGACGGTCTCGCTGTTCCGCCGAAAGTACGCGCCCCTGGCCGCCCGCTACGGGCCCGCGTTCGAGCGCGAGTTCGAGGCGCACCTGGAGTACCACCTCGGCCTGACGGCGACCCGTTGTGGCGCCTACGGGGCCGCGCGTCGGCACTTCCTCCGGGCGATCCGGCGGTATCCGTTCGCGCCGAGTTTCTACCTCGAACTCGCCGCGGTCGCCGGCGGTCGAGCGACGTACGTGCCGCTCGATCGGTTGCAGCCGCACCTCCCGCTGCGGGCGGCAAAGCGCGCGCTGCGGTGAGCTGCGGCCAGGTTTGCGGCGGCGCATTCCGGCCTGACCGCGACACCGGTATCGACGTATCCCTACCCTACCAGCCGAAACCGAGCGAACCGTTTTCCGCCCCTCCGTGGTAGCACGCCGGGATCGACTGCCCGGTCGGTTCGACGCCGACTGCCCGGTCGGTTCGACGCTGACTGCCCGGTCGGTTCGAAATCGACGGCCCGATCGGTTCGACGCGGGCGACCCAGTCGGCTCGAGACCGACTGCCCGATCGGTTCGACGCCGACGGACGGAACGGGCCGTCGATCGCGGGAAGGTGAGCGATGAGCGCACAGACGACCGAGGACCGCGTCGCCCTGCGTTCGGCGTGGTCTCGACTGCCGCGGGTGCCCCTCTTCGAGCTGCTGGTGGCGTTCTCGCTGTTTCCGGCGGTCTACGTGGGTGCCGACCGATTGCAGCCGGTCGAGGCCGTCGCACCGGCGAGCGCGTACCACCTCGCGGTCGGCGGCGCGACGGTGGTCGCGATCGCCGTCTTCCTGTACGATCGGCGCGTGTACCCGCTCTCGGCGTTCGTGCTCGTCGCGTACCTCCTGTTCGTCGGCTGGGCGATCTACAGCCTCCGGTGGACGGTCGGCAACGACGGGTACACCGACTACAAGCTTCACCGGATGATCGTCTTCAACACGCTGTTGCTCGCGTTCGGGCTGGTGCTCGCCCAGTCGCGCCGTCGGGTCGTCGCGTTCGGGCTCGTGATGGGGGTGGTCGGCCTCTGGCTCTCCGCCGAGGCCGTCTACGCGAGCTACGTGCTCGGGGAGTTCGCGTTCGTCACCGTCGGTTCGGAAAACTACCTCACGCACGGTCGGGCCATCGGGTTCGCCGCGCCGCTGCTGGCCTACGTGCTCTTCGCCCACCCGCAGTACTCGCTGCGAGTGCTGGCCGGCGCGTTGCTCGCCGCGCTCGTGGTCGGCAGCATGGTCGCCGGCGGCCGGGGCCCGTTCGTCGCGATCGTCGTCGCGCTCGCGACGTTCGCGATCCTCGAGGGTCTCGCGGCGGGCGTGCAGCGTCGGATCTCGGCCCGGGGCCTCCTGGCGACGGCGGCGGCGACCGTCGGCGTCGGCGCGGCCGTCGCCCTCGCGGTGCGCTCTCTCGACGGAACGCCGTGGGCGATCGAGCGACTGCTCGTCGCCAGGGAATCCGACGAGGCGGAGACCCGCCTGTTCATGCTCCGGGAGGCCTACGGGTTCTGGCGGGAGGAGCCGCTTCGCGGCCACGGGATCGGCAGTTACGACGTGATGACCGCGACGGTCCACGACTACCCGCACAACGTCGTGGTGGAGGTCCTCGCGGAGCTCGGGCTGGTGGGACTGGCGCTGGCGGCGCTCGTCGTCCTCCCGCCCCTGCTGGCGTGCTTCTACGCCAGGTTCTCCGGCGGAGACGCGCTGTACTCGGCGCTCGTCGCCCTGTTCGTCTTCATGTTCGTGAACGCGAGCCTGTCCTTCGATCTCCACGCGAACCGACAGCTGTTCTTCGCCGCCGGACTCATGGCGCTCGCGTGGACGGAGGCCGAGGCGGGCTGGCTCTCCCGGTCGTTCCCGCGCGAGGATTCCTAGGGCCGGCGGGCGCGGCTATCGGTCGTCGGCGATCCCGTCGCCGAGCCGATCGACCGATCGGACGCCTCCGAAGGCCTCGGCGTGCGTACTCCCCGCCTGATACGGGACGCCCTCGATGAGTCGGTCGAGGATCCCGACGAGTTCGAGTCGGGCGTCCACCCGGTCCGATCGACGGCGGACCGCTTCTATTCCGACGATCGGCTCGTGGGGCTCTCGTCCGACGATCGGCTCGAGGGGTTCTCGTCCGACGATCGGCTCGAGGGGTTCTCGTCGGGCGAGCGGTCCGTCGCGTTCAGGATTCCACCGGAGGAGTCGGGGTGGCCGGTCGATTCTGGGGAAGACGGGGGCGAATCGGTGGTCGGCTCGATTCGGTCGTCCGCGTCGGAGCGGTCCGACAGCTGGGTGGCGAGCCCGCCGGCTCGGACCCAATCGTCGTCGGTCGTCGCCGAGTGGGCGGCCAGCACCAGCAGGAGGACCAGCCAGTTGAGGGGGTCGTTGTACAGCATCGCGACGGTCGAGAACAGCGCGAATGCGACCAGGATCCCGACAGAGGAGTAGGTCGGGCCGGGCCGCCGGGCCACGGCCACGACCGGAACGACGACCGCGAGCGCGAACAGGACGACGCCGACGGCGCCGAGCTCCGCGGCGACGCCGACGAACGTGTTGTGCGGGTCCGCGGACATCCCCTCGGGCGTGAGTTCGCCGAACGCGCCGGCCCCCACGCCGCGGAGGCGGTGTTCGCGAAACGCTTCGAGTCCTTCCGCCCAGTACGCCGTTCGTCCGCCGAGCGACCCGAGCCGGTCGAGCGCGAACGGGCGACGGTAGAGGAACGCGTCGAAGGACGCGACCCCCCGTACCGCGGCCAACGTGGCGCCCAGAAGCGTCAGACCGACCGCGACGTGTCGGAGACGCAGCCTTATCGTCCGCCGTCGCGCGACGAGTGCGACCGATCCGAGCGCGGCCAGCACGAGGAGGGCCACGACGCCCTGCCTCGATCCCGTCGCGAGCACCATGAACGGGGCCGCGACCAGGTACGCGACGTTGAGGTACGCGAACGGGCCCGACCCGAACCGACGGGAGTTCGCGAGCAGCCCGGCCGAAAGCGGCACCGCGAGGACCAGCCAGCGCGCGAGTTCGTTCGGGTTCGCCCCGTAGGCGAGTGGGCCCTCTCGGGTGACGCCGCCTTGCTGGACGACCTCCCAGGTGCCGACGATCCCGACGAGGAACGCGCCGAGCACGATGGCCTGCGCGACGGCGGCGACGCGCCGACGGGTCCGGAGGAGGTCCCAGGCGATCACCACCAGGACGAACACGTAGCCGAGGATGGCGATCCGCGTCAGGGTGCTCGCCGGGTCGATCGTCCAGCGGTAACTGGCCGCGGCGAAGGCGAAAAACAGGGCGAACGCCGCGTGAAAGGGGTGCGGTCGGCGCACGTCCAGCGTGAGGACGACGGCGAGCGCCCAGAGGACGACGAGCGCGGCGGCCAGGACAGGGCCGATCGAGAGCCCGCGCGGGATCTCGACGGTCGGGCCGACGAACGGGACGATCGGGACGTCGACTGGTACGACGATCGCGTGGCGCAGCGGCAGGACGAACGCGAACGCTACGAGGAGCGCGAATGCGCCGGTCTCGACGGCGCTCGAGCGACGTCGCTCGCCCGCGGACATACCGCTACGGACCTCGCTCGCGGCAAAAAGGATTCGCGGTGCGTGTGACGGAAAGCGACCCTTACCGGCGACGAGGCGTTCCGGCGAATTCTCGCGTCGGCGGCGGCTCTCGCCCGGCGGACGGGGCCCGGTTTCGTCTTCACAGCCACGCCGCGACCCGATCGACCGGGGCCGGGAGCCCGTCGACGAGGTCCGCGACCTCGTCCGGGTCGACGGCCCCGGTCTTCAGCGCCAGCGCCGCGTAGACCAGGAAGCCGAGCGGCGGAACCGCGAGCAGGGCGAGGACGTCGCTGTCGATGAGCGCGCTCGCGCCGAAGATGACGGGGGCGGCGAGAATCGCGGTCGCGGCGGTCGGTCCGGCTCGAAGGTCCGCCAAGGGATCGAAGCCGATCGCCTTGGCCGACCGGACGTGGAGGACGACCATCGAGCCGTAGCCGATCGACGTCGCGATCGCCGCGCCCCACATCCCGTACGGGGGGATCAGGACCAGGTTCAGGAGGAGGTTGATCGCGGCCGCCGTTCCGGTCGCGGCGATCAGCGGGCGCAGATCCCCCTTCGCCTGTCCGACGGAGAAGACCTGCCTGGCGACGGCGAAGCCGACCGCGCCGGGCAGGAGCACCAGGAGGGGGCCGACCGACGGGGCGAACTCGCGGCCGAAGTATAGGGTGACGAACGGCTCGGCGAGCGCGGCCACGCCGATCGCCAGCAGCAGCGTCAACACCACCGTGTAGCGGGTCGCCCGGGCGGATATCTCCTCGATCAGCCCGTCCCGGCCGGTGGACCACAGCTCCGAGAGCGAGTGGATGAAGACCGTACCGATGACGATCGGGACGAGCCAGAGGAACTCGGCGACCTGGAGGCTGGCCCGATAGAGGCCCGTCTCCCGGCTCCCGTGGAACGCCTGCAGGAGGACGATGTCGACGTGATAGAGCGAGAACGTCGCGCCCATCAGGAGGATCGTCAGGAGGTTGTACGAGAGCAGTTCCCACCGGGGGAACGCCGCGTCGGGGAGACTGAACGCCGCCCGAAGCGAGACGTTCCGGGCGAGCAGGACGAAGCCGGCGACCGACACCGCCACCGAGGCCAGGACGAACGCGACGAGGACGCCGGTCACGTGCCAGCCCGCGAGGAGGAAGCCGATCGCCACCGCCACGAACGCCGCCTTCTGTGCGGCGTGGAGCGTCTCGGAGGCCGGCTCCCGGCCGAACGCCATCAGCGCGCTCCGGGTGACCGAGTGAAACTGCGTGCCGACGATCATCGCACAGAGCAGGTAGAAGTAGCCGGTGAACTGCTCGCCGAACCACGCGCCGACGTACCCGGCGGCGGTCAGGGCGGCGACGGCGGCGACGACGACCGCCGCGAGCGCGACGGCGAGCCGGAGGTAGAAGCCGTACACCTCGTCCGCCCAGTCCTCGCGGTCGCGCTCTTCGGGGAGGAACTTCCGGATGCTGGTGAAGATCCCCGAGTTCGCGACGATCAACAGCAGCCACATCGAGGACATCACGAACGCGTAGTCGCCGTAGCCGTCGCTGCCGACGAACCGGACCAGGACCGGCACGAACGCGATGGTGAGCAGCTTGACGGCGACGTTGCCGCCGAGGATCGCGACGAAGCCGCGGAGGAGGCGCGCTTTCATGCGGCTACTGCGGGAGTCGGGGGCTGGTTCGCGGACGGTACTGCGGGAGTTCGCTGGTGTGTCGGGGACGATACTGCGGGAGTCTGGCGGCGACTCGCGGACGGCCCCCGGCTGGACCTCACGTTTTGACGGCCTCGACGTAGGGCTGGGTCCAGCCGTCGCCGGCGCGCGTCGCGACCGTGGAAACGTCGAACCCGAACGCTTCGAGGAGGGTTCGAACTTCCCGGGGGCTCCCCTCGAAACCGCGAGCCGCGGCGTCGTGGAGCTCACAGTAGACGAGCCGACACGCCGGTCGCGCCAGGGTCTCGCTCATCCCGCGCAGCGCCTCGTACTCGGCACCCTCGACGTCCAGCTTCAGGACGGTCGGCGGCGGGACGGCTTCGGACGCGATCAGGCCGTCGCCGCGGCGGAGCGCGGCGGTGAACGCGGGGCCGTTCGCCGCCGCCCGTTCGGCGTCGTTGGCCATTGGCTCCTGTTCGCCACCCGGTGCGTCCGCTTCACTGGCCGGTGGGTCCTGTTCGCCACCCGGCGCGTCCTCCTTGGCATTCGGTGCAGCCTCCCCACCGCCCGGTGCGTCCTCCCCGACGTCCGCGGCGGCTTCGATGCGGTAGTTGAACGCGGCCTCGCCGTCGACGCCGGCGAGCGCCTCGGATCGAATTCGGGCGGAGCGACCGTTCCGTCGGAGGTTGCGCGCGAGTTCGCCCCGGCGGACGGGGTGTGGCTCGAACGCCACCACGGTATCGCAGCCGGCCGCGGCGACGAGACAGGCGTACAGTCCCTTGTCGGCGCCGACGTCCCAGAACACGTCGTCCGGCTCGACTCGATCGAGCAGTCGCTCGAGCACCGCGAGTTCGGGTTCGAGGTAGGTCGCGTCCGGGACGGTCGGTCGCGAGACGGTCACCGACACGCCGTTCACGGCGAGGTCGGTCGTTCCACGGGTCGTTTCCCGGAGGCGGGCGTAGACGCGCCTCGCCGGCAGGTCGAGGTCGAGCGCGTCGAGGAGGTACCGCGTGACGCGGCGGTCGTAGACGCCGCGGGCGACGGTGTCCAGCATGCGGGAGGCGTCCACTCCCCGCGGGAAAACCCTTCGTTCACCCTCCGCTCGCGCGTAGTATCCAGGGGCGACAGTCACGGGCGGCGGAACGCGTAGGCTTCGGATACCCGCTCCGGCTACCCCGAGCGACCG
>SKPV01000030.1 GCA_007119345.1 Halovivax sp.
CGTCCTCCGTCGAGACGCCGCACACCTACACGTACGGACAGGGGCCGTCGCCGGTCGGAACCACGCGCTCGAGCTCGACGTCCGCCTCGGGGATCTCCGCGAACGCCCGCCCGAAGGGGAACGACTCGCCCGGGATCGAGAACTCGACCGCGGTCACCATACCGACGGACGTCCACGAGGGCTCACAAAAACCCAGCGACCGGTAACGGTTCGGTGATCGGAATCGGCGGGAGTGGTCGATAACGGACGATCCACGATCGATTGCGCGCCGACGGGCGGGCAATTCGATTTCGAACGCGCACGGTCCCGTCACCCCGTTACAGGTCTTTGACCTCGTCCGGCGTGAGCGGGCAGCCGCACGGGACCGCGTTATGGATCCGCGGGCCGAGCGCGTGGACGTCCGTGATGGGGCGGCCACACCGCGGGCAGCGCGGGAAGGCGGGCTCGCGGGACGCGACACCCCGTCTTCGCTATCGGTCCGCTCTCCGGCGGCTTCGCGGCGAGTGTCGGTGAGACTCCGTTCATCCGCGTGCGACCGCTATACGTCGGGGACGGTCGTCGCGCGTCGACGGACTGACTCCGCGCAATTTCGCGCGCCTCGGCGGCGACTATCCGAGCGGACGCGTCGCTCGTCGTCAAGCGTGCGAGGGCAATTGCCGACGATGCGTGCAGGACGTTTATTTCGATTAAGTGTGTTTCGAACCATGGCTTCGGAAACCCTCATAGGGTTCGGAAGTCACGTCTCGGGTGTGGTCACACCCGGGGCATTTGCGCGCCCGCTCCGGCGACCCGGAGGAAGTGGCTTCCGTGCTGATGGTCACGTTAGTTGAACCTATCCCTGTCGGATACGTAACGGAAATAACGGAAGTTCGGGGCGTCAGTCCCCGGTACGGCCCCAGATGCACGTCGAACAGGGTGATCGGGACAGCACGCGCTCAGCGGAAGATAGGGGCGGAAAATGACCCGCAACCGCGAATCGCAGGCCGCGAACCGACCGGAATCGCCTCGACGGCGACCGGTCGGCGGTTACACCCGTCGGCGGGCCGCGAGCAACGCGACCGACAGCCCGACGAGCGCCGCGACGGCGCCGAAGCCGGGCCGTCCGTCGTCTTCCTCCTCTCCGGCCGTCACGCTGCCGGCGGGTTCAGTCGTCGACGCGTTCGCAGGCGTTCTTCGCGTTGATCCGCCCGGCGCCCGTGTCGGAATCGCTCTGGCCGTCGACGCCCTCGCAACCGGCTTTGACGGCCTGTTCGACCTGCCGGGCGTTGGCGTCCGGCGCGAGCTCGCGGACGAGGGCGACGGTGCCGGCCACCTGCGGCGCGGCCATCGACGTGCCGGCGAGCCACGCGTACTCGCCGCCAGGGATCGTCGACAACACGAGGTTCAGCGGGTACGGCCACGCGACCTCGGCGGGATCCTCTTCGAGCGTTTTTTCGAGCGTCTCGTAGCCGCCGCCGGGCGCCCCGACGTCGATCTCGTTAGTCCCGTAGTTCGAGTAGAAGACGCGCTCATCGTTCGGCCCCGTGGCGCTCACGCTGAGCGCGCCAGCGGTGCTGTTCGGGACCGTAAAGTAGCCGCCCTGTTGCAGGTTGGCGTCGGAGTTCCCGGCGCTGGCGACGACGGCGGTGCCCTCCCTGCTCGCGTACTGGATCACTCGCTCGTAGGCGACGCGGATGCCCGCCGCGTTGAGCTGTGGGTCGAGCGGCGGCGTCCCGAGGCTCATGTTCGCGGCGTCGGCGTCGATCGCTGCCGCCGCCGTGATCGCGGCGAGGATGTCGGCCGTCGTCGTCGTGAGGACGACCTCGCCGTCGATTTCCTCGAACCAGAACACCTTCAGCGACACGAGTTCCGCGTCGGGGGCGGTGCCGATCACGCCCACGTCACCGGTCGCGGCGGCGGTCCCGGCGACGTGGGTGCCGTGGTAGTGTTCGTCCCACGGGTGGTCGTCGATCGGGTCCCCGGAGCTGAACAGCGCGCTCAGCCCCTAGTTGACGTTCGCAGCGAGGTCGGGATGCGTTGGATCGATGCCGGTGTCCAGAACGGCGATCCGGGCGCCGGCACCCGTCGCGAGCTCGTGGGCCGGCGCGCAGTCGGTGACGTGCTTGTCCCATTGTATATCCCAGAAGGCCGGCTTCCCCCGATCGGCTTCGCCCGCATCGAACTCCTCGAGTTCGGGCCCTTCGAGTCCGAACCTCGCGTTCCGCGCGACCTGCTGGACGCCGGAAACTGATTCGAGGGCCTCGCGGTCGCCCCCAGCACCGACGACCTGCAGCACGTCGCCGCGGCCGAGTTCTCGGCGTACCTCGAACCCCGCGCGCTCGACGCGGTCCGCGACGCCGGTGTCGTCCGTCGTGACGATGAACTGCGCCGCTTCACCCTCGGTCGCGCCGACGTATCCCGCGAACGTCAGTGAGACGCCCGCCGCACCGATGCCGCTGAGTATGGACCGCCTGTTGAGTTCCATGATATCACGGACCCGAATAGGGTCTGTTAAGAACGATTATGTTACCATATATAAATTTTCTATGTGTTCTTTCTCGACGGTCGATCCGTTGTGCCCCGGAAACCGACGCCTCACATCCACGACCGGGTCGAGAGAGGTCCGCGGCCCGCGATCGGGGCGGCGCGGCGGATCGGCGTACCGATCCCGTTCCCGAGCACCCGCAGATCGGAACAACGGTACCCCCTGGAGAATTCGGTCCACCGCGTCGTCGTAGTTTCGCGTTCGCGCTCGAAGAAGAGCCGACGAAGTGAGCGGCCGAAATCCGACGACCGCACCGGCGGCGCCCCCGTCAGTCGCTCTGGATCCGCGGCGCCAGCATGTACGTCACTTGTCCCTGCCCCTCCGCGAAGCCGAAGTAGATCTTGATCGGGAACTCCTCGCCCAGGTCGAGCGTGACCTCGGCGTCGCCCGGGATGGCCTTGTTCATGTCCTTCAGATAGTCGAGGCTGAACAGCGAGTGGGCCGGACCGACCTGGAGGTCGATCAGATCATCGCGGGTGAGCTCCAGGTGGACGTCGTCGGTGTCGCCCTCCGCGTCGACGTAGAAGAACTCCTCGCCCTCGTCGACGCCGAGCGCGATGTGGTCGGAGACCATGTCGGCGGCCTTCACGGAGCGGTTGACGTCCTTGCCCTCGAGGACGACCCGGGCGGGCAGGTCGAGGTCCGGGATGTCGGGTTCTTGCCTGATCGAGTCGGGGTCGATCAGCGCGAGGGTGTACTCGAGGCCCTCGATCTGGGTGTGCAGTTTGCGGGTCTCCTCGTCGAGTTCGAGCTGGACGAGCTGGCCGGTCTCGGCCATGCTCGCGATGTCTTCGAGCCGGGAGAGGTCGACGCCGATGAGCCCGCCGTCGGCCTCGTAGGACTCGAACGCCGACGCGTCGAGCGAAAGGTCGACCATCCCCACGTTCGCCGGGTCCACGGCCCGGATCTGGAGGCCGTCCTCCTCGAGGTGGATCTTGCACTCGTCGACCAGCACGCTCACCGAGTCGAGCGCGCTGGAGAGCGTTCCCGCGTCCACGATGGCCTTGAACATATGGGACGGGGTACGAAGGGTCGGCATAAAAAGCCAACCGTTACGGTTTCGCGAGTCGGATCCGCACCGACCCGCGCGGCCGCGAAGTCGCCGCGACCGCCGCGAATCGTCGCGGGGACGGGTCGGGCCGCGAACACGTTCGGCGGGACCTAGAGGGACCGTCCGGCGCTATCCCCGCGTGATGAACCCCTTCTCGGCCTTCCGCTCGGGCGAGGACGCGGACGACCGTTTCGACGGCTGGGACGCCTTCGACCCGGAACACCAGCCCCCGCCGGGACCGTTCCTCGCGGGCCACGACGTCCTCGAGGGAGTCGCCCACGCCGCGTTCCACCGGCTGAGCCGCGACCTGTTCGAGGAGCGCGGCGTCTACGACGCGACGTTCGGCTACAACCTGACCAAGCTCAACCTCGACCGGCGACACCCGGACGCCGGGTTCCGCTACGCGGTCGACGCCGACGACCCCGACGTCCTGCGGGCGGAGTTTACCCCCACGACCGAGTTCTGCCCGCAGGCGGACTCGCTCGTCGCGGGGGCGTTCCGCGCGTGGAACGGCCTCGGCGATCGCCACGAGTTCGACGACGTCCGCGTGCGCGTTCACCCCTCCCACCACCGGGCCGAGGCCCTCGACGAGCGCATGGCTCGCGCCGAGCGGCGGTTCCGCGAGACCGGGGCGGTCGCGGTCGGCGAGACGCGCTCGGAGCGGCCGGCCCGGCGGTTCGGACGGGACGCGGTGACGGAGCCGAACTCGGCGGCGAAACCTGACCCGGCGGCCGACCCAGCGGCCGAACCGGACGCGACAGTCGACGCCACGCCGGAACGGGACTCGGCGACGGAACGGGACGCGTCGACGGAACGGAACTCGGCGGCCGACGTCTCCGTGCAACGAGACGCGTCGACGGATCGGGACTCGTGACCGACGCCGCGACGCGGGCGCGCTCGAACGAAAGGATGACGGACCGAGAGCGGAGATAGCCGACGATGACCTCGGCGACGGTGACCCGGTGGTCGCGCGCGTTCGTCGTCGTCGGCGTCGCCTGGTTCGTCTGCTGGAACGGCGCCGTCGTCGCGGGCTTCGACCGGTCCGCGACGGTCGTCCTCGGCCTCCAGGGATTCGTCTTCTCGGTCGTCTTCGGGAAAGCCTACTCGCTGGTGCCGACCTACTTCGACCGCGAGCTCGCGTTCCCGAACGCCGCCGGCGCCCACCTCCTGCTGGCGACCCTCGGGACCGGCGCGCTGTTCGTCGACGCGGTCGGCGGCGGCGGCCCGCCGATGGAGATCGTCGGCGCCACCGCCTGGATCGGGGTCGTCGGCGCCACCGCCTGGTTCGCGGGCGTCTGCGTCTTCGTCGGGACGCTGGGCTGGACCGTCCGCGACAACCTCACCGGCCGCGAGACCGCCACGGGCGAGATCAACCGCCACCGTCGCCGGATCGATCGCGCGGCCAACGCGGTCGTGCCCGTCGTCATGGCGTACCTGCTGGCGGGCGCGGCGCTCCCCGCCCTCGACGCGCTGGGCTCCTCGCCGGGACTCCTCGCCCTCGACGCCCTGGGCACCTCGCCGGGACTCCTCGCCCTCGACGCCCTGGGCACCTCGTCGGCGCTCGTCGCGCCCGGCCCCGCGGCGACCCACGTCCTCGCGGCGGGGACCGCGACGCTGCTCGTCTTCGGGATCGGGTTCCGGCTGCTCCCGCGCTTTTTCGTCTCGACGCCCCGGCCGTGGCTGGTCGCCGTCGTCCTCCCCGCGGGGGCGCTCGCCCCCGCCCTGCTGGCCGTCGACTTCCAGGGTGGACGGCTCTTCGCCGCGGGCGCGACGCTCCAGGCGGTCGCGATCGTCGGCTTCGCGATCGCCGTCGCGGACATGTATCGTCGAACCGACCGGGCCAGGATCGGCTTCCACGGCGTGCTGGCGGGCGCCGTCCTCGGCGTCGTCGCGGTCGCGCTCGGCTGGGGCGCCGGCGTCGCCGACCTCGATCCGATCGTCCTCGACGCCCACTACCGGCTCGCGGTCGGGGGCTTCCTCGGACTGACGATCGTCGGCGTCACCTACCAGTTCTACCCGCCCGCGATCGGGACGGCGCCCGGCGTCGACGACCGAACCGCGCTCGCCTCGATGGTCCTGCTCGCGGTCGGGCTGACGATCGAGGCGGTCGGGATCGCGACCGACGCGGGATCGATCGCCGGCGTCGGCGCCGCGATCGCGCTCGCGGGCGCGGTCGTCTACGCGTGGATCCTGTACGCGCTGTTCTGGCAGCGACGGTGAGGCGGTCCGGATCTACGGCCGTTCCGTGCTCGATCCGGACGACGTGCGACCACCGGGCTTCCGACTGCGCGGGTCAGGGCTGACGGGCCCGTCGGCGAGTATTTCGTTCAGGCAACGTAGTGCCCCCCGAATTGTTGATTGATAGCACGTGTCGCTCTCGAACTGGCGCGGGGAAGCCACCCAGCGACGAATTCCCGCGCCCACCCAACACCGACTGGCGATCGTGCATTCCGGCCGTCCCGCGCCGCATCCGCGCGACGGTTGCGCGTCGATCGACAGCGGACGGCACGGCGGGTCGCGGTTCCTTCGACGGAGGAGGCGTTCCCCATCGCAGTGCCTGCGGAAATCGATCCGGAGATGGTTCGAAGTAATTGGCCACCCTCATTTCCGGACGGGACGGCTACTTCCCGATAACGGCAGCCTCAGGGCCTGAGAGGCCCCGTTATCGTTTACCGACGAGCGGTCGAGGCGTCAACTGGCACGGGATTGGTGTCGGTCCCGTGCCCGACCGTACGGCCATCGATCGAGGAGGTTCCGTCGGTTCGGACGACGGCCCCTGATCGGGGCCGTTTCTGCCATTTCAGTACTGACGCTTGAAGACCCCTACCGCCCCGGATATCGCGACGAGCCGGAGGTGATGCGGTCCCACCGGCCCTGACCAATCCCCCAGGGATGGGCGGCGGTCCACCGGGGTCACCGATCAGACGTCGGAATCGGTGTTGATGTCGCCCGGACGATCACCGCCGAGGACTCACCGTCCGTGCCAATCACCTACACGGGCGAGCGTAAGGCGATCGCGCCGTGGCAGGGCCGTCGCTGTGCGGCTCACGGTCGTAGATCGAACTCG
The DNA here is from genome assembly GCA_007119345.1 of Halovivax sp. Lineage (GTDB taxonomy): Archaea > Halobacteriota > Halobacteria > Halobacteriales > Natrialbaceae > Halovivax. The sequence goes on from SKPV01000030.1 coordinate 6,643, forward strand.
AACGGGCGGAAAACCGCGCGGCGTTGGAACCCAGCGCTGATACCATACCGGTGCGCTCGCGATTCGGGTCGGTGCAGGGACGTGGTGGGTTAAAATCAGCGTGTTTGTGGGATCCCGCCGGGTCGCGGGTTCGGCCCCGTTGAAATGAGCAAGAAGTAACGAGATTTGGACGGCGTGGTGCATACAGGGCGCGAATGTCGCACGAATTCGAGGTCACTCCCGAGCGGAGATGCCTCAACGTTAGGGTCTAGTCTACGTCACTGATGAATGACAGCACCTCGTCCGTGAAGCGGTCCGGTGCGACGATGCTTGCGGCGTGTCCGCGTCCCTCGAAGGGCGCGAGCCGACTGTTCGGCAGCGTGTCGTGGAGTTTCTCGGCCGTCTCTGTGAGCCACCCGCTCTCACTTCCGACGGGAAGTAACGTCGGCGTAGAGAGGGCTTCGAACGTCGCGAGATCCCACTCGTACTCTTCGGCCGCTTTTAACCCAGGCAGGAGTGTTTGATGGAACGTATCCACCTGCGCGTCCCATATCGGTGCCGAGCGAAGCTCGTCGAGTTCGTCCGACGCGAGTTGGGCGACCTCGTCGAGGAAGAACGTTAGCGCCTGCTCGTTCTGCCCCGCGTCTAACAACGCCATCAGCTCTTCGCCCGCCTCCTCCATGAGGGCTACAGCCTCGTCGTCGGAGGGGATGCCGGGCTCGAAGAGGATCAAGCTGCGTAGATTGTCGATTCGCGGGGCCGCACCCAGTGCAAAGTTGGCCCCTGCGGAATGACCGAGCAAGTGTACCGGGTCGTCGATCGACTCGACGACCGCGACCACGTCGTCGAACTGCGCTTCCACGCCGTACTCGTCGGGGGACTCGCTGTCGCCGTGATGCCGTCGATCCACGGCGTAGACCGTGGTCCGTTCCGCGAACGTGGAACGGACGTCGCCGAGTTCCCAGATCGCGCGATCGAAAATGGCCCCGTGGACGAGGACGAGCGGCGGACCGCTTCCCGACCGCTCGTACGCAATTTCGGTCCCGTCTGCGGACGTAACTGTCCCCAGCTCTTTCTCCCCGTCCGGTTCCGTTGCTTTAGCCATGTGGTCGCTCACCCACATTTGCCTATGTGAGTCAGTCACATAGCGGCAATGGGTGACGAATTTTCACAGGTCGACCGGAACCCGGTCGGCGATTGACATGCACGTGCAGCGACCGGGTGATTCACCGTTTTCGGTGCGAAGCGAACGACGTCGCCGTGCTGCATCCGTGCTCTGAATCGGTCATCGGGATAACGACACATCCGTGATCTACCACGTCGTAGCGTAGGAGGGCCGACGCTAATCCCTATCGTCGGTCACGACTGGTCGTCGTCCGTAGCGGCTTCGTCGAGGAGCACCAACGCGGCGCCGAGCAGCGCGACGTTCTTCTGGAAGTCGATCTCGTTCGCCTGCCGTTCTTTCCCCTCCATCGCCCAGAAGTCGTGTATGGCCGGCGTCGTGCTCAGGAAGAACGCGACGAGCGCGCCGGCTGAGGCACGAGGGTACTTCCAGAGGAGGATGCCGAGGTTGGCCACGAGGAGCATCCCCGTCGCGAACGGGACCATCGCCTCCGGCGTCGGAACGCCGCTCTCGCGTGCGATCTCGACGCGCTTCTCGTTGTTCCGGAAGCCGTCGATGGCCGTGATGGCGAAGACGCCGCTGTACAGGAGCCGGCCGAGCGCCGACGGCGGGCCCGAGTTCGAAGTTGTCGTATCGGTCATGTGGAGTGCAGTGGTGGGGAATCGTCGATCGCTGTTCAGATGGCTTCGATGCGGCTGACGTTGGCGTCGACGCGGCCTGCCGTGTGATACTCGCCCTCTTCGTCGCGGCGCACGATTCGCCCCTCGACGTCGTCGCGTTGGTCCGGGACGTCGAACAACCCGGACCCACAGATGACCTCGCCGTCGTAGGTCTCCCAGGTTTCGATGACCTCGTGGGGTTCGCCGGGATAGGAGACTCGCTCCCAGTCGCGGCCGAAGGTGCTCGACTCGAACAGCGCGGTCGCGTGCTCGTCGTTCACCCAGGCGGGCGGGGCTTCCTCGCCGCCGGAGAAGAACACCCGACCCTCGTGGACGAACACCCGTCGGATGTAGGAGAAATCGTTGCCCCGGTCGATGCGGTTCCAGGAGTCGCCGCCGTCGACCGTCCGCCAGAGGCCACCCTCGCCGACGGCGTGGCCGAGTCCCAGGTTCTCCAAGTTGTGGTCGAGATAGCCCGTCGTCGCCGGCCAGACGTCCTCGGAGACGGGGAGTGTCTTGTGGATGTCAGGTCCACTCGCACGTTCCGTAGCACGGCTGGTTCAGTGGAGAGGACCCGGAATAAACGCGGTTGCCGTGTTGGATCCGTCCGCTGTAACGAGCACGTCGATTCTGGCAGCACTGTGGTATTTCCGCGCGTCGCTGCAAGAGACAGGCCGCATATCTCGCAAAAAGGTGAACCCTGACCGGAACGCCTGAACCGGCCAGTATCGTGAATTCACGTCTCGTCACCGCTTACGGCGGGGAGCACAAACGAAAAGGTAGCGCCCTCGCCCGGCTCGGACTCGACCCGGATGTCGCCACCGTGGCGCTCGACGATGCGCTTACAGAGCGCGAGGCCGATCCCCGTTCCCGAGTGCTCGTCCTGCGCGTGCAGGCTCTGGAATACCTCGAAGACGCGCTCGCTGTCGTCCGGGTCGATGCCGATCCCCTCGTCGGTGACCGAGACGATTACCTCGGAACCGTTCCGCACAGCCGAAATATCCACCCGTGGCGGGTCGTCGTCGCTGTACTCGATCGCGTTAGCAAGCAGGTTCTGGAATACCTGGCGTAACTGCCCTGGGTCACCCTCGACACGAGGCAGCGACTCGGCCGTGATCGCGGCCTCGTGCTCTTCGATTTTCATCTTGAGGTCCTGGCGAACATCCGCGAGAACGGCGTCCAGATCGATCGGCTCGAAGGGGTCGCCGCGCCGTTCGACCCGCGAATACTCGAGCAATCCCTCGATCATGTCGCGCATCCGGTCGGCGCCGTCGACGGCGAAGTCGATGAACTCCGCACCGTCCTCGTCGAACTCGTCCGCGTAGCGGCGCTCGATCAACTGGAGATAGCTCGTGACCATCCGCAGGGGCTCTTGCAGGTCGTGTGAGGCAGCGTAGGCGAACTGTTCGAGACGCTCGTTGGATTCCTCGAGTCGCCGCTCGAACCGCTTGCGCTCGGTGATATCGGCCAGGGCGCCGGGGAACGACACCGGAGTACCGTCCTCGTCGTACTCGACGTGACCGCGCGCGACGACCCAGCGGAGTTCGTCGTCGGCGTCCCAAACGCGGTACTCTTCTTCGTACTCCTCCCCCGATTCGATGGCGTCCTCGATTTTTCGTTCGACCCGCTCGCGATCGTCCCCGTGGATGGCCGCGATGAACTGGTCGAGCGAGACGCCCTCGGTGGCCGCGTCGGGGTCGATCCCGTACTTCTTGGCGAAGGAAGCGCTGGTAACCATCTGGTCGTCGGGAATGTGCCACTCCCACGTCCCGACAGCGCCGGCCTCGGCCGCCGCCTCCAGTCGTTCTTTGGTATCCTCGAGATAGCGCTCGCGTTCGACCCGCTCGGTGACGTCGTTCGCCGCTCCTAACCATCGAGTGATTTCCCCGTCCTCGTCCAGGAGCGGTGTTGCACGCGAGACGATCCAGGCTACCGTGCCGTCTTCACGAACGACTCGGTGTTCCAGTTCGAAGCTGCTTTTCGTGCGAATGGCGTCGTCGATGGCGTCCTGAACCCGCGGCCGGTCTTCGGGAGGGACGTATTGTTCGACCCACGACGAGCGTTGCTCATCGGTGTCGGAAAGGAAATCTGCCCCCTCTAAATTGTGCATCTCACTCCAATCCGCGTTTGTACTGAACACCACGTCCGACGTGGTGGTGACCAACGCGCGAAATCGTTCTTCGCTCTCGCGCAGCTGTTCGTAGGCCTCTCGTTTTGCCTCCTGCAGCAACTCCTGTCCACGCAGTACGATGTTCGATGCGAGCTGTGAATCCGCCGTGTCTGGATCCCGTAGCAGCTCCTGCTCGCCGTCTTCCTGGAGTTCCTGGACGATCGGCGTGATGTCCTCGACGTTGTGAACGATGTAGTCGAGTTCGCCGGTCGCGTCAAACACCGGCGAATTGATCGGATTCCACCAGCGTTCCTCGAACTCGTCGCCGTCGGACTCGCGATCGGGGATCGGATAGTGCGTCACCGACATGGTGTCCGCTTCCCCAGTCTCCGTGACGCTCTCGAGCGACTCGCGCAGGTTCTCGACGCCATCGGCCGGATCGTCGGGGTTGTTCGGAAAGATCTCGAACAACGTCTTCCCCATGATCTCCGCCCGCTCGGTCATCGTCGCGTCCAGATATGCATCGCTCACGGCCACGATTTCGTAGTCCTCGGGCTGGACGATGAGATAGTTGCCGGGCACGTTCTCGAACAGTCGACGAAAGGTCGCTTCGGTGGCTTCCGTTTCCGCCCGTCTGCGTTCGCCAATTTCACGAACGATTCCGAGCGTTCCGTGCGCGGTATCACCCGCGTCGAGCACGCTCACCCGCACTTCGCAGCGAATCTGTTCCCCCTCGGCGGTCTCCACGGTGAGATCGAGTAACTCGCTTCGCTCGGAGGCGTTCGCTCGGAGACGGTCGATCTCGTGTTCGATCGTCCCACTGTCGTCACCGAAGAGCACGGACACGTGCTCGCCGAGCAGTTCCTCACGCGTGTACCCGGTTATCTCGACGATAGCGTCGTTGACCGAGACGAGGCGGTCTTCGGCGTCGAGTCGATAGATCCCGTCGTCGATCGTATCGACGAGGGTGCGATAGCGCTGGAGGGCCTCGGCGTCGTCCGCTACTCCCCAGAACGCTGTCTCAGAAGCCCCGGCCCGTTCGCTCATATACACGTTGAGACCGTCGGCTCGAATAAGTTCCTTGCCTAGACCGCTCCCCGTCTTGTCCGGAGATCAGCGATCGAGCAGTACCACAGCGATGGCCGTGTCGCCACGTCGCCGTAATTCTTCGGTCGAACGGTTTGCATGCCGAAAGCCCCCGTTTCAGTGACAACCGAATCTCTGTACTAATCGATCACTGCTCCTCACAAGTGCAGCCCAGCCTCGTGCTACGTTCACCCGCGATATTCGCAAGCGTAACGTGACGGACGTCGGACCGATCGAAACCCGATTCGCTTCCCGGTACCCGAACCGAACGGTGGCGACGCCGGACCTCTCGTCCATCGAGACGTGCGACCGGGCCGGTGCGAGACGTGCGACCGGGCCGGTGCGAGACGACCGTCGACCGCATATCGCGGCCCGACGAAACCGCGCTCGTGACGCGAACGGGTCGAGGGATACCGAGCGCGTCGCGAACGCGCTAATCCGTCGCCAGCTGTGCTTCGAGGTGGGGGTCCTCGGTCACGTCGGGGAGGTCGGCGACGAAGCGTTTGATGATGGCCTCCTCCGCCCGGTGGAGCGTCTCGCTGCAGGTGGACTTCGCGATGTCGAGGTGCTCGGCGAGTTCGGTCAGCGTGCACCGCCGGGGCGTGTCGTAGTAGCCCTGCTCGACGGCCGCGAGGACGACCTCGCGCTGGCGCTCGGAGAGCACCTGGCTCTCGTGAAGGCGCTCGCGGACGTGCTCGACCCGGTAGCGCAGCCCGAAGGCCTGCAGCTGCTCGGCGAGTTCCGAGAGCCGCTCGCGCGAGCCGGTGACCTCGAGGGTCGCCTCGCCGTCGGTGATCTCGACCGGGAGCTCGATCGGCATGCCGGACTCCCGCGAGGAGAACATGATGAGCGGCGCCGTCGTCTCGAAGTGGACGGTGGCCTCGCCCTCGGTCCACTGAGCGGGCGTCAGCTCCGTGATCTGGTCGTGTTCGGCCATCGCCTCGACGACGGATTCGACGTGCGGGCCGGTGATCCGAACGAGCGCGAACCCGGACTCGCGGCCGGGAACGGCCGCCAGAACCCGGAACGTCGCCTCCGGGTGCGCCCGGGAAACCTGCGAGATCCACACTCGTTCGGGAAGCGTCACCGCGAGCGTCGCGTGTGCCATACGAACGGGTTCGGGACGACGGGGTATCGTCGTGGTGCCGAACATGTGCGAGGTAGTGTGAGGAAGTTGTCTTTTCCCGACGCCGAAGCGGGCCGCGACGGACGCCTCGAACCGGGCCGCCCGACCCTCCGAACCGGTTCGCCTGAACGCCCAACTCGACGGCCGGCGAACTCCCGGCCGATGTCCACACACGACACCGACCGCGTGCTCGACGTCCGGAAGGTAGACGGCCCGCCGTTCGACGACATCATGGCCGCCCTCGACGACCTCCCGGCCGGCGAGCGCCTGACCCTGATCGCCCCCTTCGAACCCGCGCCCCTCTACGACGTCCTCGACCGACGCGGCTTCGACCACGAAACCACCGACGACGACGGTCTGTTCGCCGTCCGCATCGAGCGGGACTGAGTCGGCGTCCGCCGCCCGGATCGACGACCGGCGGGTCCGTCGAATCCACCGCCGGTCCGCCCGGCGAGCCTATCCGCCGAACGGATTCGGCCCAAGGGGGATGGACCGCGGGCCCCGACGTCCGATCGCATGACCGAACTCGACGTCCGAGACATTCCGCCGGTAGACCGCCACCCGACCATCCACGACGCCTTCGACGAGCTCGAGGCGGGCGAGGCGCTCACGATCGTCAACGACCACGAGCCCAAGCCCCTCTTCTACGAGTTCCAGGCCGAGGTGGAAACCTTCGACGCCGACGGCTACGAGGTCGAGAGGGTCGAGGACGGCAAGTTCGTCGCGACGTTCCCGAAGACGGAGGCGTAGTCACGCGCGCGGTCCGCACCGCCCCGACGCACGTTCGTACCCGACGCACGTTTTTGACGGCCGCATCCGCCGAGCCGTCCTCATCCTCCCAGCGGTCCCCACCGTCCGAGCCGTCCCATCCTCCCAGCGGTCCCCACCGTCCGAGCCGTCCCCATCGTCAGAGTCGTCCCCGTCGTCCGAGCCGTCCCCATCGTCCCAACCACCCCGTCTTGCGGGCGGCCCGTCCGCAACGGGGCTCCGCGAGCCCGATTCCCGCACCCCGAGAAACCGTCCGAATCGGTTCGGGACGAGGCATAGGCGGTGCCGGGAGCAATCGCCGCCTATGCAGTCGACCGACGCGGTCGTCGACCGGACCGACGCGCCGAGCGACCGCCCGCGGGAGGTGCTCGACGTTCGTTCGCTCGGTCCGCCCGAGCCCCTGAAAACCACCCTGGAGCGGCTGGCGGAGCTGCCGGAGGAGACCGTCCTGGTCCAGCGAAACGACCGGGTCCCGCAGTTCCTCTTCCCGAAGCTGGACGACCGCGGCTACGCCCGCGAGACCCTCGAGCTCGACGACGAGGTCGTGACCGTCATCTGGCGAACCTGACCGACGACGGCGCCGCCGCGGACGGGGCGGCCGTCCGCGTTCGGCCACCACCCACCCACACCATGATCCCACACATCGATCGCACGCGGTTCGCGGTACTGCTCGTCGCCGCGACCGTCGCGACGTACCTCCTCATCGCCCTCGGCACGGCCGTCTCGACGACGGGCAGCGCCGGGAGCTGCACCACCTGGCCCAGTTGCGAGAGCGGCTGGGCGCTCGGCCCCGTCACCGGCGACGCGCTGCTCTTCTGGAGTCACCGCGCGGCGGCGCTCGTCGCCGGCGTCCTCCTCGTCGCGACCGCGTTCGCCGCCCGACGGCTCGACGTCGACGGCTACACGCGCGCGGGTATCGCGACCGCGCTCGTCCTCTACCCGATCCAGGTCGGCGTGGGCGCGGCGCTCGTCGTCCGCGAGTCGGCGCTGGCGGGCACCGTTCACCTCGCGCTGGCGATGGTGATCTTCGCCGCCCTGCTCGTCCCCCTCGTCCGCAACCTGGAGGTCCTGACCGACGAGCGGCAGGCCATCGACGCCGGGGGTGCGAGGGCGCCCGATCCAGCGCCGGTCGGGGCGGATGCGGGCCCCGAGTCCGCCACGGCGGACCCGGTCGATGTCGAGTCCGCGACGGGATCCCTCCCGTCGGACCCCGTCGACGCCGACGGCGCCCCCGAGCCCGCGGACGAACCCGAACCGATCGAGCGCCCCGACGGCCGAGCGGCTCGCCTCCGCCAGACCGCCGGCGCCTACCTCGCGCTCACCAAACCGCGCCTGATGTGGCTGCTCTGTCTCGTCGCGCTCGCCGGGATCGGACTGGCGACGGTCACCGGGGCGACGGTCAGTCTCGGGACAGTCGTCGCGACGCTGCTGGGCGGCGTGCTCGCCATCGGCGCCAGCGGCACCTTCAACCACGTCTACGAGCGCGATCGCGACCGGAAGATGCAGCGGACGTCGGACCGGCCGCTGGTCCACCAGCTCGTCCCCGTCCGGAACGCGGTCGCCTTCGGCGCCGGGCTCGTCGCCGCCAGCGCCGCCGTCATGCTCGTCTGGGTCAACGTCCTCGCGACGGTACTGACGATGGCCGCGATCGCCTACTACGTCCTGCTGTACACCGTCCTCCTGAAGCCGACCACGTCCTGGAACACCGTCCTCGGCGGCGGGGCGGGAGCGCTGCCCGCGCTGATCGGCTGGGCGGCCGTCACCGGCGACGTCGGCCTGCCCGCGATCGCGCTCGCGGCCGTGATCTTCCTCTGGACGCCCGCGCACTTCTACAGCCTCGCGATCGCCTACAAGGACGATTACGCCCGCGGGGGCTTCCCGATGTTCCCCGTCGTCGCCGGAGAACGGCGGGCCCGCCGGCACATCGTCGGCTACCTGGGCGCGACCCTGCTGGCCGCCAGCTTCCTCGGGTGGGTCGCCGGTCTCGGCTGGTTCTACGCGCTGGTTTCGGTCGTCCTCGGGGTCGTCTTCCTCCGATCGGTGGTGCGCCAGTACCTCGAGCCGACGACCGAGCGCGCCCTGCGGTCGTTCTACGTCTCGAACTACTACCTCGGCGCGATCCTCGTGGCGATCGTCGTCGAGACGGGGCTCGCCGCGGTCTGACGGGGTCCTTCTCGACCGAAGCCGACCGAGTCCAGCTCGCACCCTGGCGAGGACGCCGCTCTCGAATCGAGGTGACGACGCCGCTCTCGTACCGAGGTGACTGCGCACGACTCGCCGTGCGGTGGGGAAACCACACGCCGCTCCCGGCCGTCGGCGCATCCTCGCGGGCCCGTACCGACCGAAGCCGTCGACCGCGGGTTCGGGCCGGGTTCGGACGCGACCGAACGCCTGATATCACGTAAGTGAGGGGACGGCGTATATGAGGGGTCTTTATGTGTTTTATATACTTCGGGCCGAACACCATCGAAGGATTCCCAACCGCGCGGAATCGCCTCTACTTTTGAACAAGTGTGGGCCACTACCCCTACATGTAACAATGAAGCAATCCACGTACGACCGGCGAAAGTTCATGGCGGCGGTGGGCGCGACCGGTGCCGTTGCGGTCGCCGGCTGCGTCGGTGGGAGCGGCGAGGAGAACGGCGAGGAGAACGGAAGCGACGCCGGAAGCGCCGACGAGGGCCTCCCGGCGGCGGAGACCCCGGACGTCGACACCATCGCGGCCGATCCGACCGACGTCCCCGACCCCGTCGACTGGAACGAACCGCGCACCCACGAGTGGCGCATCCAGACCGAAGAACACGTCGCGGAGATCGAACCCGGCGTCACCACCACCTTCATGACGTTCGAGGGACAGATCCCCGGTCCGCTGTACCGCTGCCGGGTCGGCGACACCGTCCGCCTCGAGTTCGACGTCCCCGAAGAGTACAACGCCGACGTCCACAACATCGACTTCCACGCGGTATACGGCCCCGGCGGCGGCGCGGTCGACACCACCATCGCCCCCGGCGAGGACACCGAGGTCATCGAGTTCCAGACCAAGTACCCCGGCGCGCACATCTACCACTGCGCGCCCGGTAACCACGACCAGCACATCAGCCTGGGGATGTTCGGCACCATCCTCGTCGAACCCGAGGACGGCCTCCCCGAGGTCGACCGCGAGTTCTACTTCGGCCAGCACGAGCTCTACCTCAACGGCGACACCGGCGAGGAAGGTCACCACACCTTCGACTTCGACGAGGCCGCCACGGAGGACCCGACGTACGTCCTCTTCAACGGCGAAGTCGGCCGCTTCACCGAGGACGGCGAGTACGGCCCGTTGACGGCGGAAGTCGGCGAGACCGTCCGGGTGTTCTGGTGCAACGGCGGCCCTAACCTGACCTCGGGTCCGCACCCGATCGGCAACGTCTGGAGCACGTGGTACCGCGACGGCGACGTCCTCTCGGAACCCGCCCAGTACATCGAGGGCACCGCCCAGGCCGCCGGCACCACCGCCTTCGGCACCATGGACATGGAGGTCCCCGGCCCGATCTTCCTGGTCGACCACGCGCTCAGCCGGGTCACCCAGAAGGGGCTGATGGCCACCATCAACGTCGAGGGCGAGCCCCAGCCGGACATCTTCAACCCCGACCCCGACGACGAGGAATAGCGCGGTAACCGACCGGTCGTCGGCCTCGCACCGGGCCGACGCCACTCCACCACGCCCACACCGTGACACCCCTCACCCGACGCCGCGCGATCGCCCTCGGCGCCTCCGGCGGGCTCGTCGCCGCGGCCGGCTGCGTCAACACGCTCGAGCAGTTGGGCGAGGACGACCACGACGGCGACGGTTCCCCCGGTGCGCCGGCGGAGGAGGTCGTCGTGGCCGTCACCGACATGCCCAACCCCAGCTTCGAGGCCACGATCGTCCACGTCGAGCCCGGCGGCACCGTCAGGTGGGACGTCGAGGGCCGACGCCACACCGTCACCGCCTACCACCCCGACACCTACGGGCCGCTGCGCTGTCCCGAGGACGCCGAGCCCTTCGACAGCGGGCTGCTTCGCTCCGATCGCGAGTTCGAGTGGACGTTCGAGGAGGAGGGCGTCTACGACTACGTCGACACGCGAACGCTGTGTGCGACCCACGAGGCGCTGGGCGCCGTCGGCCGCGTCGTCGTCGGCTGGCCCGATCCCGACGAGGAGCCCGCGTGCACCCACGACGAGACCGAACTCGACGGCCGGGCGACGACGGTCATGCGGGAGGCCAACGAGGAGACCCGGGCTGCGCTCGAGGAGCGCTGACCCGGTCGGCGCGGATCCGTCTTCCACCGATATCCCCGATTCGAGACGGGCCGGACCAGCGGTGCGAGCCGGGCGGGGTTCGGACGACGGCGGCGATCGTCCGTTAGACGAGACCCGGACGGCGGCGATCGTCCGTTCGATCGAGTGCGTGCGTCGCGCCGCCGAGCCCGTCCGCCACCGTTCCCGTTCCTCGGGAACCGCAGACCGGCTTTAGCGTCGTGAACGCGTATCACCGGTTGGAGACGAACGACTCCCCCGATCACCGCGCGCGCCGACACACCCACCATGACTCACCTCACCCGACGAAACGCGATCGCCCTCGGCGCGAGCGGCTGCCTCGCCGCCGTCGCCGGCTGCCTCGGCGCGTTCGAGGAACTGGGCGGCGACGACGCGGACGGCGACGGCACGCTCGGCGACCCGGCGAACGAGGTCGAGGTGCGAGTCACCGACATGCCCAACCCGAGCTTCGAGCCGGCGATCGTTCACGTCCACCCCGGCGGCACCGTCCGGTGGCTCGTCGAGGGGCGGCGCCACACCGTCACGTCCTACCACCCCGACACCTACGGCCCGCAACGCTGGCCGGACGGCGCCGAGACGTTCCACAGCGGCCTGCTCCGGTCCGATCGCGAGTTCGAGTGGACCTTCGAGGAGGAGGGCGTCTACGACTACGTCGACACCCGCGCGCTCTGTGCGACCCACGAGGCCCTCGGCGCCGTCGGTCGCGTCGTCGTCGGCTGGCCCGACCCCGAGGGCCAGCCCGCCCTCGAACACGACGTGACGGAACTGCAGGGCCGAGCCACGACCATCATGCGCGAGCTGAACGAGGAGACGCGGGCCGTACTCGCGGACGGGGCGGATTGAGAGGGGTGACGTAGCCGCAATCGGGCCCACGGGGCTGGCGCAGCCGCAATCGGGCCCAAGGAGCTGACGCCGCCGCAATCGGAGTCGGTGGGGCTGACGCAGCCGCGATCGGAGACGATGGGGCCGACGGCCGCCAACCGGCGAGTCGGGGGCAACCCGGCCCGTCGAGTTCTCGTCCCGCGAATCGAGCTCGTCGCACGGGACGAGACGGGAGCGTTCGCGATCGATGGATCGAAACCGCGAGCGACGGCCCGGGACGGAGAACCGTGGCCACGGCGATCCGGTCGCCGAACCGGCACCCTCGACTTTCGAAGCTGAAGTATCCGAGGTGTTGATTTCGATGATTGAAAGTCCAGCTAACCAGAGTAGTAGCGGCATTCCCGAAATTTCGTCCGTCGAACCCGTTCGCGGCCGTTCCCGGCGCTTGGGAACCGAAGACCTGCTTTTGCACCGAAGGCGCCCACCTTCAATTGAAGACAGATGACTCCAACCGACCCCCTCCACCGACGAACGTACCTCGGCGCCGTCGGCGCCGCCGGGCTCGGCCTCTCCGCGGGCTGCCTCGACGCGCTCGACCGCGACGACGACCCCACGGACAACGTCGTCCTCGACCGGCCGGACCAGTACGAGCTGCTCCGGGAAGCGCGGGACAACGGCGACATTCCGTACCCGATCCACGGCGATCCGCTCCCCGACGTCGCCGCCCCCTGCACCATCCGGGACGAGGAGGTCGCGACCGGGGACTTCGAGAGCGACCGCCACACGATGTACACGTTCATCTTCGTCCGCTGTCACGCCGCCTGCCCCGGGCTCGTCTCCGGCCTCCGGCACGTCCAGGCCGACGCGACGGACGAAGGGTACGCGGACGACGTCGGCCTCGTGACGGTGACATTCGATCCCGAGCACGACACGCCCGAGGTGCTGGAGGAGTACGGCGAGGACATGGGCGTCGAGTACGACGCCGACAACTGGTACTTCCTCCGGCCCGAGACCGAAGACGACGCCCGACACTACGTCGAAGGCGAGTTCGGCTGCTACTTCGAGCGGGATCCGCGCTTCGACGAGGACGAGCACGGCCACGACGACGATGGTCACGACGACGGCGACCACGACGACGATGGTCACGACGACGGCGACCACGACGATGATGGCCACGACGACGACGATGGTCACGACGACGGCGACCACGACGACGATGGTCACGACGACGGCGACCACGACGATGATGGCCACGACGACGACGATGGTCACGACGACG
>SKPV01000224.1 GCA_007119345.1 Halovivax sp.
ACCATCCGGAAGTCAGCGCCTTCCACCACGAGTTCGGCGTCGACGTTCGCGACGTGCCGATCTGGCGCATGGGCGGCGTCGAGGGCGAGCCCCAGTCCGCGCTGCTCGACGACGACGCGGGTGCCGCCCGGGTCACGTACGCCGCGGACGGGGACCGCCTCACGCTGACGGTCGACGAGCGCCTGGAGGTCGTCGGCGTCGAGCGATCGTAGTTCGACGCCGAGAGCGCTCGCGCCGGAAGGTTCCCGGGTCGATCCGCACCCGGCCGAGGGTTCGATTTGGTGACCGGATTCTCACCCGCTCGGTCGAGGGCCCGCACCCGGCGACCGGATTCTCACTCACTCCTTCGACCCCGCCCTCGCGACCGGATTCTCACCCGCTCGGTCGAGGGCCCGCACCCGGCGACCGGTTTCTCGCCCGTCGGACAGAACGAAACTTCTGTATCGGGGCGGACAGAACTGTCGTTCTGCTTATATTTATGGTCGGCCCCGGCCTCCGTCGGGACGATGCGAGGTCCATTCGAGAACGCCGCCTTTCGACGTCTCTTCGTCGGTCGCGTGATCACCAACGTCGGCGACAGCCTCTACTTCATCGGGGCGATGTGGCTCGCGTACAGTCTAACCGGCGATCCGTTTTACACCGGACTGGCCGGCTTCCTGACCATGGTCCCGCGGGCGTTCCAGTTCCTGGCCGGACCGCTGGTCGATCGCTGGTCGCTGCGCCGAACGCTCGTCGGGACGCAACTCGCCCAGGCGCTGATCGTCTCGACGATCCCGCTGGTTCACCTCCTCGGCGCCCTGACGGTCTGGCACGTGCTGGTTATCATGCCCCTGCTGTCCGCGCTCAACCAGCTGGTCTACCCGGCCCAGAGCGCCGCTCTCCCGCGGATCCTCGACGACGAGGATCTCGTGGCGGCCAACTCCGCGTTCTCGGTCGCCTACCAGGGCCTCGACATGGTCGCGAACGGCGTCGGCGGCGTCCTCATCGGCGTGATCGGCGCGGTCGCGCTGTTCGCGATCGACGCCGTCACCTTCGGGATCGCCGCGCTGGTGTTCGCGACGCTGTCGATCCCCGCGGCCGACGGCACCCCCGACGGCGAATCCGGGACCCCGGCGCCGGGCGAGGCGACCGCCGAGCGCGAGCGATCGGCTCCCGACGCGCGCGAGGCGCCCGACGAGGCCACCGTCCCGGACGGCGGGCGGGACGCGGCGGCGGACGGCACCGCCCCGACCGAAGAGCGGGGGTCGTACCTCGCGCGGATGCGTGAGGGCGTGGACGCCGTCCGCGGCACGTTTCTCGTCCCGCTGATCGGCGCCGCGGTCGTCGCCAACTTCGCCGCGGGGATGGTGCTGGCGTCGCTTCCCCCGTACGCGGACGCGCTCGGCGTGCCGCCCGCGCTGAGTGCGATCGGCGTCGCGGGCGGGTACGGTCTGCTCATGGCCTCGTTCGCGGCCGGAACCTTCCTCGGGGCGCTGGGCGCGTCGCTGATCGAGGACCGCCCGTTCGGCCGCACGCTGGTCGTCGGCTTCGCCTGCACCGGCTCGCTCTGGACGGCGGGAGTGCTCGTCGACTGGCTCCCCGCGACGGCGTTGCTGTTCGCGCTCGCGCTCGTGCCGATCGGGGTGGTCAACGTTCAGATCGCCGCCATCGTCCAGTCGGCGCCCCCGAACGAGCTCGTCGGGCGAGTGAGCAGCCTCCTCAGCTCGTCGGTGTCCGCGCTGTTCCCCGTCGGCTCGCTCGCCGGCGGCGTCGTTGCGGGCGCGTTCGGTCCGCGGATCGCCATGGCCGCCTTCGGCGTCGTCGCCTGCACGCAGGCCGGGTACGTCCTCGCCCGGCGGGACCTCCGGACGCTCCCGGCCCCGGCGGCGGCGACGCTCGACGCGGACCCGGCCGGTATCAACTGATCGGGATCGCCGGAGTTGAGCGGTCCCGCTTTACGTCCCGTGATCCCAGCTGTCCATGTACTCGCGCTGGGTCTCGGACAGCGAGTCGAAGTCGACGCCCTCGGCCTCGAGCTTGATCTCGGCGATCTCCCGATCCAGGGCGTCCGGGACGTCGTGGACGCCCGGTTCGTAGGCGTCGGCGTGCTCGCGGTCGAGCAGCTCGCGCACGCAGACCGCCTGGACGCCGAAGGACTGGTCCATGACCTCGACCGGGTGGCCGAGCGAGACGGGCGCGGCCAGGTTGACGAGCCGGCCCTCGGCGACGACGTTGAGCCGCCGGCCGTCGTCCATCTCGAACGCTTCGACGCCGTCGCGGGCCTCGTAGCGGTCCACCGCGAGGTCGTCGAGCGCGTCGAGGTCGATCTCGACGTCGAAGTGGCCCGCGTTGGCCAGCACGACGCCGTCGTCCATCCGCTCGAAGTGCTCGCGGACGACGACGTCGCGGTTCCCGGTCGTCGTCAGGAAGACGTCGCCGACCGCGGCCGCCTCGGCCATCGGCAGCACGTCGTAGCCCTCCATGTGCGCTTCGAGCGCCCGGCGCGGCTCGACCTCGGTGACGATCACGTTCGCGTTCTGGCCGGCGGCCTTGCGCGCGACGCCCTTGCCGCAGTAGCCGAAGCCGGCGACGACGACCGTCTTGCCGGCCCACGAGAGGTTGGTGGTCATCGCGAGCGAGGCCAGCGAGGACTCGCCGGTGCCGTGGACGTTGTCGAACAGCCGCTTCATCGGCGTGTCGTTGACGGCGAAGACCGGATAGTCGAGGGCGCCGTCCGCGGCCATCGCGCGCAGCCGGTGGACGCCGGTCGTCGTCTCCTCGCAGCCGCCGACGATCCCCTCGATGAGTTCGGGGTAGTCCTCGTGGATCGCCGCCACGAGGTCCATCCCGTCGTCGACGGTGATCGTCGGCTCGTGGGCGATCGTCGCCTCGATCGCGGCGTAGTACTCCTCGGCGTCGACCTCGCGCTTGGCGTAACTCGTGATGTTCTCGACGTCGTCCAGCGCCGCCGAGACGTCGTCGTGGGTCGACAGCGGGTTACAGCCCGTGACGGCCACCTCGGCGCCGCCGGCCGCCAGCGCCTCCACGAGGATGGCGGTCTTCGCCTCGACGTGCATCGCCATCGCGATCCGCTCGCCAGCGAGGGGCTGGTCGGCCTCGAACTCCGCCCGGACGGCCGCCATGATGGGCATGTGCTGGCGCGCCCACTCCATCTTCCGGCGACCCGCCTCGCGTGCGGACTCGACGTCGTCGAGCTGGTCGGTGATCCGCGGGTACTCGGTCATACGTTAGCGGAGTGCGACCGGAGGGAAAACGCTACCGACACGGCTCGGTAGGTCCGAGGAGTGGACGGTCGCTGCCACCGATTATCTCTATTAGTGAAATTATTATAGCTTGGTAAGATCTATGTTTCTGCACTCTCGGAATTCGTATATTGATGAAATTCAATCGGAGGTGCATATTGATCTCCGTCGTACTCCTCGCCACGCTGCTCGCCGGCGTTTCACTGGGCGGCGTCGCGATCGCCGACGTCTCGATCGCCGCCGACGAGGAGTCGATCCCCGAACACTCTGAAGAGATCGACGAACCGCTGCAAGACGCCGAGGGCGAAACCGAGCTAATTCTCAGGCTAGATCCCGTGAACGACGCGCATCTGGCCGGCGACCGTGAGGCGACGGTCGAGACGTTACAGAGCCACGCCGACCGCACCCAGCAGCCCGTACTCGACCGACTCGAGCACATGGGCGGCGTCGCGGTCGAGGACCGGTGGTGGATCGTCAACGGTATCTTGATCACAGCCGACCTGGATCGTGTCGATCTCGAGGAATTGCGTTCGATCGAGAACGTCGAACTCGTTCACGAGCACTACACCTTCGACGCCCCCGAGCCCGTCCAGACCGAACCGGTCGCCGAGACGACCGACGGAACGAGGACGGACGATGTGGAGGCCACTTACGGTCTCGAGCAGATCAAGGCTCTCGATACCTGGGACGAAATCGGTGTCACCGGCGCGGACGTCCGAGTCGTCGTCGCGGACACCGGCGTCGACGCGAATCATCCGGACATCGAACTTCCGGAGGAAGACGGCTGGAACGACCTCGCCGACGGCGAGGACGAACCCGCGGACGAGCACGGACACGGTACTCACGTCGGCGGCACGATCGCCGGCGGAGACGCCTCCGGCACGGCGATCGGCGTCGCGCCAGAGGCCGAACAGGCTCACGCTCGCGTTTGCGGCGCCGATGGCTTGTGTGAGGGCCAGGCGATCTACGATTCCTTCGAGTGGGCCGTTGAGACGGACTCGGACCTCATCAGTCTGAGCCTGGGTTCCGCGTCACCGCACGGTCAGTATACCGAGCTCATCCACAACACGATGAACGCGGGCACACTCGTCGTTGCCTCGATCGGTAACGACGGCGAGGGGACCGCCGGGTCGCCCGGCGCCGACTACGACTCCATAGCCAGCGGTGCCAGCAACGAGACCGGGGGAATCGCCAGCTTCTCCGGCGGGATGCTGATAGAGGAGGGCGACTTCGACGGCGAGTGGATGGACCACTGGCCCGAGGGCGAGTTCGTCACGCCCGATATCGCCGCGCCTGGCGCGGACGTCTACAGCGCGCACCCGACCGACGGCGGCACGATGTGTGGCGACGTCGATTACTGTGAAGTTAGCGGGACCTCCATGTCCGCGCCCCACAAGAGCGGCGCCGCGGCGCTGATCATCGGCGCGGCCGGCGGCGAGTTGGATCCGTGGGACGTCAAGGAGCTGATGCTCGACACCGCCTGGAAGCCCGACGATTGGGATCCGGACGACGCTCAGTACTACGACGAAGAGGGCGGAATCGACTCGCGGTATGGCGCCGGCATCATCGACGTCTACGCCGCCACCGCCCAGGTGGCGGTCGACTCCGGCGTCGAGGGCGTCGTCACCGACGCCGACGGCGAGCCGATCGATGGGGCCGCCGTAACCGTCGAGGACGGCGCTTCCACCGAGACGGACGCCGACGGCGGCTACGACCTGATCCAGGCGCCTGGCACGTACGACGTCACCGCGGACGGCTTCGGCTTCGCGGCGCAAACCGAGACGGTAACCATCGATGACGACGAGCACGTCGTCGAGCGGGACTTCGCCCTGGAGGCCGCACTCGCAATCGAACTCGTAGACGGTCAGGACGAAACCATCGAGGGCGGCGATGGCGTCACCGCCGAGTTCGACGCGGCGAACCTCGAGGAACTCGTCGTCGAGATCGGGGGGTCGTACGACGAGTCGGACGCGACCCTCTTCGTCGACGGAACGGAGGCACAGTTTGGCGAGCCGGTCGACTTCGACGGCGACGAAGATGCGGTGGAAGTGGTGGTGGAGACGACCACGAACACGGAGGGCGAGTTCTCGCTCGAGCACAGCTTCGAGGGTCTCGGCGACGAGGAGACGATCACGACCGGTCCGACGACGGTGTTCGAAGAGCTGCAGCCGGTCGCCGTCGTCGACGACGGGGACACGTTCGGTGACGACGTCGCCGAGATGCTGTCGGCGTCGCTCCCCGAGAACTACGACCTCTTCGTCGCCGACAGCGACGAGGCGGCCGAGGAGTTCGACGTGATCGTCGTCCAGCACCTCGACGCGGACGACGCCGCCGACTTCGTCGACGCCACCGCGGACGGCGATACCGGCGTCGTCTACCTCGACCAGTGGGGTAACTGGTCGAACGGCGTTCCGGTCTACAGCGACGTAACGGATGACCCCGGTGCGACCTCCGAGGATTACAATGATTCCGAACCGGTCATCTACAAATTCGTCGACGATCACGAGATCTTCGACGGCGTCGGCGAGGCCGGCGACTCGATCGACGTTCACTTCGATACGTACGGTGACCACACGTGGTTTGCGGACACCTCGTTCGACGTTTACGCCGAGATCGGCGACCAGGAGGGCATCGCGGGTGACGCGTTCGCCGTCGACGAGGAGAGCGCGACGGTCCTCGCGTCCGGGCTCGGCTACACCAGCTTCGTCACCGACGACGACTACACCGACGACGCCCACGCCATCCTGGCCAACAGCGTCGAGTTCCTCGCGTCCGAAGTCGTCGATCACCCGACGATCTCCGGCTCGGTCGAGATCGTCGACAATCCGGCACCCGAAGGTGCGATCGTGGAGGCCTACGTCGACGACGAACTCCGTGGAACCACCGCGGTCGAAACGCCGGGCGAGTTCGACGAACTCGTGGTCGACGGCGAGGCGGCGGTCGACGATGGAGCGACGATCGCCTTCGCCGTCGGCGGTCTCCCGGTCGACCAGGAGGCGACGTGGTCGGAGGGCTCACACGAGCAGCTCGACCTGACCGCCTCGGGCAACGCGACGGTCGAGTTGGAAGCCGGCGACGACCGCTTCGGAGAACCGATCGAAGACGCGACGATCGCGG
>SKPV01000099.1 GCA_007119345.1 Halovivax sp.
CGCCTCCGCCGTCGCGCCGAGCACCGCACCGCCCGCGTCCGCCGCGTCCGCCGCGAACGACGTGATGGCCGCGGCCACGGGGTGCTCGGACCGTCGCTCGACGGCCGCGGCGGCGGCCACGGCCTCTCCGGGTCCGCGGACCGATCGCACCGCCATCTCGCCGGCGGTCAGCGTGCCGGTCTTGTCGAAGACGACCGTCTCGACGTCGGGCGCCGACTCGAACACCGCGGAGTTCGTGACCACGACGCCCCGCTCGAGGCCGTCGCGCAGCCCCGAGGCGATCGCGAGCGGCGTCGCGAGCCCCATGGCACAGGGACAGGAGACGATCAGCACCGTCAGCCCGGTCAGCATCGCCTCCGAGGGCGCCGCGCCGGCCGCCAGCCGGTAGCCGGTGACGAGCGCCGCGACGGCGATGACGAGCGGGACGAAGATCGTCGCGAGCTTGTCCGCGAAGCGCTGCATCCCCGGCGAGGCGCTCTGGACCTCCCAGAGCAGCGCCGCGATGCGGTCGAGGGTGCTCTCGGCCGCCTCGCCGACGGCGATCACGAGCGCGCCGTCGGTCGCCACGGCGCCGCCGACGACCTCGTCGCCCGGCGCCTTCGTCACCGGCAGCGACTCGCCGGTGAGCACCGACTCGTCGACGTCGGCGGTCCCCTGGAGGACCGTCCCGTCGACGGGAACGCGTTCGCCGGGCTTGACGAGCACCTCGTCGCCGGGCTCGAGCTCCTCGACCGAGACGCGCTCCGTTTCCCCGTCGCCGCCGGGAAGCCGCCGGGTCGCCTCCCGACTCCGGGCGGCGGTCACCGCGGAGAGCAGATCCGTCGCGCTCCGACGGCGCCGGCGCTCGTAGTAGCGCCCGAGGCTCACCACCATGATCACCGCCAGCGTCACGTCGTAATAGAGGTACTCGCCGCCGGTCGCGAGCGAGAGCGTGCTGTAGGCGTACGCCGAGAGCGCGGCGGTCGCGACGAGCAGGTCCATGTTCGGCCGGCGGACCCGCAGGCTGACGTAGGCGCCCCTGAGGACGGGGTACCCGGTGTAGCAGAGGACGATCGTCGTGAACGCCGCGATGGTCAGCCGCGGGAAGTAGTAGCTGAGCGACGTGGTCGCGTCGACGTCGAGGATGCCGGTCTCGATGCCGACGTAGCTGGGGTAGAAGTAGAACAGGTACCAGGGCTTGATCAGGAACGTGAGGAAGCCGCCGACCAGCAGCCGCTCGGCGAGGTCGTGGTCGGGCCGTCGGCCCTCGTCGTCGCCGTCGCGAGCGCGGACCCGGTAGCCGTACCCCGAGAGGCGATCCGGCAGCTCCCCGGGGTCGACGAGGTCCGGATCGTAGACCACCCGCGCCGTCTCGGTCGCGTAACTGGCCTCCACGGCGAGGACGCCCTCGGCCCGCTCGCCCAGCAGGGAGACGAACCCCTCGCAGGTCGCACAGTGCATCCCCTCGACGGACAGGTAGGCGGTCTCGGCGCCCTCGGGCACCGCCCGCTCGGTCGGAGCCTCCCCGTCCGACTCGGCGGCCCGTCGCCGAACCGCCTCCCGGTCGACCCCCTCGAGATCGTCCAGCGCGCGGTGGACCTCGAGACAACCCCGGCAGCAGAACGACCCGTCGACGCCGTCGCCCGTGATCGGCGGGTCCGGCGTCGAGAGGTCACAGAGCGAGCAGGTCGACATCTCGTTCGACCGTTGGACCGGCCGCCCGGTAGGGGTGGCCCCGAACCGGTTCGGGGCGGTTGCGAGCGGGCGGTCTCCGAGCGCTCGCAGGCGGATGGTGGAGACGGCCGCTCGTCGGCGGCCCGCCGCTCGGTGGCAACGAGCCGCTCGTCGACGGCAGGTCGCTCGCCAACGGCAACGGGCCGCTCGGCGACGGCAAGGCACTCGGCGACGGCAGGCCGCCCGGCGACGACCCACCGCTCGGCGACGACCCACCGCTCGGTGGCAGCTGGCCGCACGACGGCGTGACCCGCATTTCCAGCGGATGGGAATCGGCGTCTCCCGTTATACGTGGGGAATGTGTAGCCGTTGCTATGACGGGATACCACGCAACCATCGTCGTCCGCGACCCGGGCGCCTGTCCGGTCGCCATCGCGGCGGATCGAACCGGGTCCAGCGTCGAGTCGATCTCGCGGTCGTCGACGCGCGACTCCGCGACCGTCGTCGAGGAGTTCACCGTCCGCGATCCGGACGACGAGCTCGCCGGCGCCGGGATCGACCCGACGGCCGACGGGGAGGACCTCGGACTGGCGACCGACGGTGCCGGCGACGTCGCCGTCGAAGCGGGAACGGACGCCGGGCTCGGCGTCGAGCTGACGACCGTCGCGGAGACCGACACCGACCGCGTCTACCGGTTCGAACGCGACTGGTCCGACAGCTGCGTCTGCGAGGTCGTCGAGGAGCGGGGCAACCCCGTCTCCTCCCTGCGCGCCGAGGACGGCGCGCTGCACCTCTCGATCAACGCGTCGGACCTCGACGGGCTGTCCGACACCGTCACCGCCCTGCAAGACCGGTTCGACGCGGTCAGCCTCCGAGAGCTCACCCGCAGCGAGCGCGGCGGCGAGAGCGACCTCGTGCTCGTCGACCGCGCCCGCCTCACCGACCGCCAGCAGGAGGTCCTCGAGACCGCCCACCGGATGGGCTACTTCGACTATCCCAAGGGCGCGAACGCGGGCGAGGTGGCCGCGGAACTCGACATCAGCGGCTCGACGTTCGCCGAGCACCTCGCGGCCGCCCAGTCGAAGCTCATGGCGGCGATCATCGAGGACTGATCGAGACGCCGACTCCGAGAACGTTCGCCATCCCCGATAACGGACGCCGATTCCGAGAACGCCCACCATCCCGTCGCCGGAGGGTTCGGCGTCACGTCGACTCGTCACCGTAGTCTCGCCGGCACCGGTCGGCGGTCCGCAACCGCTCGATCCGCGACTCGGTTCGCGGGTTCGTCGGCGAGCGCCCCTCGAGCGGTTGCGGACGCGCGTCGTCACGGGCGCGACGATTCGACGACCGAGAGGGAGGATTTAACTCGAACAATCACAATTGAACCCCAATGAGCGACGGGGGAGACGCAGCGTTGTCGGGCGACGACGGGGTGGCCGACGGCCGGTACCGAGCGCTCGCCGACGCGGTCGACGCCGGCGTCTGCCGGATCGACGCGGACGGTCGGTTCGTCGCGGTCGACGACGCGGCGGTCGAGACGACGGGCTACGATCGCGCGGAGCTCCTCGGCGAGCCCGTCTCGCTGGTTCTCTCGGACGAGGACGCGGCCCGCCTCGAGCGAGCGGTCCGCGACCGGCGGGAGGCGGAGGCTACCGGCAACGCCCGGCGGGATGCGGGGGCGGAACGTGACCCTCGGCGGGGGACGAAATTGGCCGGCGACGACGCGATCGACCTCACCGCCCGGACCGCGAACGGCGAGGCCGTTCCCCTCGAATTCCGGTTCGGGATCGTCGACGGCGGCGGCGAGTTCGACGGGATCGTCGCCACGCTGCGGGAGGCCGGCGAAGGCGACCGCCGACCGGAGGGGGACGCGCCGATCGGCGAGCTGGACGGATCGATCGCGACCGTCCTCGACGAGGCGGACGTCGGGATTTTCCTGCTGGACGAGGCGTTCGAGGTCGCGTGGATCGACGAAACCGCCGAGCGGTTCTTCGGCGTCGATCGCGCGGACGTCGTCGGCCGGGACAAGCGACGGGTGATCGAGGAGACGATACGCGACCGGCTCGCCGATCCCGACGAGTTCGCCGAGACCGTCCTCGCGACCTACGAGGACAACAGCTACGTCGAGCGCTTCGAGTGTCGCGTGACCGCCGACGAGGACCGCGCGGAACGCTGGCTCGAGCACCGGAGCAAGCCGATCGAGTCCGGACGGTACGCCGGCGGCCGGGTCGAGCTCTACTACGACGTGTCCGACCGCAAACGATCGGAACGCGAGCGCCTGGAGGGCGAGCAGCGATACCGCTCGCTCGTGGAAGCGGTCGAGGAGTACGCCATCTTCATGCTCGACCCCGACGGCTGCGTCGTCACCTGGAACGAGGGCGCAGCGCGGATCAAGGGCTACGAGCGCGAGGAGATCGTGGGCGAGCACTTCTCGACGTTCTACACCGACGCCGACGCCGACGACGGCGTGCCGGAACGGAACCTCGAGGAAGCCACCGCCGGGGGATCGGTCGAGGACGAGGGGTGGCGGATTCGATCCGACGGGTCGCGGTTCTGGGCGAACGTGACGATCACGGCCGTCCGCGACGACGACGACGGGAGCCTCCAGGGGTACGCGAAGGTGACCCGGGACATGACCGATCGTCGCGAGCGCGAGCAGTTGCTCCGGCGCGAGCGGCTGCTCGAGCGCTACCAGGCGTACACCGACGACATCCTCGACGCCATCGACGACGTCTTCTACGTGGTGACCGCGAACGGGTCCCTCAAACGGTGGAACGAGAGCGTCTGCGAGGTGTCGGGCTACTCGGAGGTGGAGGTCGCGGGGATGGACGCGCTGGATTTCTTCCCCGAGGACGAGCAGGGGACGATCGCCGACGCGATCGCGAGGGGGTTCGAGACCGGGGACGTGCGGGTGGAAGCGCAGCTCCGTACGAAAGACGGCGAGCGAATCCCGTACGAGTTCGTCGCGTCGGCGCTCGAGGACCCCGAAGGGAATCCGGTGCTCGCGGGAATCGGTCGCGACGTCAGCCAGCGCGATCGGCGGGAAGCGGAGCTCGAACGCCGCGCCCGCGAACAGCGGACGATCGCCGAGCTCGGTCAGTTCGCCCTCGAAACGAACGACCTCGACGAACTCATGGACGAGGCGAGCCGGCAAGTGGCGGCGGTGCTCGACAACGCGTACTGCAAGGTGCTCGATCTGGATCCGGACGATCGAGAGCTCCTGTTGCGCCAGGGCGTCGGCTGGGACGACGGGATCGTCGGAATCGCCACCGTCGACGCGGACGCGGACTCTCAGGCGGGGCACACGTTGCGTTCCGAGGAACCCGTCGTCGTCGACGATCTCGAATCGGAGACGCGCTTCAGCGGCCCCGACCTGCTCACGAGTCACGACGTCGTGAGCGGCGTCAGCACGATCGTCGGCTCCGTCGACGAGCCGTGGGGGATCCTCGGCACGCACGACACCGAGCGCCGAACGTTCACCGAGGAGGACGTCAACTTCGTCCAGGGCGTCGCCAACATCCTCGCGGACGCGATCGAGCGACGGGCCTACCGGGAGGAACTCGAGCGGACGATCCAGCGGCTCGAGGCGTCGAACGAGCGCCTGGAGCAGTTCGCCTACGCGGCCTCCCACGATCTCCAGGAGCCCCTGCGGATGGTCTCGAGCTACCTGCGACTGATCGAGCGTCGAGCCGGCGACGAGCTCTCGGCGGAGACGCGGGAGTTCTTCGAGTACGCCGTGAACGGCGCCGAGCGCATGCGCGCGATGATCGACGGCTTGCTCGAGTACTCTCGCGTCGAGAGCGGGAGGGATCCGCTGGAGCCAGTCGAGCTGGACGACGTCCTCGACGACGTGCGCGCCGATCTCCGGCTCCGGATCGACGAGAGCGGCGCCGAGATCGCCGCCGAACCGCTGCCCAGGATCGTGGGCGACGCCGGCCAGTTACACCAGGTGTTCCAGAACCTGCTGGACAACGCGATCGAGTACAGCGGTGACGAGCCGCCCCGCATCTCCGTCGCGGCCGAACGGGCGGGAGACGAGTGGGTTATCTCGGTCAGCGACGAGGGGATCGGCATCGATCCGGACGACCAGGTGCGGATCTTCGACGTGTTCCAGCGCCTGCACGCGCGCGGCGAACACGACGGGACGGGGATCGGGCTCGCCCTCTGCGAGCGGATCGTCGAGCGCCACGGCGGCGAGATCCGGGTCGACTCCGAACCGGGGGAGGGGACGACGTTCTCGTTCACCCTTCCGGCCGCGGGTGGGCGCGATGGGTGATCCGCGAGGGGGCGGCCCGACCGACCCCCGAGGAACCGACGCGGCCGACGTGCTCCTCGTCGAGGACAACCCCGGCGACGTCAGGCTCGTTCGCGAGGCGTTCGAAGACGGCGTCGCCTCCCACCGGTTGCACGTCGTCGAGGACGGCCGCGGCGCGCTCGATTTCTGCGCGCGACGCGGCGAGCACGCCGACGCGCCGCGGCCGGATCTGGTCCTCCTCGACCAGGGTCTTCCCGGGCGGAGCGGGGAGGAGGTCCTCGCGGCGTTGCACGCCGATCCCGACCTTCGATCCCTCCCCGTCGTCGTTCTCACCGGATCGCGGGCGGACGCCGACGCCGTTCGATCCTACCGGCTCGCGGCGAACGCGGTCGTCACGAAGCCGGTCGATCCCGACGAGTACATGGAGACGATTCGGACGATCGAGGAGTTCTGGCTCTCGATGGCGCGGTTGCCGGCGTTCGACGAGTAACGACCGCCTCGGTTCGAAAGTCCCGTCTCTGGCGTTCCTGCACCCGGGGCATCTCGAGCGCGTACCCCCGCGCATCGGTGAAGTGCGACTTTCGTCCTGACGGGTGTCGTGAACCGTGGAACGGAGATCGAGCGAGAGCGGAATCGATCAGTACGATCGACGGTCCTCGCACGGGTGAAGTGCGTATCACTCGGTTGTCTCGACGTACGCGTCCCGTGAAATCGTGAATCTGTGCACGTCGACGACGGTATCGGCCACGGGCAGCCAGTTGCCCAGCAGGCCCTCGTACCGGCCGCCGTACCGGTCGACGTACTTCTCGATCGCCCGTCGAGACTTCTCGTTCCCGTCGATGTGGGCGGCCACGACGAGTTCGAGATCGAGTCGGTCGAACGCGACGGCGAGCATCGCGTCGGCTCGTTCACCGGAGTATCCCCGACCCCAGAATCGCTCGTCGAGGAGGATGCCGAGGTTCGCAGATCGCTTTTCCCAGTCCGGGTACAGTCCCGTCGTACCGGCGATGACGCCCGCCCCGTCTTCTCCCTCGGTCGGTCGGATCACGTACTTCGCGCCCTCGGCGTCGTCCCACAATTTCTCGGCTTCGTCGACGTAGTCGTCGGTCTCTTTCACCGTCGCGTGCGGCGGCGAGTCCCAGTACTCGAACAGCTCCGCCGCGTCGTCTCCATCGGCGTAGAGTTCGTGAAGCTCGAAGACGTCGACGGTGTCGCGGGAGATTCGGTCGAATCTGAGTCGTTCCGTCTCGATGCGTTCGGGGAACATCCGTCTCACCGACTATTTGAGATCACTTGACGCTGTCCACCAGCGTCCGTCCACGCGGTGATCCCACCATCGAGGTACCGGACGCGGTCGTAACCCAGTTCCTGCGCCCGCCTGGCAGCGAGGGCCGAACGCGCACCACTCGCACAGTAGAAGACGATCTCGGCTGCGTCATCGAGTTCGCTCACGTAGCGTGAATTGTTGGGATCCAGATGGGCCTCGAGCCGTCCCCTGGACGCGTGGGTGGCTCCGGAGATCACCCCTTCCAACAGCTCGACGGCGTCGCGGACGTCGACGAAGAGAACCCCGGGTTCGCCGGCCACGTCGATCGCTTCCGCCGGTGAAT
Source organism: Halovivax sp. (assembly GCA_007119345.1). Classification (GTDB taxonomy): domain Archaea; phylum Halobacteriota; class Halobacteria; order Halobacteriales; family Natrialbaceae; genus Halovivax. Next base: position 7,519 of record SKPV01000099.1, read on the forward strand.
ACCTCCTGACGGTGGCTTCGGCCGCGCGAACCAACTCGTCGTATCCCGGGTAGACGCCGTGACCGTACCGGGCCCGCTGTGGCCCGGATGGTCCGCGGTGGCCGGGCTCACGCATCGCCAGCCCCTCCGTCAGTCCGTGCCGCTTCGGACGGCGCGACGCCGTGGTTGCGGCTGAACAGGTTCGTCGGGTCGTATTCGTCCTTCAACTCGACCAACCGCTCGACCGTCTCGTCGCGCCCGGACGACTCCCGGGGTTCGACGTCGTCCGCCTCGGCCGCTCCGGGGAAGTTTCGATACTCGTCGCCCGGAGAGTGGGCCCGCAGGTCCCGCTTGAAGGAACGCGCCCAGTCGAGCACCGCGTCGTCCGCCGCGGGATCGTCCCACTTCCCGTCGATGGCGAGGAGATACGGGTGCTCTCGGCCGCTGAACGCCGTGGCGTGCTCCGGGACGTCGGCGATCGCCCCGCCGAGGTTCCACACGTAGTAGAGCACTCGGGGGTCCGGCCGCGTCTCCGCCCGGTCGAGGATGTCGGCGATGACCTCGTCGTCCAGCGAATCGAGGTAGACCGACCCCTGGTAGTACCGGTGCTCGCCTGCCGGGAAGAACGGGTCGAACCCCTGCTGGAGCTTGAGGTATCGGGTCCGGCCGCTGAAGTCGAACAGCGGCGAGCCGAACTCCCGAAGCGGCCGGAGGAGTTCCTCACCCTCCTCGGGGTCGCCGGCGTGGACGGCGGTGATGATGGCGACCGGCTGGTCGTGATACTCCGCCGGGAAGTGTGGGTCCTCGGGCACCCCCCAGACGATCGCCTCCCCGCTGACCGTTCGCGGCGCGGACTCGACGAAGTCGCGCCAGGTCTCGAAGGCGGCCGTCGCGTCCTCGATCGGGTGCCACGTCTCCACCGTGGCCACCTCGGTTCCGATCGAACGGGCCTCGAACTCGAAGGCGGTCACGATGCCGTAGGCGCCGCCGCCCCCGCGGACCGCCCAGAAGAGGTCCGCGTGCTCGTCCTCGCTGGCGGTCAGGACGCGGCCGTCGGCCGCGACCAGATCGACCGAGACGAGGTTGTCGCAGGTCAGCCCGTACGCTCGTCGGAGGTGGCCGTACCCGCCGCCGAGGGTCAGCCCCGCGACTCCCGTGTGCGAGACGACCCCGCCCGGCACCGCGAGTCCGAACGCCTGCGTCGCGTGATCGACGTCCCGCCAGGTGGCCCCCGCGCCGACGCGTACCCGCCGGGTGTCGGGATCGACGTCGACCCAGTTCATCGGCGAGAGGTCGATGACGATCCCGTCCTCGCACGTTCCGAGGCCCGCGGCGTTGTGTCCGCCGCCCCGGACGGCGACGAGCAGGTCCCGCTCGCGGGCGAACTCGACCGCGCCCATGACGTCGGCGACGTCCCGGCAGCGGGCGATCACCGCGGGACGTTCGTCGATCATGCCGTTCCAGACGCCGCGAGCCTCGTCGTAGTCGGGGTCTCCCGGTCGGACCAGGTCACCGAGAAAGTCCGATTCGAACTCGTCGAACTGGTCTCCGGTAGCTGCGTCAGCTTCCATGGGACGCGGTCCGACCGCGAAACAGGTATAAATTCCCACTGAAACGGTTTCGCCGCGCAAAATCGTTCACGACGTGAAAATCGATCGACGGGGCCACGCTGATTCGGCCGATTCGTGGAGTTCGACGTCTCGTTTGCGGGTCATCGAGAGATGGATGGCACGACGGGCCCGGTAGCCAGCTCGTAGAAGATGGAGAACGTGTGTGCCGGGATGCAATTTACGGATTCGATCTGGAGTTCGGTACCCACGAAAGATGGATCCCCACGGCGGATGGATCAATCGGCACCTCGGTGAACGATTATGGGGTGGCAAAATGTACCAAGATCATGGATTCGACACTCGACGATATCGAGTTTCTCGTCAGTTCAGACCACCGCGTCGGGGTTCTCGAGACACTCGATGAAGGTCCATGCGACCGGGACCAGCTGCGCGCCGTGACGGGCGCCTCTTCGCCCACAATGGGTCGAGTGCTTAACGATTTCGGGGATCGAAACTGGATCGAACGGGATGGACATACGTATCGGCTGACCGGTCTGGGCGAGTTCGTCGCCGACCGACTGGCGGAGTTCGTGGACGCGATGACGGTCGAGCGACGCCTCCGTGAGGTTTCACCGTGGCTGCCGTACGAACTCGAGGGATTCTCCGTCGACTTTCTCTCCGACGCCGTGATCTCGTATCCCGGGCCAGGATATCCATTCAAACCGCTAGAACGGCACGTTCATCTGCTGGAGGAGGCCGAAACCATCCGAGGTTTCGGGATGGTTCTCCTCAAGGCGAACGTGGTCGAGTCGTTTTTCGACAGCGTGTTCGACGGGTTGCACGTTGAGATGATCTACCCCCCCGAGGTGTTCGAGGCGATGCTCGCGTGGAACCCGGACGACGTCGCCCAGTCCGTGCGGTTGGACCACCATTCGGTCTACCTGCACGACGACCTCCCGAACAGCGACTGGTGTGGCATCTGTCTCTCCGACGAACACCTCAGCATCTGCTGTTACGAGCCGGAAACGGGTAGCCTACGGTCGGTCGTAGACACCGACGACCCGGACGCCTACTCGTGGGGAGAATCGATCGTGGAGGAATATCGAGCGGAAGCGCAACCACTCGAAGACGTGGACGAACTCCTCTCGTAGGGGAACGATACCCGTCACCAAATGGCACGCCGAAAACACGAGATTCGCTTCGCTTTCACGTCGCGAAATGCTTTCACGCGGCAGTTATCTGCTCCCTCACGGCGAATCCTCGGCCGTGAGTGATCCATGTCAAGACATCACAGTCACACTGGCGACGAACCGGTCAGGATCGAGGATCTCGACCGTCGAAGTATCGACCACGTGCTGACGACGACGCGGGCCGTTCGGCGCCGCCTCGACCTCGAGCGGCCGGTCCCGCTGGACGTGATCGACGAGTGTCTCGACATCGCGCTCCAGGCCCCAACCGGATACAACCTGCAAAACTGGCGGTGGCTGGTGATCACCGACCCCGAGACGCGAGAGGTGCTCGGCGAGGTCTATCGTCGGCTGCTCGCCCCCTTCGTCGAGAAGATGGAATCGGAACTCCCCGAGGACGACGAGCAGTCCCAAAAGGTCGCCGCGTCGTCGCAATATCTGGCCGAACACCTCCACGAAGTGCCGGTCCACGTCATCCCGTGCACCACCCTCCAGATCGAAGACGAATACGAATTGTGGGCGAGCATGGAGTACGAGACGGACCTATGGAACATGGCGGCGTCGTCGGTCTACGGGGAGGTGTGGCCCGCCGCCTGGAGCTTCATGCTCGCGCTCCGAAGTCGCGGTCTGGGATCGTCGCTGACCATGATTCACCTCGGTGCCGAACCGGAAGTGAGAGACCTCCTCGACATCCCCGAGGACGTCTCGCAAGCGGGGTTGATCCCTGTCGCGTACTTCGAAGGTGAGGACTTCAGGCGTGGGACCCGGCGTCAGCTCGAGGAGGTCGCGTTCTACGACCGGTGGGGACGATCCCGGGAGAGAGACGGGTAGTCGCCAATCCACCGTCACCACTCGAGGCGGAGCGACGGCCACGGTGTCCGAGGAACTTGATGAACCACCACGTTCCGATACTGAACCGCACTCGAGATGTTCGAGAATACCCAAACCTCGGGGGCGTGACGGACTCGAACCGGCCCAATCAGCTATGGAACGAGCGTTCGAATACTCGACAACTGGGTGGAGAACTCGACGCGAGTACCTCACACTACGGGTTCATCGTTGCTCTCACCCTGTACGAGCCATTTCGGGTGGATTGACCCGTAGTACAATGCCTGGTCCCCGGACGGCGTTTCACTAACCGGGGTTATCGCCGCGCGGTGACGACGGATACCTCGTGGGGGAACACGACCCCCACGTCGTCCACGTAGTCCCGGATTCCGTCCTCGACGGCCCGGACGGAGTCGTCCCGCCGGCGTCGAGGAGTCAATCTAACGACGGCAGCGAACCGCGTTCGTACGCGTCTCCGAGATGCTGGGCCTCATTGCGGAACCGTTCGTAGTACGACTCCGCCCACGTTCGCACGTCGGGACTGGTCGTCTCGACGAGCGCCTGTAATCCACCCTTCTCGTGATCGTAACAGCAGATGGTCACCCGATCGTCGAAGAGACAGATTTCGTACCGGTCGTCGGTCGGAAGGTCCTCGTGCAGCAAGACGGTGTAGCTGTCGCTGTCGGCAGCCTCCACGATCGTTTCAGTGTCTCCCCACGACAGGAGTTCCTCGAACACTTCCGGCGGATAGATGTACTCACACCGGAACTCGTCTTGCTGGTCGAGGAACCGATCGAACGAGGTTTCCAGCGTCCGTAACCCCAACATCGCCACGCCGAATCCACGCCACCTCGCAGTCTCCCCGATTAACTCGAGTCGCCGTTCGGTCGGTCGGTCGGGATAGCCGGGGCCCGGGTACGTGACGTCTACGTCCGAAAATAGCTCCACGCTGAACCCGTCGAATTCGTGTGGTAACCAGCGCCAGACGTCTCGGAGTTGCCGCTCGATCGTCATCGCGTCCACGAACTCCGCCAGTCGATCGGCGACGAACTCGCCCAGACCGGTCAGCCGGTACGTCCGGCCCTCCCGCTCGAGCCAGTTGCGCTCCTCGAAGTCCGTGAGTATCCGGCTCATGGTCGGCGACGAAGCACCCGTCGCGGATCGCAACTCGTCGCGGTCGCGCGGCCCCGAGGCCAGCGCGTCGAGTGTGCCAACGCGGTGGTCCGATGCGACGAGAAATTCGATGTCGTCGGGTGTCGAATCCATGCCCCCGGTACGCGGTGGCACGCATTAATCGTTCAGGGGGTCCGCGACGCTCGAGACCCTCTCGGGCAGAACGCTCCGCTCGCACGAAGTGCTCCGACAACGAACGCAACGCGTTCCCCGCGACGCCGGCGAGGAGATCGCGCGAGGCCGAACCGACTCAGTCGTCCGCCGTCGCCGCTCCTCGATCCCCCTCCTCGTCCCACGGCATCGGCCCGTCGTAGCCCTCGGGGACGTACGGACAGAGCGGGTCGCTCTCGAGGGGGTCGCCGGTCGTGGCGTACGCCCGCGACCGGCTGCCGCCACAGAGCGCGCGGAACTCGCAGGCGCCGCACTTGCCCCGGAGGCGATCGCGATCGCGCAGGGACCGGAACAGGTCGCTCTCGCGGTAGACCTCTGTGACCGGTTTCTCCCGGACGTTGCCCGCGGACTCCGGCAGGAAGCCCGACGGGTAGACCTCGCCCGTGTGGCTGACGAAGCAGAAGCCGTCGCCGGCGACGATGCCGCCGCGGCGACGGACGCCGGGCGGCGGGCCGCCGTCGGAGGAGTCGTCGCCCGGCGGACCGCCTCCGGACGAGCCGTTCGGCCGCTGTCCTCCGGCCTCGCCCTCCCCGTCCGCCCCCGATTTCGCGGCCTCGCGCTGGGCGACCACCCGCCGGTACATCGGCGCCTCGGTCGTCTTCAGCCCGAACGTCGACTCGCGACGCACGTCGTGGAGCCACGCCATCACCGATTCAGCCCGCTCCGGCGAGATGGGATCGAGCACCCGTCCGCGGCCGATCGGAACGAGAAAGAAGACGCTCCACATGACGACGCCGAGCGCTTCGAGCAGCTCGCGGATCGCCGGGAGCTCGTCGACGGTCTGGGCGCAGACCGTGGTGTTCACCTGGATCGGGATGCCGGCGGCCCTCGCGTCCTCGGCCGCCCGGATCGTCTCCTCGAAGCTGCCCGAGACGCCGCGGAAGGCGTCGTGCGTTTCGGCCGAGGCGCCGTCGAGGCTCACCGCCATCCGGCGGATCCCCGCGTCGGCCAGCCCCCGGATGCGCTCGTCGGTGAGCGACCGGGTTCCGCTGGGCGTGATCGTCATCCGGAGGCCCCGCTCGGTGCCGTGGGCGACCAGCTCCTCGACGTCGTCGCGGACCAGCGGGTCGCCGCCGGAGAGGACGACGAGCTGGCCGTCGCCGAAGGCGGCCGCGTCGTCGAGCAGCGCCTTCCCCTCCGCCGTGGTGAGTTCCGCCGGGTGGCGCCGCTCGATCGCGTCGGCGCGACAGTGCTCGCAGGCGAGGTGGCAGGCCTGGGTGAGCTCCCAGATCAGGACGAGCGGTCGGTCCGCCGTGTCGAAGCTGGCGCCGAACATGGATGCTCGACCGTAGCGGCCGCGGAGTCCTATAGCTCCTCGCCGTTCCCAGGGCCCGGGAACGGGCTCGAAGGTATTCGGCTCAAGCGCGACGACGGTCGAGCAGGTAGCAAACCCATGGTCGAACAGGAACGACGGTCGCGAGTCGAGAGCGGGGATCGCGGGACGCCGCTGCCCCAGTGGGAGGTCTTCGTCCGCGAGGCCGAGACCGACCCGCTTCGCCACGTCGGCAGCGTCACCGCGGGCGACGCGGCGTCGGCCCACGAGCACGCCACCCGACTGTTCGGCTGGTACGCGGTCGACGTCTGGTGCTGTCCGGCGAGCGAGGTGGCGCGCTTTTCCTCCCGGCCGCTCGACGGTGACCAGCGCGCCGACGGAAGCGACGAGCGCACGGCCGCCGAGAACGAGGAACCCCGCGTCTACGAGGAGACCGAGGGAACGCCGCGGGTGAACGACGCGTGATCTCGATCAGCAAGCTGTTGTGCGATCTCGACGCGGAGGGCGACGGGCTCAGGTACGACGCGGCGGGCGAGTCGAAAAAGCCCCAGATCACGGAGCGCAAGCAGCGCCGACCGGTCGTCGTCTGGAACGCCACGCGCCAGTGCAACCTCTACTGTGCGCACTGCTACGCGGGCGCAGACCTCGACCCCTCGGCCGGCGAGTTCTCGACCGCGGCGGGGAAGCGGTTCCTCGACCAGCTCGCCGACTACGACGTCCCGGTCGTCCTCTTCTCGGGCGGCGAGCCGCTGGTGCGCGACGACCTGGCGGAACTGGTCGCCTACGCCGCCGACGTCGGGCTCCGGCCCGTCCTCTCGACGAACGGGACGCTGATCACCCGCGAGCGCGCGATCGCCCTCCGGGACGCCGGCCTCCGGTACGCCGGCATTTCCGTCGACGGCCTCCCGGCGCGCAACGACGACTTCCGCGGCCAGGAGGGCGCCTTCGACGCCGCCGTCCGCGGCATCGAACACTGCCTCGACGTCGGGCTGAAGACCGGCCTCCGGTACACGATCACGGCGGCGAACGAGCCGGACCTCGAGGACGTCGTGGACCTGCTCGTCGACGTCGGTCTCGACCGCTTTTGCTTCTACCACCTCGACTACGGCGGCCGCGGGGCCGACATCGTCGACCTCGACCTCTCGCCCGCGGAGAAGCGAGCCGCCGTCTCCCGCCTGTGCGACCTCACGCTCGAGTACCACGACCGCGGCGAGGAGATCGAGACCCTACTGGTGGGCAACTACGCCGACGCCGCGTTCCTCGTCGAGTACGCCCGCGAGCGCTTCGGCGAGGCCCGCGCCCGCCGGGTCTACGAGTACCTGGAGCGCAACGGCGGCGACCCCACCGGCGAGCGGATCGCCGACGTCGACTACGAGGGGAACGTCCACGCGACGCAGTTCTGGCAGGGCTACAGCCTGGGGAACGTCAAGGACCGCCCCTTCGGCGAAATCTGGGACGACGAGTCCAATCCCATCCTCGCGGCCCTTCGAAACCGCGAGGAGCACCTGACGGGCAAGTGCGCCGACTGTCGGTACCGGTCGATCTGCCGGGGCGGCTCGCGGCTGCGAGCGCTCGCGGTCGAAGACGACCTCTTCGCCCCCGATCCGCAGTGTTACCTCCGCGAGGAGGAGCTCGCGGCGGACGGCCCCGTCGCGGGCGGCGCGGCGGACTGAGCGACGTCGACGCGTCGCGCGGGCGGACCCGGATCGACCCCGGCCGTCCTCACCCCGCGTTCACGTCGGCTCGGCCGTCCTCACCCCGCGTTCAGGTCGGCTCGGCGCGGTGGGAGTTCCCGCCGAAGACCACCGCGTAGAACGCGTACATCACGGCGAAAAATCCGACGACGAACAGGCACACCGCGAGGATCCACTTGGCCAACGGCGACAACCCGAGCGACACCGCGACCGTCGACGCACCCTCGGCGAGGAGGGCCCCCGCGAGCAGTCCCGCCAGTACCGCTCCCACGCTCGTTCCCCAGTATTTCGACATGTCCGTTCGGATCACGAGACATCTCAAAAATCCATCGGATGGTTCGCGGTGACGGAGCGCCGGGCCGTCCGCGCCGGCGGCGGGCGCCGCGGCGGTGCCGGAAACCCGATGCCGGCCCGCGCTTCGAACGAGGCGTTTACGGAGTTCAAGGGCGCTTTGACCGGGCGGCGGGGCGGACCGGCGAGCCCCTCGGACGGTGGGATCGCCGGCACCCGCAATTTCCCGGACCGCCAGCACCCTTGGCCACCCGATCAGCCCACGTGAACGCGCGTCACGTGGCCCCCGCAGCCGCACCGGTCGACGTACGTCCACTCGATCGATTCGCCGGCGCGAGTCGCGTGCTCCTCGAGGGCGGGCCAGAGGTACTCGCGCGGGTGGCCGTGCGCGCCGTGGGTGACGAGGTTGACGTGGTAGCCGGGCGCGGTGGCCTCGACGGCGTCGATCGCCTCGTCGACGAGCAGCTCGCGATCGTCGGCGTGGCGGGGCTCCTCGAGGTTCGCCGACCAGGAGTTCTCGTGGACCCGGCGCGTCACCGGCTCCCGGCCGTCGGCGGGTCGGTCGCCCTCGGTCTTCCGGCCGTCGGCGGGTCGGTCGCCCGCACTCCCGCGTCCATCCTCGAAGCGGTCGCCCTCGGTCGGTCGTCCGTCGGCGACGCGGTCGCTCGCGGTCCCCCGCGCGTCGGCGGTGTGCTCGCTCATGGACGACGCTCGCGTCCGAACCCGCCTCCCGCTATCGCCGAATCGATTCGGACCGCGAGCGGCTCGTTCGGGCTTCGCTACACGCAGAACACGAACGGCTTCATGAGCGCGACGCGGTCGCCGTCCGCGAGTTCGGCGTCGAACCCGCCGAGGTGCTCGTTGAACCGACCGTTGACGCAGATCCGGGCGTAGGGACGCGTCTGCTCCCCCTCGGGGTTCTTCCGCCAGGTTCCCGGGAGCTCGTCGGGAGCCGGCGCCCAGCCGCGAGCGGTCGCTTCGGCCTCGGTCTCGGCGAGCAGCAGGTCCGCGACGTCGTACTCGGCGAGGAACGCGTCGAGGAAGTCGGCGAGCGTCGACCCCTCGAAGGCGTACTCGAGTTCGTGGGTGCCGATGGCGTCGCGAACGTGGCCGGTGGCGCGCACCTCGACCGTGGTCTCGGCTGGCGACTCCGTACTCGGACGACCTCCCGTATCGCGCGTCGACATGATCGAATCCACGCCCCGGAGCGCCGAACGTTTCCGGCCGAACCCGTTCGGAGCCAACGCCACGACCGTCGCGACCGGCCCTTCGGATATGAACCGGATACCGGGCGGCCTCGACACCGACCGGGGACCGCCGATGACGGTCCCGTTTCAGCACTTTCTCGTCGGGATGGGGTTTCTCGTCGTCGGCGTGGTCGGCGGAACGGTCGCGTCGGTCGCGACGCTCCCGGGCCTCGACGGGGCCGCCCACGTCCACGTCACGCTCGTCGGCTGGATCTGCCTGACGATCATGGGGGCGATGACACAGTTCGTCCCCGTCTGGTCCGGCGTCTCGCTGCACTCCCGCCGGCTGGCGGTCGCCCAGCTCTGGCTCGTCGCCGGCGGCCTCCTCGGCTTCGTCGCCGCGCTGGGCGCGCTCGCGCTCTGGGCGCTCCCGATCGTCGCGGCGCTGATGCTCGCCGGCTTCTGGCTCTTCGTCTACAACGTCGGGCGCACGCTGTGGGGAGCGCGCCCGCTCGACTACACGGAGCGACACTTCGCGCTGGCGCTCGTCTCGTTCGCGCTCCTCGCCCCGCTCGGGTTCTCGCTCGCCGTCGACTTCGCGTCGCCGGTCTACGGCGACCTGCCGGTCGCCCGCGGGGAGGTCCTCGCCGTCCACGCGACGCTGGCGGTCTTCGGCGGGATCACCGCGACGATCGTCGGCGCGATCGCCCAGCTCGCCGCGATGTTCACGCAGGCCGAGCGCGACGCGCTCCAGGACCGTCTGGAGACCCTCGAGTGGGCGACCTTCCCGACCGGGCTCGCCCTGCTCGTCGTCGGTCGCGGACTCGGCCTCGAACTCCTGGCCGCCGTCGGCGCGCTCGGCGTGCTCGTCGGCCTCCTGGCGGCCGCCCTGGCGCTCGTCCGCCGGCTCGCGACCGCGACGGTCGACGCGAGCCCGATGACCGACCGGTACTGGCTCGTCGCCGCCGCGCTGCTCGCCTGGATCGCCCTCGCCGCGCCCGCGTGGCTGGCCGACCCCCTCGACCGGGCGACGCTGCTCGGCCACCCGGACGGCACCACGCTGCTCGTCGTCGGCGTCTTCGGCTTCGTCGTCGTCGGAACCCTCTACCACATCGTCCCGTTCATCGTCTGGATGGAGCGCTACAGCGACCGCGTCGGCCTCGAACCGGTGCCGATGATCGACGACCTCTACGACCGCCGGATCGAGCGGGCGGACCTCGCGGCCACGGGACTGGGCGTGACCGGGCTGGCCATCGGCGAGCTCGCGGGACTCTCGCCCGCGATCGTCGCCGGGGCGGGCGCCCTCGCCACCGTCGGCTTCTGTCTGTTCGTCGCGAACATGGTGGCGACGGTCCACCGACACGGCCCGGGGGGACTCGGCGGGGTTCTCGCGGGCCGGACCGCCGACGACGCCCGAACTGGACGCCGGGGTGGGTCCTCGGGTAGCGGCGGCCGACTCCTCGAGGACTGATCCGGCGCCGACGAGCGACTCCTCGAGGACTGATCCGACGCCGACGAGCGACTCCTCGAGGACTGGTCCGGCGCTCGCGGACCGCCCCGACGGGCGATCACCACCTTCCTGATGCCGTCGGAAGCCGTCTCGATCAGACGGCTCACGTCACCGCAAGGGCGGGTAGCCGACGACGCGGCAGCATCCGCTCGCGAGTTACCGACCGCCGCCGCCGGTCCACCCGGGCGAGCGGCTTCCGCGTCCGTCCTCGCCGGTCAACAGCGCTCGAGCCGGGTCCGCGGACTCGTACGGTCCGTCGAACCGCCCGTCCTCGAGGTACCAGTAGTCCGCGTCGACCCGCGGCTCGATCCGATCGAGCATGGCCGGGTGGCAGGTGAGCACGAACACCTGACACCCGTCGGCGAGCTCGGCCACCGCCTCGAGCGTTCGCTCGGCGTGGCCCGGATCGAAGTTCGTCAGCGAGTCGTCGAGCAACACCGGTAGCGCCACGTCGTGGCGCCGGATGCGCGCGAGCCGCACCGCGAGGAAGAGCTGTTCGGCCGTCGCCCGCGAGAGCTCGCCCGTCCGCTGGATCGAGCCGTCCCCCAGCCGCGCGAGGAAGTCGAGCTCCTCGCGATCGTCGTCCACTTCGATCCCGGCGTACGTTCCGCCGGTGATCCGCTCGAGGATCTGCCCGGCCTCGTCGAGCAGCGGCCCCGTCGTGCGTTCGACGAACCGGTCGTGGAGCTCGTCCAGGAGGCGTTCGGCGATCCGCGCCGTCGCGTACCGCTCGGCAAGCGGTTCGAGGCGCTTCCGACCGGCCTCGATCTGCGCATGGGCCTCGCGGACGTCCGCGTCGGAGGCGAGCTCGGCGAGCTCCCGATCCAGCTCGACCCGTCGCTCGACCAGCCCCTCGCGCTGACCCTCGAGCTCCTCGCGCTCGGCCGCGACGGCCGCGAGGCGGTCGTCGACGGCGGCCGGATCCCCGAGTTCGTCGAGGATCCGCTCGTAGGCCTCGAGGAGCCACTCGTCGTCGTCGCGGTCGGTCGCTTCCTCGCCGTCTGTCACCCGACCGGCCGCGACCGTCTCGTCGATCGCGCCACCTCCGGCGCTCCCCGCAGCCTCGCTTCCCACGCCACCCTCGGCGCTCCCCGCAGCCTCGCTTCCCACGCCACCCTCGGCGCTCCCCGCAGCCTCGCTTCCTCCGCCACCTCCGGCGCTCCGGGGCACCCCGCCGCTCTCGCCAGCCTCACCCTCACGCGTCGACCGATAGGGCTCGAACGCCGCCGAGACGGACGGCGTCGACAGTCGCTCCAGCAGTCGCCGCCGCAGTTCGTCGCGTTCGCGCGCCGCGTCCCGGTGCTCGCGAAGCTCCGCACCGCGCTCGACGAACGCGGCCGCGGCGGCCGCGACGCGCGCCGACTCCCCGACGGCGAGATCCGGCGCCGCCGACCACGCCGAGAGCGCCGCGACCAGCTCCCCCTCGATCCGTTCGAGCGTCCGCTCCGCGTCGGCGACCGCCTCGGCCGCATC
>SKPV01000178.1 GCA_007119345.1 Halovivax sp.
CACGACGATCACGGTGGTCACGACGACCACGACGACCACGGAGATCACGACGGCCACGACCACCCGACGTACGATACCGAAGAAGAGGCCGTCGAGGCCTCCGAAGAACTCGGACTCGGCGGCGAGGTCCACGAGATGGAGGACGACGACGGCGAGACCGTCTACGCGCCGGGGAGCGACCACGAGGAGTACATGGAAGCCCTCGAGGAGCACCACGACGACGGACACGGCGACCACGAAGATCGCGAGATGATCGAGCACGACGACGACCACGGTGGCGTCATGTCGATGGGGTACGCCCACGTCGACGGGACGGACTGGGTCATCATGACCCACGAGCCGCGGTCCGAGGCGTTCGCGCTCCAGACCGACATCACCCGTTCGGTGATCGGACTGGTGCTGGTGTCGTTCCTCGGGTTGGTGCTGATCGGTGCGGTAGTCGGTCGAAACACCAGCACGTCGATCGGTCGGCTCGCGGAGAAGGCCCAGGAGATCGAGTCCGGAAACCTCGACGCCGAACTCGAATCCGGGCGCCGGGACGAGATCGGCCAGCTCTACGACTCCTTCGACAGTATGCGCGCATCGCTCAAGGATTCGATCGAGGAGACGGAAGCCGCCCGCGACCGGGCCGAAGAGCGCGGTGAAGAGATCGCGAACCTCGCGAGACACCTCCAGCAAAAAGCCGAAGGGTTCAGCGGGGTCATGGAGGCCGCCGCACGCGGCGACCTCACCGCCCGGATGAACGCCGACAGCGAGAACGAGGCGATGCGCGAGATCGCCGGCGAGTACAATCAGACGATGGCAGAGATCGAAGCGACCACGGACGAACTGAAGCGGTTCGCCGACGAAGTGGCGGCCCACAGCGAGGAGGTCACCGCCAGCGCCGAGGAGGTCCAGACGGCCAGCGGCCAGGTCACCGACTCCGTCCAGCAGATCTCGACCAGCACCGAAGACCAGCATCGCAAGTTCCAGCACGTCGTCGAGCGGATGGAAGACCTCTCCGCGACGACCGAGGAGATCGCCTCGCTGTCCGACGAGGTGACGTCGATCGCCGAACGGACGGCCACCGCCGGCATCCAGGGTCGGTCGGCCGCGAATCAGGCCGTCGGCGCTATGGACGAGATCGACGAGGACGCCGAAGACGCCGTCGACGAGATCGAGCGCCTGCAGAGCCAGATCGAACGGATCGAAGAGATCACGGAGTTCATCCAGGAGGTCGCCAAGCAGACGAACATGCTGGCGCTGAACGCGAACATCGAGGCCTCCAGAAGCGGCCAGTCCGACGAAGGATTCTCCGTCGTCGCCGGCGAGGTCAAGGACCTCGCGACGGACGTCCAGGAGTCCGCGGAGGAGATCGAGCAGCTGGTCGAGGAGGTACGTAACCAGACCGATCGGACCGCCGCGGAAGTCCGAGCGACCCGGGCAGAGATCTCCGAGAGCGCGGAAACCGTCGCCGACGCCGGCGAACGCCTCGACGAGATCGCCGAGTACGCCCGCCAGACCCACGACGGAACGGAAGAGATCAGCGCCGCCTCCGAGGAGCAGGCGGCCTCCATCGAGGAGGTCGTGGCCCTCGTCGACGAGGCCGAACGCCTCAGCGAACGCGTGACCGACGAGGCGAGTACGGCGGCCGCCGCGGCGGAAGAGCAGACGACCGCCCTCTCCGAGGTGACCCAGAGCGCCGGCAACCTCGCCGAACGGTCGCGGAGCCTGCAATCCCACCTCGATCACTTCGACACCGGGTCGGAGATCGACGCGGCGCCCCCCGAATCCGGCGCGGACGACTGACCGCCGTCCGCCGCCGGATCGTTCCGCAGGCCGTCGGCGGAGAACGGCCGGCTCCTTCGACCGCTGAGTGCGGAAGAATCCGACAGCCCTTCTCGATCGTACGACAGCGACTCGTGCCAGCACTCAAAACTCGCCCGGAGTACCGATAGCGAGCGCGCGCTACCGCGAACGTGAGATTGTCTCACTCCACAACGAAATCGGAAGCCGGCGACCCCGCGGAACCGACGGCGAGTTTCGCCAGCACTTGGCCCCTACGTCGGGAGCTCTGACGCCGGCGAGTTTCGCCAGCACTTGGCCCCTGCGTCGGGAGCTCCGACGCCGCCGAGTTCCGCCGGCGCCCGGCCCCTGCGTCGGGACCGTTGACGCTGACGACGGCCGTGGGTGTCTCCCCGCTCGTCCAGCTGACCCTCTGCGCCGTTGGGCCGGACGGTGAGGACCCGACGAGAAGCAGCCTCCTGACTTCACGCGGCGACGACGCGGGGTCTGTGCTCCCGAAGCATCTCCTCGACCGGCTGCGCCGTCGCCTACGGCGACAGCCGCCGACGATCCGGCGGGCCTCGCAGGCGAGCTTCGGTGGCTCTCAGAGACTTCGTCCTACGGACTCAGTCTCTGGCGATCCCGCGGGAAGAGAACCGCTTCCCGAATGTTGTCCAGCCCGAGGATCGTCATGAGCAAGCGCTCGCCGCCGAGACCGAAGCCGGCGTGGGGCGGCATGCCGTACTTGAACATCTTGGTGTAGTACTCGAACTGGTCGGGGTCGAGTCCCTGCTGTTCGAAGCCCTCGATGAGCTGGCCCTCGCGGTGTTCGCGCTGGCCGCCGGAGACGAGTTCCATCCGTGGGTGCATCAGGTCGAACCCGGTGGAGAGGTCGGGTTCCCCGTCGTGATCCTTGATGTAGAACGGCTTGATCTCGCTGGGCCAGTTCGTGATGAAGTAGTGGCTACCGACGTCCTCGCCGAGGGCCTTCTCCGCCTCGGTCGAGAGATCGTCGCCCCAGACGAGCTGCTCGTCGAGTTCGCCGGTGGCGTTGATCCGCTCGATGGCCTCCTCGTAGGTGAGTCGCGGGAACTCGCCGTCGGGAACCGCGAACTCCTCGTCGAGGCCGAGCGCATCGAGTTCATCGGCACACTCCTCGGCGATCGCCTCGTAGGCCGCGGTGACGACTTCCTCGGCGACGTCCATCGCGTCGCCGTCGTCGCAGTAGGCGCCCTCGAAGTCGATCGAGGTGGCCTCGTTCAGGTGCCGGGGCGTGTTGTGCTCTTCGGCGCGGAAGATCGGGCCGATCTCGAAGACCCGCTCGAGGTTGGAGCCGGCCGCGAGCTGCTTGAACAGCTGCGGGGACTGGTTCATGAACGCCTCCCGACCGAAGTAGGTGATCGGGAACAGTTCGGTGCCGCCTTCGGTACCGGTCGCGACGATCTTGGGGGTGGTGATCTCCGTGGCGTCGAGTTCGCGGAAGCGTTCGCGGACCGCCCGGAGCATCGCCGAGCGGATCTCGAAGACCGCCTGTACGTCGGGCTTGCGAAGGTCGAGCGTGCGGTTGTCGAGCCGCGTCGAGAGGTCGGCGTCGACCTTACCGGACGGATCGAGCGGGAGCTCGGGGTCGGCCGGGGCGATCACCTCGACCGTCTCGGGGACGACCTCCACGCCCGTCGGGGCGCGGGGTTCCTCCTCGACGGCTCCCGAGACCGAGACGACGCTCTCGCGCGCGGCGCCGAGGCCGGTCTCGACCAGCTCGTCGTCCATCTCGTCTTTCTCGAACTTGACCTGGATTCGTCCCGTCGAATCCCGGAGGATGAGGAACGCGATCCCGCCAAGGTCGCGAATCTCGTGGACCCAGCCGGCGACGGTGACCTCGTCACCCGGCTCGGCGTCTGCCGTGTAGGTTCGATCCTGCATACCTCCCAGTTGTCCAAGGCGGGACTTAAGCGCCCTTATTCGCGGCGGTGTCCGTTCGAACGGAGCGGCGGCCGCCCCGCGTCCGGTCCCGGCGGTGGAGCCGATGCCGACGCAACGGGTGCGTCCGCCGCGGGACCGCGCCACCTTTTCGGCCTCGGGGCGTACGGACCGAGTATGAGCGGACCGGACGAATCGATCGGCGACCTCGAGACGCTGGCAGGGGAGATCCGAACGACGGAGGGGGCCACGGTCCTGACGGGGGCCGGAATCTCCGCTCCCTCCGGCGTCCCCACGTTTCGCGGCGAGGATGGGATCTGGGACCGTTTCGAGGAGGGGCAGTTCGCGTACGGCCGGTTCCGGCGCGATCCCGAGGGGTTCTGGCGCGACCGGCTCGAACTGCGCCGGGCGATGTACGGCGAGGAGACCTACGAGCCGAACGCCGCCCACCGGGCGCTCGCCGAGCTGGGCCGGCGCGGGCACCTCGACGCGATCGTCACGCAGAACACCGACGGCCTCCACGGCGCGGCGGCGAGAGAGGTCGGCGGCGAACTCGACCGGAACGACGGGGCGTCGGTCGGCGCCGACGAGGCCAACCTCGTCGAACTCCACGGTAACTCGCGGCGCGTTCGTTGCACCGAGTGCGAGCGCCGACACGACGCTCGGACGGTGCAGACGCGGGTCGCCGACGGTGACGTTCCGCCGTACTGCGACTGCGGCGGGCTCTTGAAACCCGACGTCGTGCTCTTCGGCGAACGCCTCCCGGCGACGGCGCTCCAGCGGGCGCAATCGCTCGCCAGCGGCGCCGACGTCTTCCTCGCGGTCGGCTCCTCGCTCGAGGTAGAGCCCGCCGCCTCGCTTCCGCGAATCGCCGCCCGCAACGGCGCCACCGTCGCCGTGGTGAACCTCGAGGAGACGCCGGTCGACGACCTGGCCCGGCACGTGTTCCGCGCGGACGTAACCGAGATCCTGCCGGCGCTTCGGGACGAACTCGTCGACGCGGACGCCGCCGACTGAGGCGATCTCACTCGAACGGGGAGCCGACCACTCGCACAAGAACGGGGAGCCGACCACTCGCACAAGAACGGGGAGCCGACCACTCGCTCAAGGACGGAGAGCCGACCACTCCTCAGGCGTCTTTCGCACCCTCGACCGTCTCGCGAACCGCCTCGACGCCCTCGTCGTGAGCGAGATCGCCGACGACGATCACGTCCGCGTGGGTCGCCATCGAGCGTGCGGAATCGTAATCGCGGATGCCGCCCCCGTAGAAGAGCGTCGCCTCGTCGAGTCCGGCGGCGGCCGCGGCGACGTGGTCTTCCTCGCCGAGCGTGCCGGAGTACTCGACGTAGACGATCTCCTGGCCGAGCATCCGCTCCGCGACGGTGGCGTAGGCCCGAACCTCAGCCGGCTCGAGATCGCAGTCGGCCTCCGTGTAGGTGGCGACGTCGGAGTCGGGATTCAATACGATGTAGGCTTCGGTGGCCAGTCGATCCCACTCGACGTCGCCGTCCATCCGAAGCCACTCCTTGTGAGCGCCCGTGATCCAGAACGGCGAACCGGCGTTCACGACGGTCGGGATGAAGTAGCCCGACAACACCGGCGAGTCGACGACGACGTCGGGACTCGAGGGTTCCTGATAGAGGGGGACGTCGTGGTCGGCGCAGGCGTCGATCACCGCCGACATGTTATCGGCGGTCATCCCCGTCGTCCCGCCGACCTGAATGGCGTCGGTGCCGGTCGCACACAGCTCGTCGTAGGTCACGTCCGCCGGGAGCTCCTTGTCCGGGTCGAGCTTCAGGACGTGGTCCCACTCGCCCCACGGCGCGGTCATACCGCGTCGTTTCCCGGACCGACTCAAAAGCCCTCCGAAAACGGACCGGTCGCCGCTCCCCTCGCACCGATCTCGGTTCCGGATCCCCGCGCGCCCTGCTCGAGGGACGTCAGCGGCCTTCGTCAGCAGAGCGATCCCAGGCACCGTCCGCCGCCGAGACTACGCCGCCCGTGAGTCGGACGAGACCGAAGTGACGACGCTCCTCGAAGACCGCCCCCGACCGCGCACGGAGCCGGTCGTGGCCCGCGGCGATCTTCGCGTCGAGGCGCGCGGTCAGGTCCTCCTCGTAGCGGAACCTCGTCGTCGGCGGCGTCGAACAGACGACGATCGCGCGGAAGACGGCGTTCGCGGCGGGCGCGTACCACCGATCGCTCCGGGCGGCGTTGGCGAGGACGACGCGGCCGCCGGGACCGACGAGGTCGCACCAGTCGTCGACCACCCCGGCGGGGTCTTCGAGCATCCCGACGACGAACGTCGCGACGATCGCGTCGACGTCGTCGCGCGCTACCGCGTCGTCGCCACCACCGGTAGGGGGATCGCCGCCCAGCGGCGGTCGCGTCGCGTCCGCCCTGACGACGTGGACGTTGTCGAACCGGTCCGCGTGTTCGCGCGCACGACGCAAGACCGGCCCGGTGAAATCGATCCCGACGACGGTCCCCTCCGGACCGACGGCCTTCCGGAGGTACGGCAAGTTCGCGCCGGTCCCGCAGCCGAGCTCGACGACGGTGTCACCGGGTTCGAGGCGGGATGCCGCCGCGACGCGTCGCCGGAGCGCCGGGACGCCGGGCGTGTAACGCGCGATCAGGTCGTAGACCGTCGCCCACTGCCCGTAGAACTCCTGTGCGCTCGCGCCGCTCCCGGCCCCTCCCGAGGATCCGGCGGCGTCGGTCTCTCGAGCCATCTCAGACGAGTTCGCGGATCGCGTTCGCCACGGATTCGGCGTCCGGCCCGAGGACGTACGTGATCGGTTCGATCCCCTCGCCGCCCGTCTGGTAGAGGGCGGTCGCGCCGGGCTTCGCCGTGACCGCCTCGCCGACGCTCGCTTCGAGGTCGCCCGACTCGTCGAACTCGACGAGTTCGTGACCCGCCTCCGACAGCTCGGCCAGCAGCGTCGGGTCGTACCTGATGTTGCCCGCGGCCGCGGCCTCGCAGCCGTGTCGGCGCGCGGCCAGCAGGACGGAGGCGACGTGCTCGGAGACGCCGAACTCCGGGTCGGCCGGGATCGTCGCTCGCCCCTTCACGTCGACGATTCGGCCGGGGACGGCGGCGACGTCGTCGACCTCCTCGGCGTCCGGGATGCAGGCCACCAGGTTCGATCCGACGGCGGGGATGAGTCCGGCGGACCCGCTCGCGTTCTCGAGGATTCGCAATCCCCGCCGAAGCGAGGAGAGGACTCGCTCGCTCGTCCGCAGATCGCTCTCCGGGTCGTGAACGCGAAACGATGCGCCGTGGGAGGCGAGCCCCGGAACCGCATCTTCGTGCATCCTGGCCAGCAGGTCGCCGCCGCCCTCGAGTTCGCGGATCAGCACCTCCAGTTCGACGAGCGCACCGACGGGGGAAACGGACCCGTCGGCGAGGCCCTCACCCAGTTCCTCGACCAGGTCGGTCACCCGGTCGTCGGCCGCGATCCGATCGTTCACCGTCACCTCGCCGTGGGCGTACTTCGAGACGGCGCTCTGGCTGATGCCGAGCACGGCGGCGACCTCCCGCTGGGTGAGCCCGCGCTCGCGCAGGTCGGCGGCGAGCAGCGAGCGCACCGTGGGGAGGAACTCCTCGACGACGAGTTCCTCGACGAACTTCATTCCTTACCCGACCGTTCGGGGCGACGGGAAATAACTCTGCGGCCCGCTCGGCCGGTCGGCGCCGGTGGAGCGGGTGCCACCGGGAAGGGTGATGGGGCGGGGGAGCCAGCGGTACGGGGCGGGGGAGCCAGCGGTACGTGACGTGGGTCAAGCGTTGCGAGAGCCCCGGCACGAATCGGCGATCACTCGTCGCCGAGCTGGTCGCCGCCGAACTCGTGATCGCCGCCGATCTTCGACGCCTGCGGGCCCGACTGGTCCTGGTACTTCGAGCCGCGTTCGCTCCCGTACGGTCGTTCCGCGGGCGAGGAGAGTTCGGTGAACGTAAGCTGGGAGACGCGCATGCCGGGAGTCAACGCGACCGGCGCGGTCCCGAGGTTGGAGAGTTCGAGGGTGATCTGGCCTCGATACCCCGGGTCGCACAGCCCCGCCGTCGCGTGAACGACCACCGCGAGGCGGCCGAGCGACGAGCGACCTTCGACGTGGGCGATCAGGTCCGGCGGGATCTCCACGCGCTCGTACGTCGTCCCGAGCACGAAGTCGCCCGGGTGGAGGATGAAATCGTCACCTTCCTCGACGACGGTCTCGGTGACGTACTCCTCGACCTCCCGCTCGGCGTTCGGGTGGATGCACGGGATGTTGGTCCGGCGAAACTCGAGGAACTCGCTGCCGAGCCGAAGGTCGACGCTCGCGGGCTGGATCTGCAGGTCGAGATCGGCGAGCGGCTCGACGACGAGGTCGCCCGCCTCGAGCCGGTCGAGGATGTCCGCGTCCGAGAGGATCATGTGCGGGGACTCGCGCGGGACCGGTTAAAACTCTCGGATGGACCGGAGCCGGAACCGCGCGGCGCGAGACCGAACGCGTCGGCGCGACCCATGACCGCGGTCGCAGCCGAGAACGCCTCGACGTCGAACGTGGCCGCTGGGCTACCGGCACCGATCGTGGCCCCTATAGCGCTCGCCGCCGAGCGTCGAGGCATGAAGCAGGCGATCGTGGCCCGGACGGACGTCGGGATGGGAACGGGAAAGCTGGCCGCGCAGGTCGCTCACGCCTCGCTGTCGGCCTACGAGAAGGCGGACGACCGGACGCGACGCACCTGGAAGTCGGGCGGGCAGAAGAAGGTCGTGCTGAAGGGATCGAGCGAGCGCGAGCTCCACGAACTGTCGGCGATCGCGGACGCCGAAGGGCTCCCGAACGCGGTCGTCAGCGACGCGGGCCACACCCAGCTCGAGCCGGGAACCGTCACCGCGCTGGCCGTCGGACCCGGCGACGAGGATCTCGTCGATCGAGTGACCGGAGAGCTCTCGCTACTCTGAGCGCGTGAGGCGGGCGTCTCGGCCGGAAGGGGCGTTCGACCGCGGGTCCGGAACCGCAACCGACGGGCGCGGTAACGTCCGACGACTCCGATTCTGACGGTTTCGGCCTCGAAACGGGGCCCGGATCGACGAATCGATGACGTTCGTCCGGAGTGATAGTGGGGCGAAACCGTACCGGTTCGGTGACGCGCCCGCCCGACCGGTGGACGCCCGATTCGAGCAGCCTACAGTGCGCAAATCCGTCACGAAAGTAACACGGGATTACGGCACACGGCGGCGCCCCCGTCCAGATAGAGGCGGTGATTCGTCACATTCGACGATCGTTCGAGGCCGTGGACGGCCAGACGTGACAGATCGAAGGGATAATCTGGACAAGATTCACTTCCGATCGGGGACGGCGATGCCGCACGATCGTCTCACTTTTTGTCGAATTATTAGCACCCGCCATACGAAGAGCGTCCGAGACGGACCGTCCGAAGCATGCTCCCCGAAATCTACATGCAGCAAGTAACGGTCCCGGAGTACCTCCAGGACACCATCGCCCAGATGATCGCGTTCGTACCGCGATTGGTCGGCGCGCTCGTCATCCTGCTGATCGGGTGGGTCGTCGGCCGGCTGGTCGGCCGACTGGTGCGCGGAATCGCTGACGGCGTCGAACTGGACCGAATGGTCCTCGAGACGCCGCTCGGGCGCATCCTGGGCGGCACCGAGCGAGCCGTCTCAAGCGCCTTCGGAAAGCTCGGGAAGTGGTTCGTTTACGCCGTCGCCATCCTGGCGGCCGCGAACGCGCTGGCGATCCCCGAACTGTCGGCGTGGATCTCGACCGCCGTCACGTACCTGCCGGCGTTCATCGCCGGGCTGCTGGTCATCGTGCTCGGCTTCGTCGTCGCCGACTTCATCGGAGACGCCATCGAGCGGACCCGGGCGGCCGGACAGACCGCCTACACGTCCTGGTTCGCCAACGGCGCGCGGCTGTTCCTGTACTTCACCGCGATCGTCGTCGGCCTCGACACGATGGGGATCGACGTCGGTATCCTGTACGTCTTCGCCCGCGCGCTCGCGTGGGGCGTCGCTGCCGCGGTCGCGATCGGCGTCGGCGGCGCGGTCGCCCTCGGCGCTCGACCGTACGTCGAAGACAACGTCGATCGGTGGATGGGCCGAGCCGAGGCCGTCTCCCCGCAGGAGTCCGGACGCGGCGGCGAGCCGGGTCCCGGAGCGAGCCCCGGGGACGACGACTGAACCCCGGATCCGTCCACACCCGTCGCCATTGGGATGGATCACGGGAACCGTCCACACCCGCCGATACCGCAGTTACGCGGCGGGCTGGCGATCCCGCGGAAAGAGCGGACGCACCGGGACGACCAGATAGGACGTGACGCGTCGCGTTCGGTGGTCCGCACGCCGCTTCCTGATAACCGCGACCGTGTACGGGCCGTCGTACCGTTCCTCGACTCGCTCGAGGAATCGGTCGAACCGGTCGACGTCGAACGTCGACGCGGACACGACGTCCGTATTCGCCACCATTCCGTCGACGGTCCCGTACACGTCGAGGCTACCCTCACAGATCGCTTCGAGGTCGTCGACGAGAGCGCGAGCGTCCGCGACGATCGACTCGCCGTTGGGCAACCGCGTCGGTAATCGCACGTAAACCTGGTAGGCCCGCGGTCGGCTCACGAGTCGGCTCACGAACCGACGGAGTCCGCTCACCGTCTCACCCGCCCGCTACCCTGAATCGCTCGATCGACCTCGCCTCGGGAAGTCGTCGTTGGCACATCGGGTCCGACGCAGCGAGACGGTAAACGTCTACTGTTGTGGCCGGCGATTCCCAGCATCAGATTACTCCGGTTGCAGGTCCCTCGTCCCTCGCGGTCGTCGAAGCGGGGTGTCCGGGCGGTTCGACGGCTCGCGAGCGTCGACCACCTGGAACGCCCGCAGAACGGCTTTCCCTTCGGGCATCGTACCGGACGGGTGTGACGGACGAACCCGATCCGCACGGCGACCAGCCCGACGAACGCGCCGGCGTGGAACCGGCCGAGGCGAACGCCGCGGTCGTCCTCGTCCACGGACGCGGCGCCCGGGCACGCGGGATGCTCGACTTCGCCGAGGAGATCGACCGGGACGACGTCCACTACGTCGCCCCGCAGGCGGCCCGCGGCACCTGGTACCCGCAGTCGTTCACGGCGCCGATCGAGTCGAACGAACCGCACCTCTCGTCCGCGCTCGACCGGCTGGCGACCGTGCTCGACGACCTTCTCGGTGAGGAAATTCCGCCCGAGCGGACCGTCCTACTCGGGTTCTCCCAGGGCGCGTGTCTCGCGAGCGAGTACGCCGCCCGCAACGCCCGTCGGTACGGCGGCCTCGTCGTCCTCAGCGGCGGCCTGATCGGCCCGGAGGGGAGCGAATTCGAGTACGACGGATCGATGGACGGTACGCCGGTGTTTCTCGGCTGCGGTGACCGGGACCCCCACATCCCCGTCGAGCGCGTGGAAGAGACGGCGCTCGTCTTCGCGAATCGCGACGCAGACGTCGAAAAGCGAATCTACGAGGGGATGGGCCACGGGGTGATCCCGGACGAGATCGAATACGTCCGCGAGCTGGTCGGCGACGTGGCCGCTCGGGACTGAGCCGGGGGTCGAACTCGATCCGCGGTTCTCGCGGCGAGAACGAACGGATTTACGACTCCGATCCCAAGCGGACCACCAATGCGTCCCGCCCACCCAACGGAACGGGCCGTCGGCATGGCCCACTACGTCAGCGACGCCGACGGCGTCGGCGGCGTCCTTCGCTCGCGTGCCGAGCACTTCCGCGTCCGCGAAGTCGAGCGGTTCTCGACGGAGCCCGTCGACGCCGATACGGGCGCCTACGGGCACCTCGTCGTCCGCGCGACGTTGCGGAGCTGGGACACGAACGACTTCGTCGGCCGACTCTCCGACGCGCTGGGCATCAGCCGAGAGCGGATCTCGTGGGCGGGGACCAAGGACAAGTACGCGATCACCACGCAGCTGTTCTCGATCCGGGGGATCGATTCCGGGCGGCTCCCCGACGTGAACGGCGCCGAAATCGAGGTCGTCGGGCGCGCGGGACGATCGCTCCAGTTCGGCGACCTCGCCGGCAACGAGTTCGAAATCGCGGTGAGCGGTCCCGACCGTCCCGAACGGGTGACGGCGATCACCCGCGAGCTGGCGGCGTTCGGGGGCGCCGACGACCGATCGATCCCCGACCGGCCGAGCGCGATCGACGGGGTGGCCGTGGGCGTTCCGAACTTCTTCGGTCAACAGCGCTTCGGCAGTCGTCGGCCGATCACCCACGAGGTCGGACTGGCCGTCGTCCGCGGCGACTGGGAGGGCGCGGTGATGGCATATCTGGGAAATCCCCACGCGGCGGAGCCCGAACCGACGCGCAAAGCGCGAGCGTTCGTCGAGGAGACGCGCGACTGGCCGACGGCGCTCGATCGGTTTCCGGGCGGGCTCCGCTACGAACGGTCGATGCTCCACGAGCTCGCCGAAGCCGACGCGGTGGACGAAGCCACCTACCGGACCGCCCTCGAACGAGTCCCGTCGAACCTCCAGCGGCTGTTCGTGCACGCGGCGCAATCCTTCGCGTTCAACCGAATCCTGAGCGAACGCCTGGAGCGCGGGCTCCCGTTCGACCGACCGGTGGAGGGAGACGTGGCGTGCTTCGCGGACGCGGACGCGCCCGCGGGATTCGAGTTGCCGGACCCCGATCGGAGCCAGCGGGTGACCGGCCGGCGCGTCGAGTCGGTCGCGCGCCACTGCGAGCGCGGGCGCGCGTTCGTCACCGCCCCGCTGGTCGGGAGGGGGACCGAGCTGGCCGACGGCGAACCCGGCGAGATCGAACGGACGGTGCTCGACGAGCTCGAGCTCTCGCCGGAAGACTTCGACCTGCCGGGGGAGTTCGACTCGACCGGCACCCGTCGGGCGGTCCTCGTCCGAACCGACCTCGACGTACGGACGGATCCGCTCACCTTCTCGTTCGCGCTCCCGAAGGGCGCTTACGCGACGGTGCTTCTCAGAGAGTACCTGAAGGTCGATCCGGTCGATCTGGGATGAGCGGACCCGACGGACGGCTCTTCGGTCGGTGAGGTGGAACTCGACGGGCCGGCCCGAAGCGGTCCCGTTTTGAGTGCGGCCCCGAAACGACCGGCATGGAGTGTCGGCAGTGCGGGACGCCGATCGAGCGACCGGGAGACTTCTGTCTCGTCTGCCGAGAGTCCAACGCCGACGCGATCGTGCTCGCGGCCGACCGAGATCGAGCGACGATCTCGATGCTCGACGACGATTCGCTCGTCGGGGAGACGACGGTCACGACGATCCCCGAGGAGGGCGAGCGCGGCGTCGTCGAACTGCGGAACTTCGCGGGGCGACTCGCCGACGAGATCCGGCGCAAACGTCCGGAGGAAGTGTACGCCACCGGAGAACGGGACGTGATCCGGGCCGTTCGCGACGAAGTTCGCTATCCGTTCTATCGGATAGACGCCGACGCCGACGATCCCGTCGCGCACGTGCGCACCCACCGGGGGGACCGGGCGCTGGACGTCGTCGACGCGCCCCCGGCCGAGAAGATCGGCGGCAGTCACACGACCCTCATCGGCGGTCGAACCGGGATGCGGGCGATCACGACGATCGCCGGCCACCCGCACGTCAAGAAAGTGATTCCGGGCCCGATCGACGCGGGCGGGACGGGCTCACAGTCCGGGCTCCGTGCGAAGGTCGCCCGCGCCGACGACGGCGGCAACCTGCGACTGCTTTTGCGGGACGGCTCGAGCGTCCAAGAGAACCGAATCGTGACGACGGCTCGAGATCGAGAGACCGGCGAACGCGTCCGGGAAGACCTCAACGAGGCGCTGGACGAGGAGGAGCTACGCTAACCGTCCGCCGAAGCGAGAGCGCAACCACTCACTCGATCGGCCGGCCCGTCCGGCGTCTCGCCATCGTCGGGCACGGGTTCGTGACGTTCAGGAACCGATCGAAGAGACAATGCCTACCGGTTCTCCCGCGCTTTTCCGGCCGGAGGTAATGAGATATAATTACGATGGTCGACCGCCCGGACGTCGTCCTCGCCGCGATCCCGCTCCTGGCCGTCAGCGGCGTCGTCGTACGAACCGCCGTCGGCGCGACGGGCGTCGCGTCGGGGCTCCTCGCCGCGCCGCTCGCACCGATCGGGTACGCCGCCGCGCTCGCGTTGATCTGCTGGGAGGTGATCACCACCTCGGCCGCCGGTCGGGCCCGGGAACGGGCGTGACTCAACAGGTTTATTGGGAGCCTGGGGATAGGTACGGGTACTATGGCCGAGAAACGGAAGCGAACTGTCGGGAGCGCCGGCCGATTCGGCGCGCGATACGGTCGCGTCGCGCGACGCCGCGTCGCCGAGGTGGAATCGGACATGAAGAACGCGACGGTCGACGGCGACGACGTCACCCGCGTCGGTACCGGTATCTGGAAGAACGACGAAACCGGCGAGGTCTTCACGGGCGGCGCCTACCGCCCCCAGACGCCCGCCGGAAAGACCGTCACCCGATCCATCCGGGCCGCCCTCTCCGAAGACGAGTAATCTCCATGGCATACAAGTGCTCTCGCTGCAAGCGCGACGTCGAAATCGACGAGTACGGCGGCGTCCGCTGTCCGTACTGCGGCCACCGCGTCCTGCTGAAAGAGCGGAGCCGCGACGTCAAAGAAGTCGACGTCGAGTAGTCCCGTGTCCGACCGCGACGTCGCGGGAGACGCCGGCGGCCGCATGCAGGCCGTCCACGACGCGACGCTGGTTTTCGAGTACGAGCGCGAACGGAGAGCGCGGATCGTCGCCGAGAGCGTCCGTCCAGAGGTCGGCGAGATCGACGACGAACGCTCGCGGACGGCGCTCCGCCGGGAGGGGTCGGCCGTCGAAATCTCGATCGAGGCGCGCGATCTGACCGCCCTCCGTGCGGCCGCCAACACCTGGTTCACCCTCGTGAGCGTCGCCGAACGAGTCAACGAGCGCGGACGACGGACGACGATCGAGTGAGCGGACACGAGACAAAGCTTGGGTTTATCAGTCCGGATGGCGTTTCGCCGACCATGCAGGGTAATCTGCCACCGGAAGCACAAGAGAAGATCGAGGAGCTCCAGGGACTGCAGGAGACGGCCCAGACGGTCGCCATGCAAAAACAGGAGGCCGAATCCGGCCTGAACGAGGCCGAGACCGCCCTGGACGAACTCGAAGGGATCGACGAGGACACGACGATGTTCCGCCAGATCGGCGACCTCTTCGTCGAAACCGACTACGACCAGGCGGAGAGCGACCTCGAGGAGAAACAGTCGAACCTCGAGGTCAGACTCGAGACCCTCGAGAAGCAAGAAGATCGCGTCCAGCAGCAGTTCGAGCGCCTCCAGGAGGAACTCGAGGAGCTGCTCGGCGGCGGCGGCGCGATGGGCGGCCCGGCGGGCCCCGGCGGACCGGGCACCGGCGGCGCGTAACCGTCCGGGTCGAGGAACCTGGATACGGACGAATCGACGGACGAGGACCGAACGACGGACGAGGACTGTACGACGGTCATGAACTGAATGACGGACGAACCGACAGCCGTGAACGGACCGAACGAAGAGCCGACGGACGAAGAGGTGGTCCGCACGGCCGCCGAGGCCGCGGAGAGCGTCATCTTCGATCGGTACAAGCAGTCCGACGTCCGCGACGTGGACGTCACCGTCATCTTCGAAGACGGCGTCCTGGAGGTCGACGTCTACCTGGACGCACCGGACGAACCGGCCGACCCCGAGCGGGTGGCCGACGACGCGGCGCTGGCGGCCCGCGGGGCCGTCGACGAGCTCTTCGGGGAGTGACCGGAACCGCCCGGTTTCGGTCGGGGGCCGGTGTTCTGGGGGCGCGGGTTCTCGGGCGAATCCCGGACCGTGGACGGACGGCGTGACCCGGACCGTGGCCGGTCAGCGAAACCGCGGACGATCGACGGGAGAATTACCGGGCAACACCCGGTCGACGACCCACGACGCCGATCGGGCCGCGGGAACGACCGCCCGATCCGGTACGTTTATCGGGGCGTCGACTGACCGTCAGGTATGAACGCGGATCTCGGTCAGTTCGATCACCCGTCGTGGCACGCCGCGGCCGGAACGATACTCGGCTACGCGCTGATCATCGCGGTGATGACCGTCGCGCTGTTCGTCGTCCCGTACCTCGTTTTCGCGGCGCTGTAACGACGGTCGCCGACGGAGCGATCGATCGCGAATCCAGCGGGCGTGACACCGGCGGGGACCCCGGCGACTACGCCGACTCGCAAATATCGAGGAAGTTCTCGAAGACGACCTCGCCGCGTTCCGTGTGGGCGACCTCGGGGTGCCACTGGACGCCGTAGAGGTCACGATCGGTGTCGCTCATCGCTTCGACGCTGCAGACGTCGCTCTCGGCGGTGCGTTCGAACCCCGACGGGACCGCGGTCACCTCGTCCGCGTGGCTAGCCCACACTCGGGTCTCGGGCGCCAGTGAGCCGATCAACGGGTCCGTCTCGTCGAGGACGCCGACGGTGACGTCCGCGTAGCCGCCGTACTCGCCGCTCCCGACCTCGCCGTCCAGTTCGTGGGCCATGAGCTGCATCCCGAGACAGATGCCGAGAACGGGAACGTCCGCGTCCAGGTACGCGGGGCTGTGGCCGATGCGTTCGATGTCGGGGCCGCCCGAGAGGACGACGCCGTCGGCGTCGACGTCCGAAGGTGGGGTCTCGTTGTCGATCAGCTCGGTCTCGACCCCGAGGTCCCGGAGGGCCCGACGCTCCAGGTGCGTAAACTGACCGTGATTGTCCACCACGACGATCTTCGTCATTGTCGAACGTAGCCGGTCGGCGGGTAAAAACGGTCCGGAACGGCCTCGATGACGCCGTCGGCTCGACGTCGAGAACGCGAAAAACCGCCGATTCGCGCCGATGCGGGTGCGGGACTTACGCGAAGGTCTTCGACACTTCGGCCGTCTCGTCCGACTCCGCGCGGACTTTCTCCCAGGCGTTCCGGAAGTCCTCCATCCGGATCTCCGTGCGGTCGTCGCGGATGGCGAACATGCCGGCCTCCGTGCAGACCGCCTTCACGTCCGCACCGGAGGCTTCTTCGGCTTCCACGGCTAGTCCCGAGAAGTCGACGTCGTCGGCGACGTTCATGTCGCGGGTGTGGATCTCGAAGATGATCTCGCGACCCTCCTCGTCGGGCTTGGGGACCTCGATGAGGCGGTCGAACCGACCGGGGCGCAAGATGGCGCGATCCAGCATGTCGAAGCGGTTGGTCGCGGCGATGATCCGAATCTCGCCGCGATCCTCGAAGCCGTCCATCTCGCTGAGCAGCTGCATCATGGTCCGTTGGACCTCGGCGTCGCCGGAGGTTTTCGACTCCGTCCGCTTGGCGGCGATGGCGTCGATCTCGTCGATGAAGATGACCGCCGGCTCGTGTTCGCGAGCCACTTCGAAGAGATCGCGAACGAGTTTCGCGCCCTCGCCGATGAACTTGTGGACGAGCTCCGAGCCCGCCATCTTGATGAAGGTGGCGTCGGTCTGGTTGGCGACGGCCTTCGCGAGCATCGTCTTACCCGTCCCCGGCGGCCCGTAGAGCAACACGCCCGACGGGGGATCGATTCCGACGTCGTCGAACATCTCGGGCTTCTCCAGGGGCATCTCGACGGTCTCGCGGACCTCCTGGAGCTGGTCCTCGAGGCCGCCGATGTCCTCGTAGCCGACGTCGGGACTCTTGGTGACCTCCATCACGCGTGCGCGGACGTCAGTTTCGTTAGAGAGCGATTTGACGATAGAGAGGGAGTTGTTGACCGCCACGCGATCGTCGGGCTCGATGTCGTCGCGCATCTCGTCGGTGACCTCGGTGAGCGCCTCCTGATTGTTCCCGTGCTGTTTGATGATGACGCCCTCGTCCGTGAGCTCCTGGACGGTGGCGACGAACAGCGGCGACTGTTTCAGCTTCTTGTTCTCGTGGGTGAGCCGTTCGAGTTTCTGCTGATACTTGTTGTTCTCGGCGTTCGCGTCGAGGAGTTTGTCCCGCATCTCCTCGTTTTGTGTCTCGAGGACTTCCAGGCGTTCCTCGAGGGCACGTATTTTCTCCTGTTGGGACGTGTCCTCCTCGTCGTACGGGAGATCCACGTCTTCCACAGTGTCGCTCATCACCACACCGTAGGGTATTCCTTCATAAGAGGTTTCGGGTCGACTAACCCCTCCAAAAATAACTTGCAGGCATCATTTGAAACGGCAAATATTATTAGGCCGTATCCAGAAGAGGAGGATGATGAGCGCTTCAGAGCGGTTCGGACGGGAGCAAGAATCGGAGCCTGAACCCGGCGGCACGTGGGACGACGTCCGCGACCTGCCGCCGAGCGCCAAGCTGGTCGCGAAGGTCCTCGAGTACAACGAGACGATGACCCAGCAGCAGCTCGCAGAGGAGACGTTGCTGCCGGCGCGAACGGTCAGGTACGCCCTCACCAGGCTCGACGACGAGGGCGTGATCGAGTCGCGCTTCTCGTTTTCGGACGCGCGCAAGCGCCTCTACAGTCTCGACATCGAAACCTGACCGCGTCTCGGCATCGAAGCCTGACCGCGACTCGACGTCGAAGCCTGACCGCGACGGGCCTCGTCCGGTGATCGCGCGTACGGACCTCGACCGAGGACCCCGGACGGGCGGCGATCCCGCGCCGACCGTTCGCTCGAGATAACTTTCACTCCGGTCGCGGAACCCCTTTAGGGGCCGCTCACCAACGTCGACCGATGACGCGGGTGATTCACACGGGCGATACCCACATCGGCTATCAGCAGTACAATTCGCCCGACCGACGGCGGGACTTCCTCGATGCGTTCCGCGACGTGGCCGAGGACGCCGTCGAGGACGAGGTCGACGCGGTAGTCCACGCGGGCGACCTCTTTCACGACCGTCGGCCCGGTCTCGTCGACCTTCAGGGAACGATCGAGGTGCTGCGGACGCTCGAAGACGCCGGCGTCCCGTTCCTCGCGATCGTCGGCAATCACGAGACGAAGCGGGACGCCCAGTGGCTCGACCTCTTCGCGGATCTCGGACTGGCCACCCGACTGGGTCGGGAGCCGGTCGTCGTGGACGACGTGGCCGTCTACGGGTTGGACTTCGTCCCCGTCTCCCGTCGGGACGCACTCGAGTACGCGTTCGCCGAGCCGCCCGACGCCACCGACCACGCGGTCCTGGTCGCCCACGGGCTGTTCGAACCGTTCCCGCACGCGAACTGGGACACCGAGACGGTCCTGGAGGAGTCGACGGTCGACTTCGACGCCGTCTTGCTGGGCGACAACCACGCCGCCGACACGGCGGAAGTCGGCGATGCGTGGGTCACCTACTGCGGCTCGACCGAACGAGCGAGCGCCAGCGAGCGAGACGCCAGGGGGTACAACCTCGTCGAATTCGACGAAGACGTCGCCATCAGCCGACGGTCGATCGCGTCCACCCGCGATTTCGCGTTCGTCGACCTCGACCTCGACGACGGCGAGGGAATCGATCGCGTACGCGAGCGCGTGGGCGAGTACGAGCTCGAGGACGCGGTCGTGATCGTCACGGTCGAAGGCGACGGCGAGCCGTTTCCGCCGGCGACCGTCGAGGAGTTCGCCGCGGACCGCGGCGCGCTCGTCGCGCGGGTCAACGACAGACGGGAGATCCAGGACGACCGGGACGTGTCGATCCAGTTCGCCGATCCGGACGCGGCCGTCCGGGAGCGAATCCGCGACCTCGGGCTGAGCGACGCCGCTCGGGACATCGACGGGACGGTCCGCGACACGGCGGACGTCGCCGCGTCGAACGTCCGCGAAACGGTCGAACGGCGCGTCCGGGAGGTGCTCGAAGACGATCCGTCCGCCCTCGAACCGGCTGACGACGGGTCGCCGGGCGAGACGCCGATCGGATCGGACGACCCGGATGGCGAACCCTCCGACGCTGAGGGCGGGGAACCCGAATCCGCGGCCGCTGCGGATCGGACCGGCGGACCCGAACCGGCACCAACGACCGACGATGATGACTCGTCGGAGTCGGCCCGAACGACCGAGCACGGAGAGCCGAGAGAACCGGCCGCAGCCGAAACCGACGACGAACCGGTCGCAGCCGAAACCGACGACGAACCGGTCGCAGCCGAAACCGACGACGAACCGGCCGCAACCGATACCGACGACGAACCGGC
>SKPV01000183.1 GCA_007119345.1 Halovivax sp.
CGGGGCGGTCGGGTCGTGCTCCGGTGGACGGGGCGGTCGGGTCGGGACTCGAGCAACGTGGTCGTCGGGCCGGAACCCGGTTGGCGGAGTTCGGCGCTCGCGAATCGGGCGGCGGCGTCGGCTCCTCAGGGTGTCGACCGCGGATTCGAATGCTCGTTTCGACCTAACTGCCGTGAGAGCGCCGCGTTGGCCTCGCCCGGGTCGGGGACCCGCGTGAAGGTCAGCTCCGGATCCCCGGAGCCGGCGGTGTAGACGGTGAGGTCGCCGAAGCCGAGCACCCGGCCGGCGACCGACTGTCGGAGCGTCGTGTTCTGGACGCGATCCATCTTGAACTGGGTGACGTCCCGGGAGACCACGCCGCGCTTCTCGTAGAGCTCCTCGCTCGTGATCACGTAGCGCGTGTTCGTCCAGAAGAGGAATCGAATCGCGGCCAGCGCGACCCCGGCGGCGAGCACGAGCACGCCGACCCAGCGGAGGGCCCAGAGCTCGCCCGGCCAGTTCCACGCGGCGATCGCCCCGCCGAGGAGCGCCACGAGCACCGCGAGGATGAACCCCCGACCCAGCTCGATCGGGTGCGGTCGACTCGCCCAGACGACGCGCTCTCCCTCGCTCAAGTGCAGCCAGTCGTACTCGTCGCCGTCGAGCGGCACGTGACCGGCGTACCCCGCCGTTCGGTATAGTTAGGCGGTGGATTCCCGGGTTCGCGCCGCTCGTCACCGTTCCCCCTTCGCCATACCAAGCCGGCTCCCTGCGGTCGGTCCTCGTCGCTCACGACTCCCTGCGGTCGGTCCTCGCCGCTCGCGGCTCCCCGCGGTCGCCGTTCGCCATACTGAGACGGCTCACTCCGTTCGCCGTCTCGCTCTCAGTCAGCGGTCGCCGCGGCCACCGCGCGACGGTTCATGCCCGAACTCGTCTCGTAGTAGTAGTAGAGCCCGAGCCCGACGGCCGCGACGACGTTCGAGATCGTCACGGCCCAGAAGACGCCGTGAACGTCCCAGCCGAGCGGGTACGCGAGGGCGACGGCGACCGGGAGCCGGACGGCCCAGTACTGGGCCAGCGACGCGATCATACTCGTGCGGGTCCGGCGGGCGCCGTTGAAGCCGGCCTGCAGGAGGTACGTCGCCCCGATCGCCCAGTAGCCGACCGCGAGGATGACGAGGTAGTCGGCGGCGAGCGCGAGCTCGGCGGCCGAGGCGTCCGGGACGAACACCCAGGCCAGCGTCTCGGGGATCGCGAGCTGGAGGAGGCCGACGAGGGTGAGCGCGCCGGCCGCGAGGCCGACGCCGGTCCAGGTCGTTCGCCGGGCGCGGTCCGGGCGGTCGGCGCCGAGGTTCTGGCCGACCATGCTCTGGGCGGCCTTCTGCAAGCCGAGGGCGGGGACGAACGCGACGCTGGCGACGCGAGCGCCGATCGTGTAGGCGGCGATGGCGGCCGCGCCGCCGACCGCGGCGACGATCCCGATCATCGCGACCCGGGCGGCCTGGGCGGCGCCGTGCTGCCCGGTCGTCGGCCAGCCGATGTCGACGATCTCCCGGCAGTCGCCGCGATCGAGCGCGAGCGCCTCGCGCGTCAGCCGGAAGCCGTCCCGGCCCGCGACGAACATGCTCAGTCCGAGGACGAAGCCGCAGGCGTAGCCGATCCCCGTCGCCAGCGCGGCGCCGGCGACGCCGAGTTCCGGGAACGCCAGCCAGCCGAAGATGAGAAACGGGCTGAGGACGACGTTGACGCCCACGGCGAGGACGTTGATGTACAGCGCCGCGCGGGCGTCGCCCCAGCCGACGAAGCCGCCCTCGATCACGTCGCTCGCGGCGATCGTCGGCACCGCCACCAGCGCGAACACGGCCAGGTACTCCGCGGCGTACCGGGTCGTGTCCTCGCCGGCGCCGAAGACGCCCATGATGTCGTGAGCGAAGTAGAACGAGACGCCGCCGACCGCGAGGCCGACGAGCACGCCGAGGAGCGTGCCGTTGACGGTGGCCCGACGCGCTCCCTCGACGTCGTCCGCCCCGGCCCGCTGGGAGACGAGCACCTGGGTGCCGACCATGGCGCCGATCGTGGCCGTCATCAACAGCGCCGTCACCGGGAAGTTGAGTCCGACGGCGGCGACGGCCTCGAGGCTGTGGCGGCCGAGCCAGAAGGTGTCGATGAGTTGTTGGGCGATCTGGACGAGGTTCTGGGCGAGCAGCGGCGTCGCCAGCACCAGCAGCGTCGTCAGAATCGGCCCGTCGGTGATGTCCTCACGATCGACGTCGAGCATCGCAGTGGTCCGGAAATAGCCGGAGCAAATGATAAATGTTTTCATCCGGCACGCTCTGACGGATCATCACGCTTTTTCCCCGTCGCCCCGACGCTTCGGGTATGAGCCGCGCCCGGAAGCCCGACTGGCTGAAGATGCGGCCGCCGTCGGGGCGGGAGTTCGCCGGCATTCGCGAGACGCTGCGCGAGCACGACCTCCACACCGTCTGCGAGGAGGCGAACTGCCCCAATCTGGGGGAGTGCTGGTCCGGTGGCGCGGGGACCGGCGCCGGCGAGGGCGGGACGGCGACCTTCATGCTGATGGGGGACAAGTGTTCGCGGGCGTGCAACTTCTGTGACGTCCAGACCGGCGGGATGGAGCCGCTGGATCCCGACGAGCCGGAAAACGTCGCGAGCGCCGTCGCGGAGATCGGCCTCGACTACGTCGTCCTGACGAGCGTCGACCGCGACGATCTGCCGGACCAGGGCGCGGGCCACTTCGCGGAGACGATCCGCGAGATCAAGGAGCGTCACCCCGGCATCCTCGTCGAGGTGCTGATCCCCGACTTCCAGGGCGAGGAGCACCTGGTGGGCAAGATCGTCGACGCCGAGCCGGACGTCATCGCGCACAACGTCGAGACCGTCGAGCGACTGCAGTTCCCCGTCAGGGATCGGCGCGCGGGGTACGAGCAGTCCCTCTCGGTACTCGAGCAGGTCGACCGCGAGTCGGACATTCACACCAAGACGTCGATCATGCTCGGCCACGGCGAGTACGACCACGAGGTCTATCGGACGCTCGCGGACTGTCGCGAGCGCGGCGTCGACATCGTCACGCTCGGCCAGTACCTTCGTCCCTCCCGGAATCACCTGCCCGTGGCCCGCTACGATCACCCCGACAAGTACGAGACCTGGCGGCGGGTCGCCGAGGAGGAGCTCGGTTTTCTCTACTGCGCGAGCGGTCCGATGGTGCGCTCGTCGTACAAAGCCGGGGAGCTGTTCGTCGATGCGGTACTCCGGGAGGGCAAGTCCCTCGAGGAGGCCCGTGCGGCGGCCCGGGGCGGCAGGTCCGTCGAGTCGGCCGGGAGCGACTGAGCGGCGGCCCGGCGCGGTGGAGAGTCGGCCGGTTGTGGTGAGGCGGCGACGATTCGTCGAGTCGGCCGGTTGTGGTGAGGCGGCGACGATTCGTCGAGTCGGCCGGGTCCGACGAGGCTGCGTCCGGCGTCGCCCGAACCGTGGTTCCGGCCCCGAGTCCCTGGCCCCGCCCACGTCCGTCCAGTATTTCGAACGATCCGACCGCCAAATTGGACAAAATAATCGTTCCGCCCCGTCGCAAATACGGCCGTCCAGGATTGGTGCGGATCGGCGCCGGAGTGTGTGAGACCGTCGCAATAATCTCACCGTTAGTAAAGTATATACGAAAATTCTATACCGGGAGGTGTACAACCGTAGGAACATGCGACGGAGGGTTCAATCGTGAGTACGTTACAGCAAGACCCCAGGGAGCGGGTCCAGGTCCTCGACGACGCCGGGCGCGTTCTCGACGGCGCGTCGGTACCTGACCTCTCCGAGGAGACGCTCGTGGAGATGTACGAACAGATGCGGCTGGCTCGCCACTTCGACCAGCGGGCCGTCAGCCTCCAGCGTCAGGGGCGGATGGGGACGTACCCGCCGCTGTCCGGTCAGGAGGGCGCCCAGATCGGCAGCGCGACGGCGCTCGACGAGCAGGACTGGGTCTTCCCGAGCTACCGCGAGCACGGGGCCGCCCTCGTCCGCGGGCTGTCCCTGCAGCGGACGCTGCTGTACTGGATGGGCCACGAGCACGGCAACTACATCCCCGAGGACGTCAACCTGTTCACGGTCGCGGTGCCGATCGCGACCCAGATCCCCCACGCCGCGGGCGCCGCCTGGGCCTCGCGGCTCAAGGGAGAGGACGACGAGGCCTTCCTCTGTTACTTCGGCGACGGCGCCACCAGCGAGGGCGACTTCCACGAGGGGCTGAACTTCGCCGGGGTGTTCGACGCGCCGGCGATCTTCTTCTGTAACAACAACCAGTGGGCGATCTCCGTGCCCCGCGAGCGCCAGACCGCGAGCGCGACGATCGCTCAGAAGGCGACCGCCTACGGCTTCGAGGGCGTTCAGGTCGACGGGATGGACCCCCTCGCGGTGTACAAGGTGACCCGCGAGGCCGTCGAGAAGGCCAAGAACCCCGGCGAGGACGAGCTCCGGCCCACGCTGATCGAGGCGGTCCAGTACCGGTTCGGCGCCCACACGACCGCGGACGACCCGTCGGTCTACCGCGACGAGGAGGAAGTCGAGCGCTGGAAGCAGAAGGACCCGATCCCGCGGATGGAGCGGTTCCTGCGGGACCGGGGCATGCTCGACGACGAGCGCGTCGACGCGATCGAGTCGAAGATCGAGACGGACGTCGCCGACGCGATCGACGCCGCCGAGGAGTTCGACCGGCCCGACCCCGCGGAGATCTTCGCGCACGTCTACGACGGGATGCCCCGGCGGCTCGAAGAACAGCTCGAGTGGCTCGAGACGCTCCGCGAACGCCACGGCGACGAAGCGCTCCTGGAGGACTGACCATGGCTACGGAACAACAGACCCAGACGGCGGACGACGCCGGAGAGACGGAGAACCTCACGCTCGTCCAGGCCGTCCGCGACGGCCTGGCGACCGAGATGCGCCGGGACGACAGCGTCCTCGTGATGGGCGAGGACGTCGGCAAGAACGGCGGCGTCTTCCGCGCCACCGAGGGCCTCTACGACGAGTTCGGCGAGGACCGCGTCATCGATACGCCGCTGGCGGAGTCCGGCATCGCCGGCACCGCCGTCGGCATGGCCGCCTACGGTCTGCGGCCCGTCGCGGAGATGCAGTTCCTCGGCTTCATCTACCCCGCGTTCGACCAGATCGTCTCGCACGCGGCGCGCCTGCGGACGCGCTCGCGCGGACGATACACCTGTCCGCTCGTCGTCCGCGCCCCCTACGGCGGCGGAATTCGCGCCCCCGAACACCACTCGGAGTCCTCGGAGGCGATGTTCGCCCACCAACCCGGGTTGAACGTCGTCATCCCCTCGACGCCGTACGACACGAAGGGGCTGCTGACGAGCGCCATCCGCTCGCCCGACCCCGTGATCTTCCTCGAGCCCAAGCTCATCTACCGCGCGTTCCGCGAGGAGGTGCCCGACGGCTCCTACGAGGTGCCGATCGGCGAGGCCGCCGTCCGCCGCGAGGGCGAGGACATCTCCGTGTTCACCTGGGGCGCGATGGCTCGCCAGACCCTGGAGGCCGCCGAGCAACTGGAGGGCGAGATCGACGTCGAGGTCGTCGACCTGCGGACGATCTCACCGCTCGACGTCGACACCATCGTCGACTCGTTCACGAAGACCGGCCGCGCCGCGGTCGTCCACGAGGCCCCCAAGACCGGCGGCCTCGCGGCGGAGATCACGGCGACGATCCAGGAGGAGGCCCTGCTCTACCAGGAGGCGCCGGTCGAGCGCATCACCGGGTTCGACACGCCGTTCCCGCTGTACGCGCTCGAGGACTACTACCTGCCGGAGCCGGCTCGCATCGTGGACGGCATCCGAGACGCGGTGGACTTCTGAGCCATGGTGCGCGAATTCAAACTTCCCGACGTGGGCGAAGGCGTCGCCGAGGGCGAGCTCGTCTCCTGGCTGGTCGAGCCGGGGGACGCCGTCTCGGAGGATCAACCGGTCGCCGAGGTCGAGACCGACAAGGCGCTCGTCGAGGTGCCCTCGCCCGTGAACGGGACCGTCAAGGAACTGCACTGGGCGGAAGGTGAGATGGTGCCGGTCGGGGACCTGTTCATTACGTATAATGTCGAGGGCGAGGACCCTGGGCCGGCCGACCAGGAGACGCGCTCGGAGGCCGACACCGCCGGCGAGGCGGGGGCAGTCGACGCGCCCGAGTCCGCCGGCGACGGATCCGCCGCCGAAGCGGGCGACGCCGGCGCCACCGGCGCCGAAACCGGCGAGGTCGAGACGCCCGAGGGACGGGTGTTCGCCCCGCCGAGCGTCCGCCGGCTGGCCCGCGAGCTGGGCGTGGACATCGCGCAGGTCGACGGCAGC
>SKPV01000132.1 GCA_007119345.1 Halovivax sp.
ACGGACCTCAGGTCGAGGCGGGACGTCACGCCCTCGTACGTCCCGTCGCTCGAAACGATAGTATCGCCGTTCGATTCGTCGCGGCAGAGTGCATCGAACGGTGTGAAACCGTGGTCTTCGACGTAGGTCGCCGCAGCGAGGACAGTCTCTCGGTCGCCGCGTATTTCGACGAGATCGGCAGCGTTCGTGACGACCCGTTCGGTGTCCAGTTCTTCGCGGCACGCGACGAGGAGGAGTTCGATGAGCGTGAATTGGGACGTCCACGACTCGTCTCGATGACGTCGGTAGACCGACTCGGCGGCTTCGCCGAACCAATCTTCGCCCCTGATGAGGGCGAGGAGAAAATCCGTCTCCGCGTACATTACCGTCCTGCCTCGTCGAGCGCGGTCTCGCGTGCTTCGTCG
Organism: Halovivax sp.; assembly: GCA_007119345.1. Lineage (GTDB taxonomy): Archaea > Halobacteriota > Halobacteria > Halobacteriales > Natrialbaceae > Halovivax. Next base: position 405 of record SKPV01000132.1, read on the forward strand.
CGAAGTTCGTCAGCGGATTTGTCGATATCGGAGAACTCGTCTCTAAGCGCCTCCAGCGGGTCGTCAGCCACCGGAATCAACTCGAGTCCGTCGGGAAGCTTCACGATGTGATACCGGTCGCCGTATCGTTCTCGGACGGCCGTCGCGAGTATGCCGGGGAGTTTATTCGTCGAACCGGTACCCACACTTCCGACGTCTCGGTCCGGTCAATCGCTGGCGTCCACTTGTACGTTGCCAGTTTCGTGGTTCCGAAACGGGTGGGCGTCCTCGGGTCGAGCGGACGACGCGCCTAATTCCCTTCGACCCGACCACCATGTATGCACGTTGCGATCGTTTCCGTCGGCGACGAGCTCCTCGCCGGCGAGACGACGAACACCAACGCGACCTGGCTCGCGGCGGAGATCGCCGACCGCGGCGGGACCGTTCGACGGATCGTCACGATCCCCGACGATCGGGTCGTCATCGCGGACTACGTCGATCGCTGGCGCGAGGCGTACGACGCCGTGATCGTCACCGGCGGACTGGGCGGGACGCCCGACGACGTGACGATCGACGCGGTCGCCGACGCGCTCGACCGCGAACTCGTCGTCCACGAGGCCGTTCGAGAGCGACTGGTCGAGAAGGGACGAATCCTCCGGGAGAACCGCCCGGAGCTCTTCGAGGAACACGACCTCGAGTTAGATCCGGCGACCGGCGCCCGGCTCCCGGAAGGGTCGCGGTCGATCGTCACCGACGCCGGGTGGGCGCCCGGCTGCGTCGTCGAGAACGTCTACGTCTTCGCCGGATTTCCGGAGGAGATGCGAGCCGCCTTCCGGCGGGTGGCCGACGAGTTCGACGGCGCAGCGACCAGCCGCTCGGTATTCACGCCGGTGCCGGAGGGCGCGTTGAACGGCCTGCTCGCGGAGATCCGCGACCGGTTCGACGTCGCCGTAGGGAGCTATCCCCGGAAGGGATCGGCGCCGGGGCGCGTGAAAGTGTCCGGGACGGACGCGGACGAGGTAGCCGACGCCGTCGCGTGGATCCGGGGACAGATCGAGACGGTCGATCCGCCCGCCGAGGACTGACCGAGTCCGCGACCCCATCGAGGAGATCGGGGAGGACCTCGGAGGGAACGTCCCGTCCACGTCCGAAGCGTGGCCGATCGATCGGGACTCAGAGTCTGCGGGCCACCATCTCGCCCCAGGGCTCGAATCCGTGGCGGCGGTAGAAATCGTACGCACGCTCGTTGTCCGGATCCACGTCGAGGACGAGCCTGTCGAGCGGCAGGTTCTGACTCTCGGCGACTGCGACCGCCGTCTCGAGGAGCGCATCCGCCACGCCCGTCCCGCGGCGGTCGGGGTCGACGTAGATCTCGTTGAGCACGGCCGCGTCCCAGATCATCGAGAGCCGCTCGGGCAGGACGAAGACGTAGCCGACCGCCTCACCGTCGACCGTCGCGAGCGAGACGGCGCGGGGCTCGTCGGCGAGACTGCGCTCCACCCACGCGAGGTACCGATCCCGGTACTCGTCGGTCAGTTTTCCCGCGTAAGCCGTTCGCTTTTCGTCCCCGCCGGTTTCGTTCGCGAGCTCCAGTTCGAACGCGCGCTTCAGTCGCCACAGTTCATCGCGGTCGGTTTCCGGGTCGTACGGCCAAACCTCGATCGTCATCGGCGGCCGTTCGCCGCCGGCGACCTTCGGCGTGTCGGTACGGAAGGGGTCGGCCATCGCCGCGCCGTCACGTCGTCGGTTACTCCTCGTCTTCGTCGCCTCGAAGGCCCTCCCAGATTCGGATCCCAACCGTGAGGTAACCGGCCAGTGCGACGACGAACAGCTCACCCGAGTACGCGATCGGGAAGATCCGCTCCGTCTCCTCGTCGGCGTCCGGCCCGGGATCGAAGCCGGTCGAGTAGTGGGTGTCATCGGTCGTCCCCCGGTCGGTCGACTCGGCGAGCGTCCGCGTGCCGTCGTTTGCCGTGGAGAATTCGACGAACGTCTGGACGAGTCCGTCCCGGTCGGAGACGTAGAGCTTACCGGAGAGGTCGTAGAACTGGTCGTGCAGCGGCCAGAACAGGTTCACCCCGTTGTAGAAGGCGTCGAGGAGGATGTGCGCGACGAACAGGGTCAGGAGGCTCACCCAGGCCACGCGGTAACCGTACTCGCCCCAGCGATCGCGGACGAACGATTCCTCGCGGAGCTCGACGTCCCAGTACAACACCGCGGCGGGAACGATCACGACGAAGACGTTGTGTAACGCCGCCCGGTGTGTGCCCTCCCAGTAGATGCCGATTACCGTGTCGAGGTCGATGACGGCGGTGACGGCCATCACCACCAGGATCGCCCTGGTGTCGAACTCGTCGCCGAGCAGCGCGGCACCCATCAGCCCGGCCAGGCCGACGTGGACGACGGTCGAAGGCATGTCCCCCATCAGGGCGTCACCCGTATTGTGTGTTCCCCTCGCGCGACAGTCTCGACGACAGAGACGAGGCGGGGGATCGGGACGACCGGCCGCCCACACCGTCGAATCCGGCAGCGACAAGAAACCCGGTAGCTACAAGAAACGACCGCTCGATCCCACGACCATGACCGAACGCGGCCCCCGCGAGCAGCTCGCCGAGAAGATCGCGGGCGAGATCACCCTGAGCGAGGATCCCGGCGCGACGCTCCGGAAGTGGCGGACGGACTTCGACGTGGCCCAGACGGAGCTGGCCGCAGAGCTCGACGTCTCCTCGTCGGTGGTCTCCGACTACGAGAGCGGACGACGCGAGAGTCCCGGCATCGGGGTGATCCGCCGACTCGTCGAGGGGCTCATCGCCATCGACGAGCGCCGGGGCGGCGAGCGCATTCGCCAGTACGCGCGAGTGCTCTCGGCCGGCTTCGAGAGCGACGTCGTTCACGACCTCCAGGAGTACTCGACGGCGCTTCCCCTGTCCAGATTCTACCGGACGATCGACGCCACCGAGGTCGAACCGGGGAACCACGACCGCATCAGCGGCCACACGGTCATCGACAGCGTTCGAGCGATCACCCGCCTCTCGAGCGAGGAGTTCGTCCGACTCTACGGGCAATCGACGAACCGTGCGCTGGTGTTTACCGGCGTTACGGGCGTGAGTCGGGGCCTGGTCGCGCTCCGGGTCGTCACCCCGACGCCGAACGCCGTCGTCCTCCACGGTATCGACGATGACGACCTCTGGGAGCACGCCGGCGACCTCGCTCGGATCGACGGCTACTCGCTCGCGGTGACGGAGACGCCGCTCGAAGAGGTGCTCGACCGACTGGTCGGGTTCGAGTAACGCGGCCGAGGCCGGCGCGAATCCCCGGAGCCCCGGAGCGTTCTCGGCGACGACGGCGACGGCTCAGGCTACCTGGTTTTCGTACTCGTCGGCACTCAAGAGCGAATCGAACTCGCCGGCGTCCGAGGGCTCGATCTCGAGCATCCAGCCGTCTCCGTAGGGGTCGTCGTTGACGAGTTCGGGCGCGTCGAAGAGGGCATCGTTCACGCCGACGACCTCGCCGCTCACCGGGGCGTAGAGGTCGGAAACGGCCTTGATGGACTCGATGACGCCGAACTCCGCTTCCTGAGCGATCTCGTCACCTTCCTCCGGGAGTTCGACGAAGACGACGTCGCCCAGTTCGTCCTGGGCGAAATCGGAGATGCCGACGCGGACGACGCCGTCGGTCTCGTGGGCCCACTCGTGCGATTCCAGGTACCGCCGGTCCGATGGGATCTCGAAGCTCATTATACCGTATCGACGAAGGGGATGGTTTCAACTCTTGCCTTTTTCGGCTCGCCGCGGACGCGGATGCGAAGGGTCGTGCCCGCGTCTGCGTGCTCCACCGGAACGTACGCGAGGCCGACGGGCTCGCCGAGGGTCGGACTCATCGTTCCGCTCGTGACCGTCCCGATCACCTCGCCGTCGGGCTTCGTCACGTCGTAGCCGTGACGGGGGACGCCGCGGTCGATCAGCGTGAAGCCGATCAGCTTCTCGTCGACGCCTTCCTCGCGGACGCGCTCCAGGGCGTCTCGGCCGACGAACTCCGTGTCCAGCTTCACCGTGAACCCGATCCCGGCTTCGTACGGGTTCCGTCGGTTGTCCGCTCGATCGAAATCCTGTCCCGAGAGGAGGAAGCCGGCCTCGAGGCGCAGCGTGTCGCGCGCGCCGAGTCCGCAGGGCTGACACTCGTCTGCGAACGCGGCCCAGACGTCGTCGGCTCGCTCCGCGGGCGCGATCAGTTCGAAGCCGTCCTCGCCGGTGTAACCGGTTCGGGCGGTCCAGCACTCGACGCCGTCGACGGTCGCGTACGCGGCCTCGAACCGCGAGAGCTCTTCGACGTCCGACGGGTCGGCGACCGCCTCGCGGACGACCGCCCGCGCGCGGGGTCCCTGCACGGCCACCATGGCGTACTCCGTCGTTCGGTTCGTCACCGTCGCGTCGAGGCCCCACTCGTCGCGGTGGATCGTCCAGCGGTCGGTCATCGCCTCGTCCGAGCCGGCGTTCGGCACGAACAGGTAGGCCGCCTCGTCGGTCTCGTCGGGCAGTCGGTAGACGACCGTGTCGTCGATGACGGTCCCGTCCTCGTCGGTGATCGCCGCGTACTGGGAGTCGCCCGTGTCGAGGGACGTCACGTCGTTCGAAGTCAGCCGCTGCATCAACGTCGTCGCGTCCGGTCCCGTCACCTCGAGCTGGCCCATGTGCGAGACGTCGAAGATCCCGACGTCCGATCGGACGGCTTCGTGCTCCTCGCGAATTGAGTCGAACTCGACCGGCATCTCCCATCCGCCGAACTCCGTGAATCGCGCTCCGCGGTCGTCGTGGATCCCACGCAGCGGCGGCGTCTGAAGCGACATGCGCGGTAAGTCACCTCCCGAGAAGTAATGTCTTTTCGTCCCGGTTTTCCGCGGTTCGCCGGCGGCACGTGGGATATCCGCCGCGATATCGGACGATCGCCGAAAAGCGCGAATCCCCGGAGGAGGACGAAGTCCCGGACGGACCGGCCAGCGTGATTACCGCACGTGGATGGTGACGTCGTTGACCTCGCCGTACTCGTCGGTGTCGTCAGGCGCTCTGAAGTCGCTCCAGCTGAGCCTGACGCGAGCGAGCGTCGTTCCGGTCGCCGCGTCGTCCGGCACGTCCACGGTGGTCGTGTAGGTGCCAGCCGAATTGACGCCGCTCATGATGGCGTAGCCGTCTGCGGTCGACCAGTCCTCGTTCTGGTCCCAGTCGACGTGGACGCTCCCGTAGTGGTCGTCGTAGCCGCCGTCGTCGAAGGTCATCGCGAGTTCGAACGAGCCGCCCTGCTCGACCTCCACGACGTCGGGGCAGGTAAAGTCGTAGTAGGCGTCGTCGCCCGAGGTCTCGACGACCTGGCCATCGACGTCCAGCTCTTGGACGTGCTCGAATCCGTCGGTGCCTGTTCCCTCAGGCCAGTTCGACGCGTCTACGCAATCGCCGTCGTCCTCGTCGTCCTCGTCGTCCTCGTCGTCCTCGACGTAGACGGTGAAGTCGTTCACCTCGCCCCATTCGCCCTCGTCGTCCGGATCGTCGAAGTCGCCGTAGCTGAGACGCACGCGGGCGAGCGTGCCGCCCAGTTCCGCGTCGTCGGGCACCTCGACGGATGCGGAGTACGTCTGGCTATCGTCGCCGACGCCGGACATGATCTCGAAGCCGTCGGCGGTCGACCAGTCCTCGTTCTGGTCCCAGTCGACGTGGACGCTCCCGTAGTGATCGTCGTAGCCACCGTCGTCGAAGTCCACGGCGACCTCGAACGTCCCGCCACGCTGGACGGTGACGACGTCTGGGCAGGCGAAGTCGTAGTAGGCGTCGTCGCCCGAGGTCTCGACGACCTGGTCGTCCATATCGACCCGCTCGATGTACTCGTATCCGTCGGTGCCCGAACCCGCGGGCCAGTTCGACGCGTCGACGCACTGCTCGTCGTCATCGTC
>SKPV01000014.1 GCA_007119345.1 Halovivax sp.
CCCCGGGCGATGCTGACCCGGATGGCCCGCGGCGAGACGCCCTACGAGCTCGACGACGGCGACAAGGTCGTCTTCTCCGCGCGCGTCATTCCGGAGCCGACCAACGAGGGCCAGCGCTACCAGGCCGAGAAGCTGCTGGGCATGCAGGGCGCGCGCGTCTACGACGACATCCACGTCTCCGGCCACCTGAACCAGGAGGGCCACTACGAGATGCTCGATGCCCTCCAGCCCCAGCACGTCATCCCCGCCCACCAGAACCTGAAGGGCCTGTCGGGGTACGTCGACCTCGCCTCGGACGAGGGCTACACGTTGGGTCGCGACGTCCACGTCTCGCGCAACGGCAACCTCATCCAGCTCGTCTGATCCGGGCATCTCCGGCCGGTCGCTCGCCGATCCCGCGTCTCGCACGATGGCGCCGTGAGCCGTGCCCGCGGATCACCCGCGAACGGCGCGAAACGTACCGTCGGGCCCTCGGCGCGCGTTCCGGCGCGGCCGCGGGGCTTCACACGACGGTACAGGACCCCGAATCCGCGAGTCGAGGACGTGGTGTCGGGAACCGGTCGAGCGGCCGGGACGCTGGTGCGCACTCACTCGAAATGTGCCGGCGTTCGTGATCGGTCCCCGATATGCCGGCGTTCGTGATCGGTCCCCGATATGCCGGCGTTCGTGATCGGTCCCCAATAGTCCGACGTTCGTTGTCGTTTCCCGCCGATCGTTCCGGATGTATGCAGCGAAACGTATTTACGGGTCGGTTTTGAACGAACGGGGGACAGCGGCGCGGCCTCGTTGCCCTCTCCGGATGCACCCCGCCACGATCTTGGGCGTCGGACCCGTTCGACGCGCCGGAGCGCCTCGCGAACGGCCCGGGGCTCCTCTCCCGGTACGATCGCGAGCTTCCCTCCCCGTCGCGCACGACCCCCTCCCGATGAATCGAATGGACCCTGCCGCGGACGACGACGGTGGCGCCCTGCGCGACCTGCCGGACGAGCTCCCCGCCGGCTCGTCGATCCTCGTCGCGAAGCCCGCTCCGATGGACGACCGCACGCTGACGCTCCGCCTCTCGGACCGGTACGCCGACCCGGCGGACTGCCGGCTCGTCCTGACGACCGCCGTCGACGCGGAGCGAACGATCGACCAGCATCGGGCGGTGGTGGACGATTCCGCGTCGGGCCGGCTTGCCGTGGTCGACGCGAGCGGCGGGAACCGGCCCTCCGCGCCGTTCCAGGAGCACCCCACGGTTTCGCTGCCGAACCCCTCCGAACTGACTCGCATCGTGCTCGCCCTCCAGCAGCTCGAGTCGACGCTGTCCAGAGACTGCGAGACGATCGACGTCGTCGTCCGGTCGCTCTCGCCGATGCTCGCGGAGACGCGGCTCGAACAGGTCACCCGCGTCGTCGAGCAACTCGTCGACCGACAGCGATCGACCGGCGGCGTCGCCGTCTTCGGAATCGAGTACACGCGACACGACGATCGGACGATGCGCCGGCTCGCCGGTCTGGTCGACGCCGTGGTGTGGGTCGAGGCGACGGGTGACGAGACGGATTTCGACGTCCAGTGGACGCGAGGTCGCTGAGCGGATACGGGCGGTCCGGAACCCGCCGGAACGATCGGCGTCGGTGGCTCCGGTCCGCGATCCGCGCTCGCCCGGCGTGGTCCGACGCCCGAACGCGAAGCCCGCTCACCAGGTCGTGAGCGCCCGCGAACCGTGAACGGTGACGAGGATCGCGAGGAACGTCGCCGCGCCGGTCAGCGCGAACGCGCCGCCGAGGGTGAAGACCGACGCCATGCTCACCTCGACCATGAGCCAGCCGCCCAGCAGCGGGGCGACGACGCTGCCCGGCCGCCAGACGAGCTCGCGGATCCCGAAGCTCGAGGCGACGCCGCCCTCGCTGGTCCCCTCGTCGGCGAACAGCGCCATGCTCGCCGGCTCGCGAAAGCTGTCGGCGACGCCGAGAAGCCCCGAGAGCGCGACCAGCGGGAGGAACGCGGGCGAGACGTTCGACACGAGGACGAGCTGGCCCGGAACGGCCTCGACGGGCACCACGCCGGGAAGCGCGAGCCCGGCGATCGCGCCGGGGAGCGCGACGACGAGCTCCGACGGGAGATTCAACGCGGCGCCGATCGCCGGCGAGAGCGGGACGAACAGCGCGATCACGCCGTAGGCCGCCCCGCCGGCGAAGACGAACAGCGCGCGGCCGTAGACGTCAGAGAGCCGGCCGGTGAACGGCTGACAGCACATGTTGGTGAACTTCTCGACGGTGACCGTGAGCGCCACCGCGATCCCGCCGTAGGCCAGTCCGCCCTCCGCGGCGGCGACCCCGGCGAAGATCGGCACCCAGGTCCGCACGAGCGTCACCGAGAACGCGTACTGGAAGCGAAACGCGGAGATCGTGAGGATCCGGCTGTTGAGCGCGAGGCCCGCGAACGGGAATCCCTCGATCCGCGTCTCGTCGGGGCCGAGATAGCGGAACGCGATCAGCCACGCGACCAGCATGATGCAGACGATGACGGCGAATATCGGTCCGAAGCCGAAGGCGTCGTAGAGGCCGCCGGCGCTGAGCCCGCCGACGATCGACGCCGCGAAGCTCGCCGCGTTCGCCTTCCCGATGTGGTTTGCTCGCGTCCCAACCTCGGCGAGCTGGCCGACCAGCGAGAGCGTCATCAGGCCGGCACCGGTGACGGCGATCCCCTGGAGCGCGCGGATCGCGATGAACGATCCGCTGGAGTCGACGATCGGGAACGACGCGTAGACCGCGACCCCGATCGCCAGCACGACGAGCAGGACGGTCCGCTTGTCGAACCGGTCGCCCGCCCACGCCAGCGGGACGACGGCCGCGGTCTGGGCGAGCGTGAACCCGGTCGTGTACATGCCGATGACCAGCCCGGCGCTCACCGAGATCCCCAGGATCGTCGTTCCCGACGGGTCGAGCTCGTTGATGTAGTAGGGAAGGAGCGTCACCAGCGTGATGAACCCGAACCCCTCGGAGAACCGGGTGAGGTAGAGCGCCCAGAACTGCAACCTGTCCTCGTTCACGGGTCGGACTTCGACGGAGCGACGAAAGGTATTTCGAATCGAAAATTCCGGCTCGCGTCGACGCGTTTTTTCACCGGCGAATCCGGGTCACCCAGTGACCGAAGCGCTCCCCGGGAGCGCCTCCAAGCGCGGACGAGAGGGCCCCTCGGCACCGCCTCCAAGCGCGGACGAAAGGGCCCCTCGGCGCCGCCTACGAGAACCGGAACGTCTCGAGGTTCTTCGGCTGGTAGGTTCGCACGTCGAACTGCTGGTAGAGCGCCGAGGAGAGCTGGTCGGTGGCCGCCTCGTCGCCGTGGACGCAGAGGATCCGCTCCGGGCGAGGGTTCATCTCCTTCACGTACCGTTCCAGACCCGCCCGGTCGGCGTGGCCGGAGAAGCCGCTGACGGACTCGATGCGACACTCGAGGGTGACCCGGTCCGCCCGGTCGCGGCGGTCGTCCAGCGAGACCTCGGTTCGGCCGCTCTGGATCCGGCGGCCGAGCGTGCCCTCGGCCTGGTAGCCGACGAACAGCAGCGTGCTGTTCGGGTCCGGGCCGAGCAGCTCGAGCCAGGACATGATCGGTCCGCCGGTGACCATCCCCGACGTCGAGAGGATGATGCAGGGGTCGCCGCTGGCGATCCGCTCGCGCATCTCGTGGCCGCCGTCGACCTGGTCGAACTGCTCGGCCAGGAAGGGGTTCTCGTCCTCGTGGAGGATCCGCTGACGGAGGCCGTCGCGGAGGTACTCGGGGTAGGCCGTGTGGATCGCCGTCGCCTCGCGGATCATCCCGTCGAGGTAGACCGGCATCGTCGGGATCTCGCCCTCGCGCATCGCCTCCTCCAGGACGAGCATCAGCTCCTGGGAGCGCCCCACCGCGAACGCCGGGATGACGACCTTGCCGCCCGCGTCGTGGGTCTCTCGGATCAGCTCGGCGACGCGCGCCTCGCTCTCTGCGGTCTCGGTCTGGTGATCTCCGCGCCGGCCGTACGTCGACTCCATGATCATCGACTCGGCCCTGGGGAAGTTGTTGACGGCCCCGTTGAACAGCCGGGTCGGCTCGTAGTGGATGTCGCCGGTGAAGACGACGTTGTGAAAGCCGTTCCCGACGTGGAAGTGACAGACGGCGCTGCCGAGGATGTGGCCGGCGTTGTGCATCGTCAGCTTGACGTCCGGCGCGATGTCGGTGGTGCTGTCGTAATCGACGGTGATCGTGCGCTTGATCTCCTCGCGGACCTGCTCGCTCGAGTACGGCGGCGTGCGACCCTCCTTGGCGGCGACGTCGAGGTAGTCGAGTTGCAGCAGTCCCATCAGATCCCGCGTGGGCGCCGTAGTGTAGACCGGCCCGTCGTAGCCGTACTTGAACAGCAGCGGGAGCAGCGCGCTGTGATCGAGGTGGGCGTGGGTCAACACGACGGCGTCGATCGACTGCGGGCCCGCGCCGAACGCTTCGGGCGCGTGGAGGTACGGGACCTCGCCCTCGGCGCCGGGTTTGTCCCCGCAGTCGATGAGGATCTTCGAGTTCGGCGTGTTCAGGAGGAAGCTCGCCCGGCCGACCTCCCGACAGCAGCCGAGCGTCGTGACGCGGACCCAGTCGACTTCGTTCGGCGGCTCGCGGTGGATCCCCTCGCCGACGCGCTCTAAGAAGTCCCGGCGTTCGCCGCGCTCTTGACGCAGGAAGCTCCGGACGTTGTCGACGGTCGACGATTCCATCGGCGGCGTCCGGATCACCTCGGGCGTCCAGCCGATCTCCTCGGTGATCTCCCGGAGGGTGCTCCCGCGCCGGCCGATCACCAGGCCGGGCTTCTCCGCCTCGATGACGACCTCCCCGACCTCGGCGTAGAACTCCAGCTCGCGGATCTCCGCCTCGTCGGGGACGATCTCCTGGATCGCCGCCCGCGCCTCGTCGGGACTCGACTGGGTCCCCGGCGCCGGCCGGATCGTGATCCGCTTTTTGAACGTTCGCGCGAGCGTGCCGATGATGTCGCCGTCTTTCGCGAACTCGCGGGGCGTCTCGGTGTAGACGACGAGGTCGGGCCCCTCGTACCTGACCTCGGAGACGTCCAGTTCCGGGGGCAGTTCGGCGTCGACGCGGTCGTACAGGTCCGACGGAGATGCGGTGGTGTCGCTCATAGATGAGTTCGATCGGCGCTCGTTCGACCGCGGGGACGGCGGCGGGCGAACGCGCCCGACTCGCGAAGCGGTCGATCGAACGCCGAACGTCGAAACGGCGGGTCCGGTGCCGTGAGCCCCGGCGGGCTCGCCCGTGAACGGCCCGAAACCCCGATACCACCGTTTGGCCCATCGGATACAAAAGCCTTCTCACCCCGGCCGGCCCCGCGACGGTCCGACCCGACATTCCGCCGCCTCGACCCGAACGTCCCGAAGGTGCCCGGACGAGCCGTCCTCGGAGCGGTCGCGCCCGACCCCGAACGGCGATCGCGACCGTCGACCGAACCGGCGGCGATCGCTCGTCGGTCCGCACCGGATCCGGACCGCCCCGCCCGCCGGCGTCGGGGACGACCGGCCGGGCGATCGAGCCGAACGCGACCGAACGGCTCGATCGAAACGCCGATGCGGACCGCGACGAATCCCACGGTATGGAGGCCGCCATCGACCGGGCGATCGACGCGAACCTCGACGACTACCGCGAGGCGCTGTTCGAGCTCCTGAGACAGCCGAGCGTCAGCACGACCGGCGACGGGATGGACGCCGCACCCGACCTCGTCGTCGAAACGCTCTCCCGGTTCGGGTTCGAGACCGTGCGACGGATCGAGACGGATCGCTATCCGGTCGTCTACGCCGAGCGGCTCGCGGACGACGCCGCGCCGACGATCCTCTTCTACGGCCACTACGACGTCCAGCCGCCGGGGGCCGAGACCGAGTGGGACTCGCCGCCGTTCGAACCCACCGTCAGAGACGGCAGCATCTACGCCCGCGGCGCGGGCGACAACAAGGGCCAGTTCGCCGCCCACGCCTTCGCCGTCGACGCCCTGCTCGAGGCGGACGCGTTCCCCGAGGTGACCGTCAAACTCGTCCTCGACGGCGGCGAGGAGAGCGGTAGCGCGGGCTTTCGGGACTACCTCGCGTCGAATCCCGCCGAACTCGCCGACGCGGACGTCGTCTACGTCGCTGACGGGCCGATGTTCGGCCCCGCGTCGGGCGGCGGGGGCCGGGGCGCCCGCGAGCGACGGCCCCTGATCGCCTACGGGAACAAGGGCGTCCTCTCGTTCCAGCTCGACCTTCGGACGGCGAACACCGACCTGCACTCCGGGAACTTCGGCGGGCCGGTCCCCGACGCCGCGACGGAACTCGTCGCGGTGCTGGCGTCGATGCGCGACGGCGACGAGATCACGATCGACGGCTTCCACGAGGGCATCGACGTGACCGCGGCCGACCGGGCGGCCGTCGAGGAGGTCCCCACCGACGAGGCGGCGATACGGGAGGAACTCGAGCTCACCCACCTGGCGTCCGAGCTGCCGTACTACGAACGATTGCTGCTGGGCCCGACGCTGACGATCAACGGCCTCTCGTCGGGCTACCGGGGCGACGGCATGAAGACGGTGCTTCCCTCGACGGCGACGGCCAAACTCGACTGCCGACTGGTTCCCCACCAGGATCCCGACGACGTCTTCGAAACCGTCCGCGACCACGTCACGGCCCACCACCCCGACGTCGAGGTGACCAAACAGGGGACGTTCCCGCCCCTGAAGACGCCCATCGACGCGCCGGTCGCGGACCCGATCGCCGCGGCGCTCGAGGCCGTCTGGGAGAGAGACCCGGTCGAGTTCCCGGTCCTCGGCGGCAGCCTCCCCGCCGCCTACTTCCGGGAGGTGCCCGCGCTCGCCGACGTTCCGGTGCTGATCGTCCCGTACGCCAACCCCGACCAGGGGAACCACTCGCCGAACGAGCACCTCGATCTCGAGTGCTTCGAGAACGGGATTCGGACGAGCGCGACCGTGATTCACGATCTGGGCGAGGCGGACGCGTTCGCCGAATAGGTCGTCGTCGATCGGTGGTGACAGGAATCCGAACTGCGCCTGTGTGTCGGTCGCACACGACTTGCGCCCGGTTATCGTGACGGCGTCCGTCCGATACGTATGGACGACCGACGACGACGTACGGCCCTCTCCAGGCGATCCCTTCTCGGCTCGAGCGGCGCCGTCGGCCTCGTCGCCCTGGCGGGTTGTCTGGATCGATTCGGCGGCCCCGATCGCACGGCGAGCGCGGGGGACGCGTCGACCGGTGGACCGCCGACGGCCGATCGATCGCTCCCCGAGGAGTACGCGACCGACGAACTCGAGGACGCGAGCCTCTCCGGGGGCCCGGGACAGGACGGCATCCCCTCCGTCGACGACCCGCAGTTCGCCTCGGCCGACGATCCGCCGTCGAACCTGGCGGACGGCGATCCGGTCTTCGGCGTCGAACTGAACGGCGAGTCGAAGGCCTACCCCCAGTACACCCTCGTGTGGCACGAGATCGTCAACGACGTCGTCGGCGGCGAATCGGTCGCGGTGACGTACTGTCCGCTGACCGGGACGGCCCAGGGCTTCTACCGCGGCGACGTCGAGCTCGGCGTCTCCGGCCGACTGATCAACAGCAACCTCGTCATGTACGATCGCGGGACGGAGACGTGGTGGCCCCAGATGCTCGCGTGGGGTGTCCGCGGTCCGCTCGAAGGCGCCTACCTCGAGGAGTTTCAGGTCACCTGGACGACGTGGGAGCGCTGGAGGGACGGGTTTCCGGAGACGGTCGTGCTCACGGAGGATACCGGGTACGTTCGGAACTACGGAGACGATCCGTACGGGGCCTACAATCCGCCGGTCGGGTACTACGAGAACGAGGCGACGCTCTTCAGTCCGCTCGCGACCGACGATCGGTTCCCGCCGAAGGAGGTCGTCATCGGCGTCCGGAACGCCGACGGCGCGATGGCCGTCCCGAAAGCGACGCTCCGCGAGCGGGAGGTGATCGAGGGGACGATGAACGACGTTCGATACGTGACCGTCTACGACGACGCGCTCGATACGGGCTACGCGTATCGGAACCCCGACGACGAACCGGTCGAGTGCGACGACGGAGTCCTCACCGTCGCCGGCACCCGGTACGACCCGCAGTCGCTTCCGCTCGAGCGCGAAATCGGGTTCGACGCGATGTGGTTCGCCTGGTACGGGTACTATCCGTCCACGGCGGTCCACGAATGAGCATCGACGATCGGTTCGCTCCGGATCCGCGGCGACGGATCGACCGAACGCTCGCCGCACTGGTGCTCGTCTTTCGTCGGCACGATTCGCTGGCGATCGCCGCCGTCGTCACGGTCGGTTACCTCGCGGCCTTTCTCTGGGCCGTGGGCGACCTCGCATTTCGACCCGACGTGGCGGCGAACGTGATCGTCGTCGACGATCCGACGGCCCGCATGTTCGACCGGACCGGTCCGGCGTCGTTCGAGGCCGTCGCACTCCTCGACACCGGCGTCGTTCGAGTGCTGGTCTCGCCGGTCAACGTGGCGCTCGGCCTCTCTCTCGCCGGCCTCGTCGGCGTCAACCTCGGACTGACCTACCTCGCGGTCGTGCAACCGGCGGCCTGCGGGATCGGTGCGGGATCCGGTCTGTTCGCGTCGCTGCCAGCGCTGTTGTCGGGTACCGTCTGTTGCGGACCGGTGGTCCTGATCGCCCTCGGAATCCAGGCGAGCGGCCTGTTGTTGACCATGTTCGCGTGGCTCTTGCCGGTCGGGGTCGGTCTGTTGCTCCTGAGCTTCGTGTACGTGGCCGGCAAGATCGACGTCGACGGGGCGTCCGTGTGACAGCAAACGCTTCGACGGCAGCACCCGACGAATGCGAGGGGACGGCGACGCAGAACGCCGAGCGGCGGCGTCGGGAACGACCACCGACACCCGCCCGCTCGGGTGAGATTCCGCGGTTGCCGGTCGTGTCGACTTCGACAGAGCGTCGTCTCGACGGCGAGTCCGTCCTACTGGGCGAAGGGGTCGTCGTACCGGGCGGCGAGGTAGCGAATTGGTGGCACAAAAAACGGATGCTGCGGAGGGAGGGGACATCAGATGCTGCGGAGGGAGGGGATATCAGATGTTGCAGAGGGAGCGGACATCAGATGCTGCCGAAGTGGGGGACTACGTTCGCGCGATGAGCGCGTACGCCAGTCCCAGAATGACGCCGTAGACGGCGTGTCCCAGCAGACTCTGTCCGTTCCAGTCGGGGACGGGCGGCGCCATCTCCGTCATCGCGCCGACCCACGCCGGCATGACGAACGACGCGAGGACGAGCCAGAGGACGATCCCGTAGGCGAGCCCCGCCGCCGCGATACTGGCGTTGCTTCCGAGCCGGTTCCCGAACCCGGTCGTTCCGAGGAGCGCTCCGAAGACGACGCCGAGCACGATCGAGTTGAGCATGTGGATCGCCCAGCCGACGGCGAGCGACGGCCCGAGGCCGTACATCCCCGGGATCGCCATCTCGATGATCGGCCCCATCGTCATCGTCATCATCGCGCCGAACGCGACGCCGCCGGCGACGCCGCCGACGAGGCCCGCTTGCCACGGTTCGAGTCGAGTCCGCGTTCCGGTGTCCGTTCGTCCGGCCGTTCGAGATGCCATACCCGATTTACGGTGACGAGTCTTCTAACTGGGGAACCTACGTGCAGAGGCCCGCCACACCCAACACCCGTCAACCGTTCGGCTATCGTCGCCGTCGGTCTCCACCGGTGACGGAGTGTCGGTCCGTGGTGCCGTCGATCCGATCGGGATCGTCGAGTTCGACGGGGCGTCCCTCGCTCGATACGCCCGCGCCGAACGCGGCGTGGCTGGCGCCGTCTTAGCGGGGGACGGCCTCGTTCGTCCGACCGGCCACACCGACGGCGCGCTCGCTCGTCGGCCGTGACCTAGCCGCCGTTCCAGAGCAGGCCCTGGCCGTGGCGTCGATGCTCGGCTCGGCGGTAACTGTCCCATCAGACGCTCCACCGAGGAGTTCGCGCCGGGTCAGCCCGCGTCATCGACCGGTCACGGAAGGTCGCGATTCGCTTCTCACGTTCGTTCGTCCCGACGCAGCGGGCACGAGGGGATTCGAACCACGGTCGGACGGTCTCGCTCGCTCCGCTCGCGAGCCTGCGACCTCCCTGATTCGAACCCATCGTTGTTCGCGATTCGCTCCTCGCCTCCGCTCGTCGCACAATCACGGGCACGATGGGATTCGAACCCACGACCGTCGGATTAGAAGTCCGACGCTCTATCCGGACTGAGCTACGTGCCCTCACCACGATATCACGGCCCGGACGGTATAAGAAACGTGGATTTCTCTCGGTCGAGGATTCCGCCCACTGACGGCGCGCTCCAGACGGTGAATCGGCGGAAGCTGAGACGCGTGACGTCCGATCCGCGCTCGGGCAGTTGCCGATCCCGGTCGCCCAAGCCGGGGCCGCGGTCCGGTCGCTTCGAGCGAAACGTCGCCGAAAATAGCGGCGATGGGATCGACGGTGATCGGCAGAGCAGCGATCAGACGTCCCGCATCAGCCCTTCGATATCGTCCCGAGAGACGGTCTTGTCGTGGGTCTGCTCGGCGTGGTGCTGGACGAGGTCGACCAGCTCGTCCTCGTTTTCGTCCCGAACGAGGAATTCACAGTCGTCGAATCCCGCCGCTTTACAGTTTACTTCTTTTACCATGAGCGCTCGTCCCCTTCGCAGGGAAGAATCATATGCTACCGATTGGCATAACGGTTGTCGGGCGCCGGGGTGACACTCCACCGTCCTAATCGGTTCGCGGGCCTCGGGGCGCGAGGTGCCGTCGACGTCGAGCGCCTAGCGGACCGACGGCCGCCTGCGAGACGCTACCGCCCTGCGAGGAAAGTTGACGAGTTCGGGACGAGGATCCTCGTTCGGTACGCTCGGCGGAGAGCGGATCCAGGACGTCTACCCGGGAGAGCTCCTGGCGGGTATCGAGCGGAACTACCGCGCGACGCTCGGCGGCGAGTCGGCCTCGTTCGAGCTGGCGGTTCAGGGGCGGACGTTCGAGTTCCGCACCCACTCGGTGACCGACGACGCCGGCGACGGGTACGCCGTCCTATCGATGTCCCAGGACGCCACCGAGCGAACGCAGCGCGAACGGGAACTCGCCCGGCGGGCACGCCAACAGCGAGCCGTGGCCGATCTCGACCAGTTCGCGCTCGAGACAGACGACCCGGACGAGCTCGTGCGCGAGGCGACCCGACAGGTGGCGAACGTCCTCGACGACGAGTACTGCAAAGTGCTCGACCCGAACGCCGAAACCGACGAACTCCTGCTCCGCCAGGGCGTCGGGTTGAGGGACGGCCTCGCGGGCGAAGCGACGGTATCGGCCCTCGAAGCGGACTCGCAGGCGACGTGCACCCTGCGAGCGACCGCCCGATCGTCGTCGAAGACCTGGAGACGGAAACGCGGTTCGGCGGTCCGGAACTGCCGACGAGCCACGATGTCCGGAGCGGCATCAGCACCATCAGCGGCCCGTACGACGAACCGTGGGGAATTCTGGGCACTCACGACACCGAACGACGCACTTTCACCGACGAGGACGTCGCGTTCATCCGGAGCGTCGCCACCGTCCTCGCGGAAGCGATCGAACGCCACCGGTACCAGCGGGAACTCGAGGGGCTGGTCGCGGATCTCGAGACGTCCAACGAGCGCCTCGAACAGTTCGCCTACGCCGCCTCTCACGACCTGCAAGAGCCGCTGCGGATGGTCTCCTCGTACCTCCAGCTCGTAGAACGTCGCGACGAGGACGAACTCGACGCGAAGGGGCGCGAGTTCCTCGAGTTCGCCGTCGACGGCGCGGACCGGATGCGATCGATGATCGACGGACTCCTCGCGTACTCCCGCGTGGAGACCCGGGGAGAACCGTTCAGGCCGATCGACCTCGAGGACGTTGTCGCGGACGTTCGGGACGATCTCGACGTTCGGTTCGGCGAAACCGACGCCGAACTGTCGATCGAGGAGCTTCCCCGGGTCGAGGGGGAGGAGCGCCAGATCCGGCAGGCGTTCCAGAACCCGATCGACAACGCGGTCACGTACAGCGGCGACGACCCTCCGCGGATCCGCGTCTCCGCCGAGCGAAACGGCACGGTGTGGACGGTGTCGGTTAGCGACGGGAGACTCGGCATCGATCCGGCCGATCAGGAGCACGTCTTCGAGATCTTCCAGCGTGTGACACTCCGGGACGAGCGGGCCGGAGCGGGAATCGGACTGGCGCTCTGCGAGCGCATCGTCGAGCGCCACGACGGCGATATCTGGGTCGAGTCGGAACCCGGGGAGGGCTCGACGTTCTCGTTCACGCTTCCGGCGGTGGACGAGCGCGGCGGGTAGGGGACCGAACGTCTCCGGCCGAGCTCCGCGCGCGGTCGCGGGCGGCCCGACCCCTCACGTCGACGCGGGCGGCCCGAGGCAATTCGACGGTCGCGGGCCCCTCACCCGTGGTCGAGGGACCGATCCGGCAGGTCACGTCGTGGGTGCGAACAGCAGATCGAACGCCTTCCGCTGAGCCTTCCGCAGGTGCTGGTGGAAGGTCGGCGGGGCCACGCCTAGCGACTCGGCGACGCCTTCTGCGGACGTTTCGCGAGGCCACTCGAAAAATCCCGCGCGGTAGGCGGCCTCCAGGGAGGCACGCTGTCGCTCCGTGAGTTCGGTCACGAGTCGGCGGTGGATGCGCTGGGGGTCGTCCGCCTGTCGACTGATCTGGTGGCGACGAAGCATCTCGGCCTGCGGGTGTTCGGCCGCGATGACGTCGATAACGTGGCGAACCTCGGCGGTCGGAGCGAGGTGGATCGCGAGCCGGACGTCGCCGTCCTCGATGACGGTTCGATCGATGTACCCGCCGAGGGACGCGACGACCGAGAGGATCGGCGGGTCGCTCACCTCGAGTTCGAAGCGGATGGGATCGCCGTCCGAGCGGACGGTGACCGCCCCCCAGGAGGGGAGCGCCTCGACCAGCTCGGTCACCGCGTCGAGCGCGTCGGGCGTCGCGGTGCCGTAGACGAGGAACTGGTCGTCGCCGACCGGGACCGCGTGGTCGAGCGTGATGGTCCCGTCGGTGTCGACAGCGACGTCGACCGTCGAGAACGCGTCCGGGATCCGGAATTCGAGTTCGACCAGTTCGTCGCTCAGCAGCGCACGCTTGCGCTCGGCGGCGGCGATGGCGTGGCCGACGACCGCGCCGATCTGACCGACGACGTCCTGCTCCACCCGATCGAACGCGTTCGGACGGTCGGCGTAGACGCCGAGCACGCCGTAGACGGTCCCCTCGTGGACGACCGGAATCGCGGCCACCGCGCTAAATCCGTACTCGGCGGCGGCGTCCCGCCACGGTTCGAAGGCCGGGTCCGCGAACACGTCGCGGACGACCTGCGTCTCCCGCTCGCGGACGGCCGTCGCGCCGGGTCCCTCGCTCGTCGGCTCGTCCGAGTCCATCGAAATCGTGATCTCGTCGGCGTAGCCTCGGGTTCCGGCCGTGGCGCGCGGTTCGAAGGTGTCGGTCGTCGAGTCCACGGCGGCCAGCCACGCGAATTCGTACGCGTCGGACGCCGCCAGCGCGTCGCAGACGGCCTGTTCGATCTCCTCCCGGGTCGACCGATCGACGACGGCCCCCGTAATCTCGCCGACGACCTCGTTGATGCTGTTGACCGCCGCGAGCCGTTCGCGCTGGCGTTCGAGTTCGCGCTCGCGCTCGATCCGGTCGCCGACGTCGCGGACGACGCCGACGCGGCCCGCCTCGCCGTCCCCGACCGCGAATCGGTCGAACCGACTCTCCACGGCGACGGAGGTGCCGTCGGCCCGGTACAGCTCCTCTTCCAGGACGGCGACGCCCAGCTCGCCCGATTCGAGTTCTACCTGCTTCTCGTCGGCGATTTCGACGAACTCGTTCCCGAACACGAGTTCCGCGGCGGCGCCGAGGAGCTCGTCCCGCTCGTACCCGGTCAGCGAGACGAATCCGTCGTTCACCGCGGTGAACCGGCGGTCGCCGTCGAGGACGAAGATTCCGTCGTCGACCGTCTCGACGATGCGCTCGTACCGTTCTAACTCGCGTTCGCGGCGCTTCTGGTCGGTGATCTCGCGAAAGTAGACCGAGAGCCCGCTCTCGGAGGGGTAGAGGGCGTTGTAGAACCACCCGTCGACCGGGTCGTGGTAGTCCTCGAACGCGACGGGTCGCTGGGAGTCGCGAGCCTCGTACAGCGCGCGCTCGAGCGGCTCCGCGAGGTCGACCGCCTCCCGGATGTCCGCACCGATGGCGAACTCGTCGAGTCCCATGGCGGCCCGCGCGTAGTCGTTCAGGTAGCGAAACCGGAGTTCCTCGTCGAGCGCGTAGAAGCCGTCGGAGACTCGCTCGAACACCTCGTCGAGTTCGGCCCGCAACTCGTCGCGCTGGCGTTCGAGCCGGCGCTCCGTCCGCTTTAGCGCCGTCACGTCCTTGCCGGCGACCACGACCCGCTCGATGGCTCCGTCGTCGTCGAACAGCGGCGTCACGGTGAGCGAAACCCACCGACGACCGCCGCCGGGCCCGTCGTGCTGGACCAGCCAGTCGGAAACCGGTTCCCCGGTCTCGATCACGTGCGGGACCGGGTGGTCCGCCGACGAGATCGGATCTCCGTCGGCATCGTAGACGTCGAAATCTTCGATTTCGAACTCTGAGGCGGCCGTTTCGTCGATACCGAGCGCCCGCCTCGTCCGGGAGTTGATCCGCTCGACCGACCCGTCGGCCCGGAAGACGGCGAGCCTGACCGGGGCGGTCTCCAGGAGTCGCTCCGTGAGGTCTCGCTCGCGGCGGAGCTCGCGCTCCCGCTCGCGGCGATCGGTCGTGTCGCGCGTCACCTTCGCGTAGCCTCGGAGCGAACCGTCGTCGTCGCGGATCGCCGTGATGGTGACGTTCGCCCAGAAGAGCGAGCCATCTTTTCGGATGCGCCAGCCTGCTTCCCGTATCGAGCCGCGGTCGGCGGCGGCGTTCAGGTTTCGCTCGGGGGCGCCCGCGTCGCGGTCGTCGTCCGTATAAAACGTCGAGACGTGCTCGCCCAGGATCTGGTCGGCCGCGTACCCTTTGATCTCCCTCGCTCCCTCGTTCCAGGTGACGACCCGGCCCTCCCGATCGAGTCGGAAGATGGCGTACTCCTCGACCGCCTCGATCAGCGAGTCGAACTGCGCACGGTCCTCTCGACGGGGCCGCTCACCGCGCGTCCGGTCGGTGATATCGACGTAGCGTTCGACCCGTCCGCCGGCGTACTCGCCGGACTCGATCGGCTCGCTCCGGCGGTCGAGCCAGCGCTCCTCGATCCCGTCACCCCCCGTCACACGACACTCGAAGCCTTCGGCCTCCGCGTCGGCGTCGGGCGTCGCAGCGACCGTCTCCGCGAAGGTCGCCGGGTCCTCGACGACCGGCGCGACGCGCTCCTCGACGAGGCGGCGGTACGTCGCGCCGACGTCACGCTCGCGGTCGAGCCCGAGGTACCGTTCCGCCGCGGCGTTGATCCGGACGACCTCGGACTCGACGTCGAGGACGACGACGCCGACGTCGACGGCGTCCAGGACGTCGTCTGGGGCCCCCGCGGCCGCCTCGCGATCCGGGCTCGTCGCGTCGGCGTTCGTCGGCGGTCGCCACCACACGCGAGCGTTCGCGCCGACCTTCTTGGTCTCGAGCCGGTCGTGCTCGACGAGGCGTTTCAGACGGGCGTACGTGCTCCGTCGGCCGAGGTCGAGGCGCTCGGCCACCTCGGGCGTCGTCCGCGGTTCGTCGGACCCGTCGAAGGTGGCGAGCGTTTCCCGGAGGCTCTCGGTCAGAGATCCCGACGTCATTATCTCCGTACCGGGCTCCCGGAACATTAGAGTTCCGTCGACGGAGTCCCGTCGACGTTCTGTACCCGGGACGAGAGATTCGTCCCCGGGCTCCGTATCCATCGGCGATCCGTTATGGCGACGTGGCGACCACCCAGTTACGCTCGCGAACAGAACCTAACCGGTTCTAGTATACCCTTAGGAGTGAACGAATTCTTTGTCGCGATACGAGCCGGCGGCCGACGGCCGAATCGATCCGAGACAAATGTCCCCTCCCCCGAACGCGACGACTGACGATGGTACGAAAGCAGTGGAACTGACCGAGAGCGACCGTCACGAATTGCTCGCGGCGGAGCGACGCCGACTGACGCTCGATATCCTCGAGGGAAAGACGGCGTCGATCGAACTCGCGTCGCTGGCGACCGGGATCGCCGCACGCGAGCGCGGGCTCGACGCCGCCGACGAGGACGTCGTCAAGCGCGTGACGGTCTCGCTCCACCACACGCACCTGCCCATAATGGTCGATGCGGGCGTTCTGGACTACGATCCGGAGGCCAAACGGATCGATCCGTCCGGGAGGACCGTCGGCGGCAGCCGACCGAATCGCACCGCTCGCCGATGAACGCTCGAGCACGTCTCGCAGATCCGTACCGGGAACCCTCTTGGGCCCGCGGGGAGACGCGAATCGTGCGGCGTCGACGGGACGGAGACCCTGCCCGCCGTCGACCGGCAAGCGGTCGGGGTCGGGCCGGTCGTCGCGTCCCTCGACCCCGCGGCGGGATATTCGCCGGAACGGACGGCGGCGTGGGCCGCCGTGGACCGCCGGGTGACGCGCGAAACGACCCGCCCGAGAGAACCACCGACTCGTCCGGCGGTCCCACCGACTGATCGAATGACCGCCGATCGACGATCCGATCCGCCGTCCGATGCCGCCGCGAGCGGCCGCGCCGTCCACGAGAATCGCGCCGTCGAGATCCTCCTGATCGAAGCGAACCGAGGCGACGTCCGTCTCCTCCGCGAGCTGTTCGCCGAGGCCGGCATCGGAAACGACGTCCACGTCGCGTACACGGCGGACGAGGCGCTCGACTTCGTCCTCCGGCGAGGCGAGTACGTCGATGCGCCGCGTCCGGACGTCGTCCTCGCGGACCTGCACCCGTTCGAAACGCGCAGCGAGGGCGTCGTGGACGCGTTCGCCGATCACCTCGAACTGCGCGAGATTCCGACGATCGTGTTGGCGAGTTCGGCGACCGAAGCCGATCTCGTCCGGTCGGCCGGCATCGACGCGGACGCGTACGTCCAGAAGCCGATCGATCCCGGCGAATTCGTCGACCTCGTCCTGGAGTTCGACGGCTTCGGGATCACGGTCGTCCGCGAGTCGGCCGACGGAGACGGCGGATCGTCCCGCGATCGCGAGTGAGACCGCAAAATCGAGGTGGCGACGGTAGCCGGCCATCCACGGTCGAACCCTCGTCGCCGTGAACGGCCGCCGTCCGACCGGTTTCCATGACGGTCGAATTCGTGCGTACCGATCGAACGGATCCGTCGCGAGTACCGCGGTCGGTCCGTCTCCGCGGGATGGGCCGGCGCATCGTCCGAGAGAGTCGCCACGTCGGCGTAGCCGAACCGGCTACGTAGCGTCGCTGAGGCCTTCGGTCGGTCGGCAGTCGAGAGACCGCGACGGCGAGCGACGGAACGTCACCTCTCCTTCGGTGGGAGGCGGACGAGTTTCAGCCAGAATTCCTCGATCGCCCGCGCGAGACGATCGAACTCGGCCGACGAGTCGGGCTTTCGCAGGTACGCGTTCGCGTGGAGCTCGTACGAGCGGACGATGTCCTCCGACGCGTCCGACGGCGTGAGCACGAGGACGGGAATCTGGCGCAGTTCGGCGCTCTCTTTGAGTTCGGCGAGGAGCTCGGGACCGTCGTCGTCCGACAGGTGAAGGTCGAGCAGGACGAGGTCCGGGCGGGGCGCGTCGGCGTGCTCGCCGCGCTGATCGATGAACTCGAACGCCTCCTCGCCGTCGGAGACGACCGCGACCTCGTTCGTCGTCGGCGTGCTCTCGAACGACTCGATGAACCGGGAGACGCGATCGGGGTTCGGTTCGACGAGGAGAACGTCGTAGAGACGATCGGACTCCGAGAAATTATAACTCACTTTCGAGCACCAGTAGTCCAATCTGCGGGTCGAACGTCGATAGCTACCGCGTCAAAATGTGTAGGGGCGAAGCGATCACGACCGCCTCGACCCCGCGGCCGCGTGGATGCTGCGACCCGATTCGCGGCGGAGCGGATGCTGGGACTCGAACCGCGGCGGAGCGGATGCTGCGAACGGGTTCGCGACCGCTCAGATGCACAACCCGACTCACGGCCCCGCCTCGGATCGGTGGCACACGGGCGGTCGTCCGATCGTCTCGTCCGAGCGCACACTGCCGGGTCGGCTTCCTCCCGCAACTAAAGTCGTGGGCTTCCGCCTCGAATCCGTGTGATCGTATCGCGCTATCAGTCCTCTGCCGGCGCGACGAACATCGGACGGGCGGCGAGCGCATCAGCCGTCGCCGCTCGTCCCGCCGGTCGGTCGAACGGTCGTATCGACCGCGCTTTCGACCCGTGAGAACATCCCGTCGCCTTTTCTCGTTCGACCGCCCGCTATCCGGCATGAGCCTATTCGGGGAATTCCACGTTCCCGCCGCCGAGTTCGCACTCGGCGATACGTTACGCGAGCTTCCAGAGGTGGCCGTCGAGGTCGAGCGCGTCGTCGCGACGGACGGGGTGCTCACGCCGTACTTCTGGGTGAGCGGCGACGACGTCGAGGAGTTCGAGGCCGCGAGCGAGACCGACCCCACGGTTCGCGATCTCCGTCGGTTGGACGACTTCGAGCGGTCCACCTTGTTCCGGGCCAAGTGGACGGCCAAGACGGACGCCGTCGTCTACGCGTACACCCAGGTCGGCGCGACCATCCTCGAGGCCAGCGGGCGCTGTGACGAGTGGACGCTCTGCATGCGATTCGACGAGTACGAGGATCTCCATCGGTTCCAGAACCACTGCGACGAGCGAGCGGTTCCGTTTCGACTCGGTCAGCTCCACGAGCTCGCCCAGCCCCGAACGGGGAGGCAGTACGGCCTGACCGAAAAGCAGAACGACGCCCTCGTGACCGCGTGGGAGATGGAGTATTTCACCTCAGGGGACGTGACCCTCGCGGACGTCGCCGCGGAGCTGGACATCACCCCCCAGTCGCTGTCGGAACTGCTCCACCGGGGGTACCGAACGCTGGTCGAGCAGACCCTCGTCGTGACCGCCGAATGAATCGGACGGGGTGTGCGCGAAACCGAACGCCCGCCGAGCCGACGCGCACATAAAATCCTTCCATCGAAGGATGAGCGCTGAAGGAACGCCCTCTGCTATCCAACGGAAATGGACGCCGGACCGAGCGAGTTCGACATCGCTCTGGAGTTGTGCCGCGACGAGCCTCGACGGATCGCCCTCGCCGTCATCGAGAGGGAACGGCGGGCGCTCACGCTGAACGACCTGACGAGAGCGGTTGCGGAGGAACGTCACGGCGCGCCGATCACCGACGTTCCCGGCGACGACGTGAACCGAATCCACCTGTCGCTGCACCATCGACACGTACCGAAATTGTCGGATGCGGACGTCGTCGAGTACGACCGAGAGCGCGGGCTGGTGGAACCGACCGACCGATTCGATCGATTGGGACCGCACCTGTCGGCGATCATCGAGGCGGATCCCGAGCTGGAGATCCTCGACGCCGACTGAGGGCGTTCGACCGGGCACCGGTTCGATCGATCGAATTCGTCTCGGCTCCGAACCCGGCCGGGGCCGATTCCGGTCGCGCCCATCGCCGTCTCGCCCGGCCAATCCAACTGCCGTCGGTAGTCTCACAGGATCTGTTATTCGCCACACGGACGCGCACGAGAGTCGGTTTTCACCACACGGACGCG
>SKPV01000005.1 GCA_007119345.1 Halovivax sp.
AGAAGCCCAAGAAAGAGGACGAAGAGGACTCCGAATAAGCCCCTCCCACACGAATCTCACGAGACCGCTTCCGACGGCGATTCGGACGGATGTACGATAGCGAGCGAGAAGTCCCACAGCAGTCTGAGTCGAAACGGGATCGGAAGACGAACGACAATCCGCTCCAGCGTCGTCCCGACGCCTCTCGTTCGTCGGACGAAGATATTCAGCCCTGGAGTTGGTCGAAATTCAACTTCGACGATTTCCCGACTCCTTCTGGTCGCACCGTTCACGGGTCACGATTCCGAGGACGTCACTCGCTGTGGGGCTCACGGCTCCCTCACGGTCGCCGTTCGCATTCCCGGAGATCGTCACTCGCAGCCCTCGCTCAGTCCTCGCACTCGCTCAATCCTCGTCATCGACGACCTCGATCCCCCGGTTGTTCACCGCCATCGGATCGAGTCCGACCTCCTGGAGGAACCCCTTGTACTCGCGCTCGCACTGCTCGGCGGCCTTCCCCTTGTCGCTGGCTCGGTCACAGAGCGCGACGAGATTCTCGGGGACCTCGTTCTGGTAGACGATCCAGTGGTTGATCAGGTCGCTGAGCCGCCGGATCGGGCTGGTGAAGTGGCCGTAGATCTCGAAGTTCAGCGCGTGGTGGCCGCCGAAGGGATCGCTCATGTAGCGCGCCCGCGGCATGACCTTCATCACGGCCCACTGGATCTTATCGAGCTGGCGCCCGGGCGCCTCGTCGAGGGTGGCGTTGACCGCCTTCCGGGGATCGTCCCACGTATCGCCGGGGATCGAGACCCCGTCTAAGTCCTGGATCTCCTGGAGCGCTTTCGACCACTCGTCGGGCGTCGGCTGGGGGTGGACGCGGTACATCGCCTCGACGCCCCGGGACCACATCAGCTCGTGCGTGACGGCCTTGTTGGCCTTCAGCATGCACTCCTCGATGATCTTGTGTGCGCGATCGCGGCTCGGGTTCAGCACCAGGGAACCGTCCTCCTTCCGGATCTCGTGCATCCGGTCGGCGACCTCGTGGACCAGCACGTTCTCGTCGTGGAGCGGAGCGTCGGGATCCTCCAGGCGCGTCTCGGCCTGGGCGTAGGTGAGTCGCTCGTCGGACTCGATGACGGACTTGTAGATGTCGATGGTGTCGTAGGAGAGCGTCTCCTTGTCGAGGTGCATCTCGACGGTGTGGGCGAAGCGCTCCTCTTCGGGTACCAGCGAGCAGACGGACTCCGCGAGGATCGGCGGGAGCATGTGGATGGTGTACCCCGGCAGGTAGACGGTGTTTCCCCGCTCGACGGCCTCCGCCCACATCGCGGTGTCGGGGTGGACGTAGTGGGTGACGTCGGCGATGTGTACCCAGAGGACGTACTCGTCCTCGCGCTCTTCGATCGAGAGCGCGTCGTCGAAGTCCTGGGCGTCGATGGGGTCGGTCGTCCACGTCGTCAGGTCCCGCAGGTCCTCGCGCTCGTCGATCTCGGCGTCGATGTCGGCCTGGACGTCGCCGGTCAGCTCCTCGGCCTCCGCCAGGACCGCCTCGGAGAACTCGTCGCGGATCTCGAACTTCTCGAAGAGCTCCTCGCGCTTGTTCTCGAGGTGGCGGGCGAGGTCCTCGTCGATCTCGACGGGGCCCTGCCCTTCGGCCGTCCCGGCGGCGGCCTGTGCGTCGTCGCTCATGGGCGTGCCTTCGAGCGACCGGGTGAAAGACGTGTCGGGAGGGAACGGCGCGCGGACCCCGCTCCCGAGGCGGGGCCGGGACCGTCAGCGTTCGGTGACGCGGCCGTCCTCCGGCCCCTGCAGCGCCGCCAGCCGCGCGAGGAACGCCGCCCGACTCACTTCGCCGGCGCCGGCCTCGACGAGGCGCGCCTCGACGCCGTCGCGCGACCGGCGACACCGGGTTCGGTCGCACGGCTTGCAGAAGTGCTCGAACGACTTCCCCTCGCGGTCCCACCGGTCTCCGTACTTGTCGTACTCGCGCGCGTCGTCCCGGAGGACCCGCTCGTCGCAGGCGAGACACCGCACGGTCTCGGGTTTCCGCCAGGGGAGCCTCACGGGCTAGGGCCCGCCGCGTGATTACTTAGCAGTTCGCACCCGGCAGGCGGCCGGACGGTCAGCCGCGGCGACAGCGTCGAACCCGCCAGCGGGCGTTCCGCTCGCCCGCGTCCGGGACCGGCGGCGGACGTTCCGCTCCCTCGAGTCGAGGACCGGCGACGGTCGGGAGCGGACGATTTAAGCGCCGACCGGCCGTCCGTCCCACCATGCAGGTCAAGTCCCGACACCACCTCCGCAGCGACGCCGTCGCCGAGGTCGAGTCGACCGTCGGCGACCGCCTCGGCGTCGAGCTCGAGGGCGACGCCTACGAGCGCGTCGAGTTCGAAGAGAGCGACTGGGAGGTCGTCCTGATCGACGGCGAGCCGCAGGTGGCGTACTTCGACGACGAGCCGTTTCTCACCGTCCGCGGCGCGAACGCCCACGAGCCAGCGGATCACCTGGTGATCGTCGACGCCGGCGCCGTCTCGTTCGTCAGCGACGGCGCGGACGTCATGCGCCCCGGCATCACCGAGGTTCGCGGCGACGTCGAGGCGGGCGACCTGGTGCTGATCGCCGAGGAGTCCCACGGCAAGGTGCTCGCGGTCGGGCGCTCGCGCGTCGACGGCGACGACCTGCTCGGCGACGAGGGGAAGGTGATCGACTCGCTGCACTTCGTCGGCGACGAGCTCTACGGGTTCTCAGGGTAGGGTTTTCTATGGCTTTTCGGGGAAGGTTTTCCGCCGGGCAGTGAACACCACGAGTGCGAACGAGAATCGCGAGAACCGGCGAGGCGCGTGGTGCGTGCGGTGCGAGGCGAACGACGACGTGTCCGCGGATCGCGACCGCGCCGGAGCTACCCGGGTACCAGAGCGGGCGCGGCGTCGCATCGACGGCTGGAACGCGGTCGACGAGCTCCACCGCGTCCGAGACCGGCGCGATCGGCGGTGATCCGGGGCGCTCACTCCTCGACCGACTCCAGCGAGTCCTCCTCGTAGGCGTCCTCGTATCGCTCCATCGCGGCCTCGAACCCCTCCTTCGCGAGCTCGTAGGTCTCCCGCAGGTCCACGATCGGTTCGAGGGACGCGTCCACCCGGAGGTCGTTGTAGGAGGGCTCGAACTCCCGATCCTCGGTGCTCTCGACGATCAGGGCGGCGCTCTGGACGCGCAGCTCCTCGCGCTTGTCGCCGCCCTCGTCCTGGCCGGCCGCGAGCGCGTCGATCAGCCGCTCGGCGAGCGGACGATCCTCGTCGCGCGCCTCCTCGTAGGCGTCGGCGGTCGCCTCGATCACCGACTCGCCCGCGAGGAGGTTGCCGCCGACGGTGTAGCCGTCACCCTCGCGGTGGCCGAACCAGGGCTTGCACTCCTCGCCGGAGAACGCGAACGTCCTCTCGGCGTCGACGCCGTGGAGCTGGCGCTGGGGGGCGCCGTCGTCGGCCGCGAGCAGCGCGTCCAGGGCGTCGTCGACCGCCAGCCCGTCGTCCAGGTACGCGATCCCCTTCCGGCCGAGTTCGACGTTCACCAGGCTCTGGGTCGCGACGGCGCCGTTCTCGCTGGCGAACGGACAGAGCGTGCCGACGGTCGGGAGCCGCGTCGTGACCGCGACGCCGAAGCGGTCGTGCTCCCCGCCCTCGTCATTTCGCGGGCTCCGCCCGCTCGAATCGTTCGCGGAACTCCGTTCCGCGCTCCCCACGTAGGTCTCGTGAACGCAGATGCTGAAGGTCATACGCGCCTCCACGCATCGAATCGACAAAATAGTCCGCGTCCCGGAACCGACGCGAGTCGGTCGAGATCGCGCGGGCGTTCTCGAACGGTCGGCGCGAGCGAGCGCCGCGCCCGTCGGGCCGTCACTCCTCGGTCGTCGAGTCCAGCAACCGCTCGCGGGTGCGGATGCCGGCGTGGCCACCCGCGCCCACCGCGATGCCGACCGCGTACAGTCCCGTGAGCGCGACGCCGAGCGACGCGCTCTTGACGCGCGAATCGGTCCGATCCTGCTCGTCCGACAGCGACGCGCACAGTTCCACCAGCCGCCGGGTGGCGCGCGTCGTCCGGCTCTCCGGGTGTTCCGCGAGGGTGTCGGCGATGGGCGGGCTGATCCGGTAGTACAGCCCGACCAGGCCGCGACCCATCGGCGTCGCGGACATGGACTCGTCGCGGAACCGCCGCAGCGAGTCGAGGGTCCGACCCTCGCCGGCGGTGGCCGTCGTGATGAAACAGCCGCCGCCGCCGTCGTCGTTCTGACAGTCGATCGTATCGTCCTCGCAGTCCGCCGGGCTCTCGAGACCGAGCGCGGCCGCCACGTTGAGTCGGCCGGCGCCCTGATCCTCCTCGCAGCGACAGATGTCGTCGGCGGTGTCCTTGAGTCGCTGTCGAGCCTCCGCGTTCGAGTAGCCCGCAGCCATCAGGTGGGCCGCACCGCCGGAAACGTGCGGACACGCCATCGAGGTGCCAGACAGCGTGTCGTAGGAGTTGTTGATGTACGTCGAGTAGACGTCCACGCCCGGCGCGGCGATCTCGACCTCCGGACCGGTCGAAGAGAACGACGCCAGCTCGTCGTCCTCGTCGGTCGCGCTCACGGCCATCACTTCGTCGTAGGCGGCCGGATAGCTCACGCAGTCGCTACACTCCCCGTCGTTTCCGGCCGCGGCCACGAGCAACGTTCCCTGCTCCTGGGCGTACTGACAGGCGTCCTGGAGCTCCGACGTGCCGGACGAACCCCCCAGCGACAGCGAGCCGATGTCGATGCCCTGGTCGGCGGTCCACGTGATTCCAGCCGCGATGTCGGAGAACGATCCGCTGCCGCCGCTGTCGAGCACTTTCACCGAGTACAGCTCCGAATCCAGCGCGACGCCGACGACTCCGACGTCGTTGTCCGGCGCGACCGCGGTCCCCGCACAGTGGGTCCCGTGACCGTTGTCGTCGCCGTACGGTTCCTGACAGTCCGAACAACAGGTCCCGAAACACTCGCCGCCGTGGACCTCGAGGGACTCGTGGTCGACCTGGACGCCGGTGTCGATGATCGCGATGCTGGCGCCGGCGCCCGTTTCGCCGTCGTCGTGGGCGACGTCCGCCCTAACCTTCTCGATGCCGTACGGCGTCGTCTGTAGCGCGTGGGCCCGCCGATCATTCTCGACGTACCGAACCTTTGGGTTTTGCTCGAGCGCGGCAGCGGCGGCGTCGGGGAACTGGCCGGCCACCGATTTTCCGATGTCACCGAAGTCCAGCGTGTGACGAACCTCGTTCGCTTGCGCTGTGGCCACCTCGAAGTCCGCGTCGGCAGTCAATCCGACGATCGTCCTGTCGAGCGTTTCGCCTTCGGCCTCGTCCCCGGCCGTCGCCGTTCCCGCGAGTCCGACCGTCGCCGCACCCGCGGCGGCACCGCGGAGCAGTCGACGTCGCGTGGTGTCGTGTCGTGTCATGATTGTCTCCGTGCCGGCGGTGGGTCGGGCGCGTCGTCGCGTCGCGTCGCGTCGTATCCGCGTCGTGGCGCGTGACACGCGTTAGCGCACCGTCCGGACGGCGAACGATATGGGCAATGGATATATCAATACTTTCATTCTTTTTGTTGAGATTGCATTTTATGCTGATATGATCGTTCGATTAACGACGCATATATGGAAAAACTTTTATAGAAGTGTCGTCTCGAATTTGGGCCACTCGTCCAAATCGCGAACGAGCCGGCTCGCGGACGCCCCTCGACACCGACCAGCGAAACGAGACGCGTTCCGCCCGAGATGGCCGCTTCGCCGAATCGACGGCGGGCGAACCGCCTTCGGTGGGCCCCTATCCGTCGGTGCTCGCGCCCCTCAGCAGTCCCCGCGTCGCGCCCGCGATCGCCTCTTTCGTGCGGATCCCGGCGTGGCCGCCCGCGCCCGCCGCGATGCCGACCGCGTACAGTCCCGTGAGCGCGACGCCGAGCGAAGCGCTCTTGACGCGCGAATCGGTCGCGTCCTGTTCGTCCGACAGCGACGCGCACGCCTCGACGAGTTTCCGGGTTGCACGGGCCGTCCGGCTCTCCGGGTTCTCCGCCAGCGTCTCGGCGATGGGTGGGCTGATCCGGTAGTAGAGGCCGACCATGCCGCGACCCATCGGCGTCGCCGCCATGGACTCGTCGCGGAACCGCCGCAGCGAGTTCAGCGTCTCGCCTTCGCCACTGGTCGCCGTCGTGATGAAGCAGCCGCCGCTGGTATCGGTCGTGAACGACTGCGTGGAACCGGCGTCGTCGTCCTCGGCAGACTCGGCGACCGCGCGGAACTCGTAGTCGGTACCCTCGGTCAAGCCGTCGATCTCGTCGTCGAACGAACCGGTCGAGGAGAGCGTCTGGGCGCTCGTCGCGTTCGGGAGGCTCCCGCCGGCCTCGCCCCACTCGAAGTAGACGTCGGCGCTGCTCGCGTCGCCGAGGTCGTCCAGCGAGCCGTTGAGTGTCGCGGACGACGTGCCGATACCGGTCGCAGAGTTCGTCGAGACGGAGAGTTCGGGATCCGGCGGGTCCGCGTCGCCGAGGACCGCCGCCTCCGCATCGAGCAGTCCGTGGCCCCCTTCGTTGCCGCTGAGTCCGACGTCTTCGGCCGTCTCGAAGAGGCGGTCGCGCGCCTCGGTGTTCGAATCGCCGTCGGCCATCAGGTGCGCCGCGGCCCCGGCGACGTGCGGACAGGCCATCGACGTCCCCGACAGCGTGTCGTAGGAATTGTTGATGTATGTCGAGTAGATGTCGCTCCCCGGCGCGGCGATGTCGACCTCCGGACCGCGCGAGGAGAAACTCGAGATGTCGTCGCCATCGTTCGTCGAGGAGACCGCGACGACGCTGTCGTAGGCCGCCGGGTAGCCGACGCTATCACAGCAGCCGTCGTTGCCCGCCGCGGCGACGACCAGCGAGCCCTGGTTCACGGCGTACTGGCAGGCGTCCTGGAGCGCCTGGACGTGGCTCGGCCCGCCGAGTGATAGCGAGATTACGTCGATCCCCTGGTCGGCCGCCCACTCGATGCCGGCCGCGACGTCGCCGAAGTCCCCGCCGCCGTTCGCGTCGAGTACCTTGACGCTGTACAGCGCCGAGTCGAGCGAGACGCCGACCACGCCGACGCCGTTGTCTGGCGCGACGGCCGTTCCGGCACAGTGGGTGCCGTGGCCGTTGTCGTCGCCGTACGGTTCTGGGCAATCCGAACAGGTGGTCCCGAACGCCTCGCCGCCGACGACCTCCAGGGTCTCGTGGTCGACCTGGACGCCCGTGTCGACGATTGCGATCGAGCCGCCCGCTCCGGTCTCGCCCGCGTCGTGGACGGAGTCGCCCCCCACGCGTTCGACGCCCCACGGCGTCGTCTGGAGCGCCTGGGCCCGCGCGTCGTCTTCGACGTACTTGACGTGCGGACTGTTTTGCAGGCCGTCCACGGCTTGCTCGGGGAACGTCCCGACCAACACCTTGCCGATGTCTCCGAAGTCCAGTTCGTGGTGGACCTCGTCGGCGCTCTGCCGGGCGAGTCCGAAGGCGGAGTCGGCCCTGAGTCCGACGAGCTTTCGATCGGACGGTCCCTGTGCAACTGCGGTGCCTGCGAATCCCGTTGCCGCCACGCCCGCGGCGGTTCCGCGGAGCATGCGACGGCGAGTGACGTTCTGGTCTGACATGGTTACTCGAGCGCGCGCCGTTCGTCGAGCGTCCCCGGGGAGCGGGTCCGTGGACCCCCTGTGCGGGTTGCTCGAACGTGGCATGCGCTAGTTTTCTCCACTCTCCGTCACACACATTAATATTATTGAAATTAATAAATATATTCTATTCGGGTATGTATTGAGGAATTTGACCGAGTGAACAGTTGTAAATATATTCCAGGTTCTCCCGGAAGCGGCGGCGATCGGCCGGATTACGACACGCAACCGCGGAACGTTCACCGAGAATAATTCGTATTATTCTTTCGCGTTGACGAGTGTGTTTCGAAGTGAGACGACGTGGGAGGCCGAAACAGAAAATGTCGAAATTAAAGAATGTTGCGGTGGTCGGACCGTCCGATTCGTCCCGACTCAGAAGTCTTTCGTCTCGCTCGTCTCGTTGCCCGCCTCGTCGGTGACGGTCAGCCGAACGGTGTCGGGGTCCGCATCGTCCCGGAGTTCGTGCTCGCCGGACGCCTCCCCGCCGCCGACCGACGCGGTTTCGCTGTCGAGGACGTCGTCGCCGGCGAGCAGTTCGCTCGTCACCGACTCGAGGGCGTCGTCGTCGTCGGAAACCGCCCAGTCGACGTCGGCCCGGTTCCACCGACCGTTCGTGCGGCGATCGACGTCGAACTGGTCGATCTCCGGGTCCGACTCCACGGGCTCGTCGTCGTCATCGTCATCGTCATCGTCATCGTCGTCATCGTCGTCGGACTCGATGTCGAGTGAGTCGGCGACGTTCAGTCGGCCGGCACCTTGCTCGTTGTCGTCGAGCCCGATGTCGTCGGCGCCGTCCTTGAGTTGGTCGCGGACGTCCTCGGGATCGACGCCCGCGGCGATCAGCGTCGCTGCGGCGCCGGCGACGTGCGGCGCCGACATCGACGTCCCGGAGAACTCGTCGTAGTCGTCCCGCGGGATCGTCGAGTTCACGTCGACGCCCGGCGCCGCGAGTTCGACCTCCGGCCCGGTCGAGGAGAAATCCGCCAGCTCGTCGTCCTCGTCGGTCGCCGACACCGCGATCACCTCGTCGTAGGCGGCCGGGTAGCCCACGCAGTCGGTGCACTCGCCGTCGTTGCCGGCCGATCCGACCAAGATTACGCCCTCGTCCGCGGCGTACTGGACGGCGTCGCGGACGACGTCGGAGTCCGTATCCGAGCCGAGGCTCATGTTCTGGACCTCGTGGCCCTGATCGGCCGACCACTGGATTCCCTCCGCGATGTCGTCGAACGAGCCGCCGCCGTCGCACTGCAGCACCTTCACCGCGTGAATCGTCGCGTCCGGGGCGACGCCGAGCACGCCGACGCCGTTGTCGGCGGCGGCGGCCGTCCCCGCGACGTGCGAGCCGTGGTCGTTGTCGTCGTCCCACTCTTCCAGGCACTCGTCGATATCGTTGCCGCCGCCGAAGGGACCGCCCCCGCAGTCGGTCGTACACTCCGCCTCGTCGGTGGCGTACCCCTCCCCGAGGTTCTCCTCGAGGGTCTCGTGTTGGGCGTCGATTCCCGTGTCCAGAATCGCGACGCTGACGCCGTCGCCGGTTTCGCCCTCCTCGATCGCCGTGTCCGCCTCGACTTTCTCGATGCCGTAGGGCGTCTCCTGACCCAGCGCGAACATGCGACCGTTCCGCTCGACGTAGCGGACTCCCGGATGATTCTGCAGCCCCTCGATCGCATCCGCCGAGAAGCGCCCCGAGATCGCCTTCCCGATGCCCCCGAAGTCGAGTTCCTTCCGGACTGAAGTGGCTGCGGCCTTGACGTCGGCCGCGCCGCGTGCCGCGTCCACGCCGACGATGTATTCGTCGCCCGCGTCGCCCGCGGATACCTGTCCCGCCAGCGCAGCCGCACCCGCGCCAGCCCCTACTCCCCGAAGCAGCGTTCGTCGTGAGACGTGCTCATCTGACATGGTAATTCAAACCACGCTCACAGTCCCCATTCCTTATAATAAAAATATTCCGATCGGTCGGTCGTAGTTATTTAGTTCGTACATACAAGAGTTCGATATTTTCAAAGTTTAGAGAGAGGTTCGACGACGTTTGTTCCGTTTTATTAACGGTGATTTGAATCGGACGGCGCCGCCGCGAGCGGCCTGCGGTGAGCGAGCGACCCGGCCCGGTCGACGTCGAACCGACCCTCGCCGGTGCGTCTGACGTAAGAACTATACTCGCGGCGGCGGTCCCTCAGCACTATGGGCCTGATGAGCAAGATTCTCGGCGGCGGCGGGACGCGAACGGCCGAGGATTACGTTGAACTCGACCTGGACGACGTCGCCGCCGACGCGGGCGAGGCGGCGATGCAGGTACACATCGCGGAGATCGACGGCCAGTCCGCGACGATCGACATCAAAGACGCCGTCTACGACGGCGACGTGGTCATCGCCGACATCACGCGCCTGCGCACGAAAGACAAGACCGTCGAACACGTCCTCGACGAGCTGCGCCAGGTGGCCAGGGAGGTCGGCGGCGACATCGTCCAGAAGGGCGACGACCAGATCATCGTCACGCCGACGGGCGTCACGGTCGGCCGCGAGAAGCTCGGCCGGTAGCGACGGAGTCCCGCGATCGATCGCGTTCTGCGCGACGCTCGACCCGCCGAGCCTCGCTCACCGATCCGCGGGTCAGAACCGACGTCGCCGCTTCGGTCCCGACAGTTAGACCGATCCATCGGACGATACCGGAGGCCCGGTCGCGAGCGGACCTTGGTTAGGTTTTCGGGCCGGAGAATAACTTATGGCGGTCCAGTCGAGACCCGTAGTACGATGGATCCCGCGGACTTCGCCGACGGCCCCGGGCGGATCGACGACTACGACGGGCTCCCCTGTCACCGGCCGGCGAGCCTGCCGCCCGATCTCGAGTACACCGACGACCTCCTTCGGGTGTACGGCGACGCCCAGTACGCCCTCGGGCGCCTCGCCACGCTGGAACGCCACCTCGAGAACCCCAACCTGCTGATCGCGCCGTTCGTCCACCGCGAGGCGGCGATGAGCTCGCAGGTCGAGGGGACCAACGTGACGATCTCGGACATCTACGCCCACGAGGTGGGCGCGACGCCCGAGCGCGCCGCCGCGGAGATGGACGACGTCCGCGAGGCCTACAACTACGTCGACGCGGTGAAAGCCGGCTTTCGCCGGCTCGACGAGGGCGAGGCGATCGACGTCGGGCTGATCTGTGACCTCCACGAGGCGCTGCTCGGCGGCGTCCGCGGTGAGGAGGACCGTCCCGGCGAACTGCGGGACGTCCCCGTCTACATCGGCTCGCCGGACGCCGCGCCCGAATCGGCGTCGTTCATCCCGGCAAGCCCGGACTTCGTCGACCTCCTGTTAGAGCAGCTGTGCTCGTACCTCGGACGCGGCGAGTACCCCCCGCTGATCGACACCGCGCTCGTCCACTACCAGTTCGAGGCGATTCACCCGTTTCGCGACGGCAACGGTCGCCTCGGCCGGCTGCTCATCATGCTCCAGCTCTACGACGCGAGCCTCCTTCCCGGCCCGTACCTCTACCTGAGCGCGTACTTCAAGCGCCACGGTCACGCCTACCGCGAGAAGCTGCTGGCCGTGAGCACCGACGGCGCCTACGAGGAGTGGGTGACCTTCGTCCTGAACGCGATCGCCGAGCAGGCGATCGACGCATACGACTGCGGGGTCCGCCTCACGGAGCTTCGCGACGAGTACCGCGCGGCGTTCCCCAGCTTCCCCACCGCCCGCGAGCTCGTCGACTACGTGTTCGAACAGCCGTACCTGACGGGGCCGCGCGCGGTGGCGGCGACCGGCCGCTCGAAGCCGTCGGTCTACGACGCGATCGAGGCGCTGGAAGCCGAGGGAATCGTCCGCGAGACCACCGGCAAGCAGCGCGGCAAGGTCTACGAGGCGCCCGAGGTGCTGGCGGTGCTGGATTCGGGGTGAGGCCCGACGGACGACCGCGACGAGATCCGTCGGCCCTTCCGACCGCGAACGGAATCTGGGCCCGTACCGCGACCGTCGCGGGTGCTCAGTCGAGTTCGGTCGTAACGAACCGGTGAAGTTTCTCGACGCGTTCGTTCGGGTGGTACCGGATCGTCTCGGAGCGATCGTCGACGTCGACGAGACCGGCGTCGGTCAGCTTCGGCAGGTGGACGTGCGTCAGTTCGATGACGAGCCGCTCGGACGCGGTCGTCTGGCCGGTCCCCGGGGGCGGATTTTCCGGGGCGACGTGCTCGACGAGGTCGTCGAGGGTCACGACGTCGTCCTCGCTCGCGATCATTCTCGCGAGCGCGTGACGGCGTTCCGACGGTTTGACTACCTCCAGCGCGGTTTCCGTCGAGATCCGGGTATCGTCGTCTGACATAGTTGATCGATTCGCCGGAAATTAGCCCTCTGCACGGTTAACTCTACCATTCACCCGTCGCATCACACGCGAAGAACCGCCGAGCAATCGCTCGCCGATCCGGCGAAACGGTGCCGGACGGTGCGTCGGTTCGAACGCCGGTGTGGGGCCTGCGGGCCTCGCGCCGCGGCCGGGAGAGCCGGACGCGTGCGCGTCGCTCTCGCGCCCTACTCGCCGTCCGGTCCGGCAGGTGCACCTCGTCCGCCTCGACGCCGTCGCCGTCGGGGGCCTAAAGGATGGTGCGAGGCTGATACGCTTACTACCGGCTGCAAAACGGAGAGTTTGGTTAACCATTCCGTATTATCCCTAACTAAATGGCGAACGGGCGCCGTCTCAGTGAGGGTACGATCGCACCGAGTCGAATACGAAACCCGCCAACCGATGAGAAACGGGCAATACAGTCCGAGACGAAGCCACCAGCAATGGTCGGTCTCGAACGCGGCACGATCGAACTCGTCTCCGACCGCCGCGAGTGGGTCGAAGCGTACGAAGCCGAGGTCGATCGACTCCACAGCCTTCTCGGCGATCGGGTCATCGAATTCGACCACGTCGGGAGTACGGCCGTCGAGGGGCGTACCGCCAAACCGATCGTCGACGTCTGCGGTCTCGTCGAGTCGCTCGACGCGGCCCGCGAACTCATCCCGATACTGGAGGACCACGGCTACGAGCACCGGCCGACCGACGACGTCGACGACCGCGTCTTCCTCGCCAACGGGCCGCGGTCCAGGCGAACCCACCACCTCTCGCTAACCACGCCGAACAGCGACACGCACCGTGAACAGCTCGCGTTCAGAGACTA
This sequence comes from Halovivax sp., assembly GCA_007119345.1. Lineage (GTDB taxonomy): Archaea > Halobacteriota > Halobacteria > Halobacteriales > Natrialbaceae > Halovivax. Next base: position 12,810 of record SKPV01000005.1, read on the forward strand.
CCTGCGGGCGAACCCCGACGTCGCGACCGAGTACGAGGAACTGAAACGCGAACTCGCCGAACGATATCCGAACGACCGGGCGAGGTACACGGAAGAAAAGAGCGCGTTCGTCGGATCGGCCCTCGAACGCGCACCGGACCAGTAGCGTCTCAGAGAGAGCGAGCGTGTGACCTGCACACGGCTCGCGTTCGTACCCGAGGCCCAGCAAATCCACGCGCGTTGCATACGGCGCGCTCCGCGCGCCGTTTCACCGCGAGCGAGGCCGGAGGCCGAGATCGCGGCCTTTTCGGTGCAGATTTTTGCTCCGAGTGGTGTGCGAACGAAGTGAGCGCACCCGAGGAGGAAAAAGGTCCTTAGAAGTAGTCGATGCTCGGGGGCAGCTCGAGCTTCATGCCCTTGCGCTCGCGGATCTCCATGATCTTTTCGACCTGGAGCGAGTCGGCCATGACCTCGAAGCCGGCGTTCTCGGTGTTCCAGGCGGCCCGCCCTTCGGTCGCCGAGCGGATGTCGCTCGAGAAGCCGATCATCTCGTCGACGGGCGCGATGCCCTCGACGACCATGAGGTCGCCCTCCTGGTACATGTCGTCGACGCGACCGCGCCGACCCTGGATCTCGCCGGAGGCGGCGCCCATGTGGTCGTTGGGGACGTCGATGCGAACGTCCTGCATCGGCTCCATCAGCGCGATGTGGGCGTCGATCAGCGACTTGTGGACGGCCTCGCGGGTCGCCGGGATGACCTGGGCGGGACCCCGGTGGATGGTGTCCTCGTGGAGCTTCGCGTCGTGCAGGCGGATGAGGGTGCCCTGGACGGGCTCGTTCGCGAGCGGACCGTTGTCGAGGGACTCCTCGAGACCCTCGACGAACAGCTCCATCGTCTCGTTCAGGTGCTGGATACCCTTCGTCTGATCGAGCAGGATGTTCGCGCCGTGGATGTGTTCGACGACCTGGGCGTCGTCCTTGTCCATCCCGGCTTCCATCAGCGCCTCGCGGCGCTCGAGTTCGGGCATGTCCATCGACGCCTCGCCCCGCTTGACCACCTCGACGAGCTCGTCCGAGAGCGGCTCGGCGGAGATGTAAAACCGGTTGTGGCGGTTGGGCGAGATGCCCTCGACGGTGTCGCTCGCGCGCTGGGGCGCCTCGCGGTAGACGACGATCGGTTCGCCGGTGTGGACGGGGATCCCCTGGTTGGTCTGGATGCGCTGGGTGATGACCTCGAGGTGGAGCTCGCCCTGTCCGGAGATGAGGTGCTCGCCGGTGTCCTCGTTGATCGTGATCTGGATGGTCGGGTCCTCCTTGGAGACCTGGCGCAGCGTCTCGATGAGCTTCGGCAGGTCGTCCATGTTCTGGGCCTCGACGCTCTTCGTGATGACCGGTTCGGAGATGTGCTCGATCGACTCGAACGGCGTCATCTCGACGCTCGAGACGGTCGAACCGGCGATCGCGTCGCGGAGACCGGTGACGGCCGCGATGTTGCCCGCCGGGACGTGCTCGACGTCCTCTCGTTCGCCGCCCATGTAGATGCCGACGCTCTGGACGCGGTTTCTGCCCGCGGTGCCGGAGACGTACAGCTCCTGGCCCTTCTCGATGGTGCCGGAGAAGACGCGGCCGATGGCGACCTCGCCCGCGTGCGGATCGAGTTCGATGTCGGTGACCATCAGCACGACGTCGCCGTCCTCGTCGACGACCCGCATCGATTCCGCGAGATCGGACTCGGCGTCGCCGCGCCAGATCCGGGGGATACGGCGAGGCTGGGCGTCGACCGGGTTCGGGAAGTGTTCACAGACCATGTCGAGGACGACGTTCGACAGGGGCGTCCGTTCGTGGAGCTCCTTGCGCTTGTCGGCCTGTTCGAGGTCGATGATGTCGCCGAAGTCCATGCCGGTGCGCTGCATCGAGGGCATCGAGACGCCCCACTTGTACAGCGCGGAGCCGAAGCCGACGGTCCCCTCCTCGACGGAGACGCTCCAGTCGTCGACGTCGTCCATCTCCTCGGTCATCCCGCGGATGAGCTCGTTGACGTCGCGGATGACGCCCATGAGCCGCTGTTGCATCTCCTGGGGACCCTCCTGGAGCTCCGAGATGAGGCGGTCGACCTTGTTGATGAACAGCGCCGGCTTGACGCCCTCGCGCAGCGCCTGGCGAAGCACCGTCTCGGTCTGGGGCATCGCGCCCTCGACGGCGTCGACGACCACCAGCGCGCCGTCGACGGCGCGCATCGCCCGGGTGACGTCACCGCCGAAGTCGACGTGGCCCGGCGTGTCGATGAGGTTGATGAGGTGGTTCGTCCCCTCGTACTCGTGGGTCATCGAGACGTTCGCCGCGTCGATGGTGATCCCGCGCTCTTGCTCGTCTTCTTCCGTGTCCATCGCGAGCTGCTCGCCGGCGGTCTCCTCCGAGATCATGCCGGCGCCCGCGAGCAGGTTGTCGGAGAGCGTCGTCTTGCCGTGGTCGACGTGCGCGGCGATGGCGATGTTCCGGATGTTCTCCGGGTTGTCCATCAGCCGTTCGCACTCCTGTACGATCTTCTTGCGTCGGCCCATATACACCTCCGTACCGGTAGCGGGGTCAAAAGGGTGCTGTTTCGCGGCCGCTGTAGGGTTTCAGCGCCCGCGAAGCTCGTCGTGCCTGAAAGGTTCGACGGCGTCTCGCGGCCGCGTCCGGTCGCCGCCCGGTGAACGAGCCGGTCGACCCGCCAGCGGACCGACGGCCCGACCGACCCACGTGAGAGCGGGCACAACGCTATTACGGTCACGTTCCCTGGTAATCGTACGCATGAACCTCCGCGTGCAGGGCCCGGGCCCGACCGCGCCGTTTCTGGGCGCCCGCGACCTCTTCGAAACCGAGCGCGACCTCTCGCTGCCCGTCGAGGTCCGCCTCCGGGACGATCCCGACGAGCGGACCTGGGCGGGCCACTACGACGACCGCCACGTACTGAACATCTCCCGGCAGGCCGCCTCGTCGGCGATGGCCCGCGAACTCGCCCTCCACGAGTTCGCGCACATGGCCCGCCACGAGGAGTCCCACCCCTCCCACGTCCAGTCCACCGAGGAGGTCCTCTACCTCGCGCTCGCCGGTCGGAGCGTCGAGCGCCGAAAACTCGCCCACTGCTACCAGATCGCCAACCACATGAAGGACATCTACGCCGACGACATCACGCTCTCGGTGGGACCGGGCGAGAAGCTGCTCTCGTTTCTCGAGTCGAGCCTGGCGAGCGCGGTGGCCGACCGGCCCGCGCCGCCCCGACCCGGTCTCCGGCGGATCTCGACTGGCGCCGACCCCGAGATCACCGCCGTCAACGCCGCGTTCGCGGTCGCGCTGGCCGAGCGCCACGACCTGATCGACGACGACCACCGACTGTACGACCTCGCACACGCGGCCGCTGACGACGCGCCGTCCGTCTCGATCGGCCGATTCACCGCCCTCTTCAGGGAGCTGGGGACCGATCCGACCGAGAGCGAGTACCGGCGGGCCCTCGTGGACGGCACCCGCGAGTACGTCGTCGAGTCGGGCCAGGCGGCGGATTGAACGCCGGTTTCGCGGGCGGCGGGAACGACCGGAGACGGGGCTCGACGGCGATCGCCCGCCAACCGTGACTCGGAGCGTTCGGACGGGCCCATCGTCCGACCGGGCGATCGACGAACGACGGCGACCGCCCACGGACCGAAGAATCGAGACGGCGTTACCGCGCGGCGGCCGCGACGCGCTCTTTCTCCTCTTTCTGGCCGACGGCGTAGGTGCCGACGTCGCCGTTGGCGGCGCCGATCAGCTGACTGGCGATGGCCTCCTCGGCCGACGTCGTCGACTTGAACGAGCTGTTTTTGACGCCCTCGGCGAGGAACTTCAGCGCCTGGTCGACGCGGCGCTGGGGGGCCACGTCGACGGCCTTCGGGACCGAGATGCCGCCGTACTTCAGGCGGACGGTCTCCTCGCGGGGCGCCGAGTTCTCGACGGCGGTCACGAGCACCTGGACGGGGTTCTCGTCGGTGCGCTCGTGGATGATGTCGAATCCGTCGCGGACGAGGTTGAGCGTCTGCTGTTTCTTGCCCGTGTTCTCCTCGGTCTGCATCAGACGGTTGATGAAGCGCTCGACGACGGAGATCTCGGACTTCTGGAACTGCTTCGAGGCGTGGCGACCCGCGGTGTGGGCGACGGGCGTGACCGAGAGGTATCGCTCCGTCGAGGGGTCGTTGTACTGGATCTCGGAGACGTCCCACTTGCCGAAGAGCTTCGCGGTGAGGTCCGAGTCGTCGCCGCCGGCCGGTGCGTCGGGGTCGGGTTGGTCTTCGTCTGCGCTCATGTTATCGCACCGGTTTCTCCGCGTTCCCGCGGACGAGTTCGAGCAGCGAGACGCCGTTTACCTTCTCGACCTTGTAGTTGACCCCCGAGATGTCGCCCATCGCGCGACCCTTCGCGCCGCCGATGCCGGCGATCGTGACCTCGTCGTGCTCGTCGATGAACGAGATCGCGCCGTCCCCCGGACAGAACGCCGAGACCTGCTTGCCGTTCTTGATGAGCTGGACCCGGACGCACTTTCGAATGGCCGAGTTGGGCTGTTTCGCCTCGATGCCGATCTTCTCCAGCACGATGCCGCGGGCCTGGGGCGCACCCTCGAGCGGGTCCGACTTCTCTCGCAGCCCCCGAGCGCGTCGCGCGTAATCCGAGTCGGACCACCGCTGATTCTGGCGGTCCTTCTTCAGCTTCCGCGCGGCGTACTTGCCGTTTGCCATAGTACCCGTGGCTATCCGACGGACCCACTTAAGCACCCCGTTTCGGGCCGCAGCGACGCCGCGAGAGCGGTCGACGGGGGTTCGCGAAGCGATCTCGTGGCGTTTCGTCGGTCGAGGCGGACGCTCGTCGCGTGCGAGCGTCCGGGGCCGATCGAAAACCGCGGCGCCCGGCGTCCCCACCAGACCTCGAACGGTCGTTCGGCGCCCCCGTCAGCCCTCGAACGGCGGCTCGCCCTCGCGCGCGAGCATCGATCGATCGAGCTCGTCGACCGACGCCCGTCCCGATAGCCCCATCGTCAGGTCCAGGTCGGCGAGGAAGTTCCGGCAGACCTCCCGCACCCCGTCGACGCCGTCGATCGCGAGTCCGTAGGCGTAGGGACGGCCGAGAAACACCATCTCGGCGCCCAGCGCGAGCGCGATCACCGCGTCCGCCCCCCGCCGGATCCCGCTGTCGAAGAGCACGGGCGCGTCGCCGTAGCCCGCCGCCTCGAGGTGGTCCACGACGGCCGGCAGCGCCTCGATCGCGGGCAACGCGTTGTCGATCTGCCGGCCGCCGTGGTTGGAGACGATCACGCTATCGGCACCCGACTCGAGGGCCAGCTCGGCGTCCTCCGGGTGGACGATCCCCTTCACGACGATCGGCAACTCGGTGCGCCCGGCGAGCCACGACAGGTCGTTCCAGGTGAGCGAGGCGTCGCCGAAGACGTCGACGAACTGCATGACGGCCGCATCCTGGTTCTCTTCGGGATCCTGACCGAGCAGCTCCCGGAAGACCGGGTCGGAGACGTAGTTACCTATCCCCTCACCATCCAGAAACGGGAGGTAGGCCTGCTCGATGTCGCGCTCTCGCCAGCTGATGATGGGGGTGTCGACGGTGACGACCAGCGCCTCGTAGCCCGCCGCCTCGGCGCGCTCGACGAAGCTCGCGGTCAGGTCCCGGTTCGAGCTCCAGTAGAGCTGGAACCAGGCCGGCGCGTCGCCGATCCCCTCGGCGACCGCCTCCATCGGTTCGCTGGCCGCCGTGCTCGCGACGAACGGCAGCCCGAGGTCGGCCGCCGCGCGCCCCGACGCCAGCTCGCCCTCCTCGTGGAGGATCGACTGGACGCCGATCGGCGCCAGCGCGACCGGCGCCGGGTACTCGGTCCCGAAGAGTTCCACCGAGAGGTCGCGCTCGGCGACGTCGCGGAGCATCCGGGGCACGATCCGCCACCGCGAGAACGCCGTCCGGTTGGTTCGTTCCGTGCGCTCGGCGCCCGCGCTCCCCGCGACGTAGGCGTAGGCCTCCGGATCCAGCGCCTCGCGGGCGGCGGCCTCCAGCTCCTCGAACCGCGGCGATAGCGACGGCGGCTGCCCGGCCAGCATCCCCTGGGTGTAGACCTCGATCAAGCGTTCGCGGCCGTAGGACGATCCGTCGTCGGGCATACCACCGGATTCGCCGGACGGTCACGTATAGATTCGGGCGAATGCGACCGTCCGGTTCGAAAATTCGGTCGCTGCCGGATCGCGTCCCCTACGTCAACTGCACGTCGTCGATCCCGAAGTGTCGCGCCGCGAGCGTCCGCGCCGTCTCGATCGTCCGGCCCTCTTTCCCGATCGCGACGCCGCGGTCCTCGTCGGCGACCTCGACGTAGGCGACGGTGTCGTCGTTCTCGCTGATCGTGACGTTGTAGACCGCCGCCGGGGCGAGGGCGTTGGCGACGAAATCCTCGGGTTCCTCGGCGGCCTCGACGAGTCGAACCGGGTCGCCGACGCGCTCCTCGTAACGCCGCACGTGCTCGCCGCCGGGGCCGATCGCCTCGGCCATCTCGCCGCGGGCGACCACGACGACCAGCCGCCCGTCCGCGCGCACGCAGTCCCGACCGGAGGCGCCGGTGACGTCCTCGAACAGGACGAGGTTGCGAAGCGCCTCGTCGTCGAGGGTGACGTCCATCAGTCGGCCTGGCTCTCGCGGTCGGTCGTCGACCCCATCCGGAGGTCGACGTCGCCGGTGCCGAGCTTGATCGGCTTGCCGACGATGACGTTCTCGGTGACGCCGTTCAGGTCGTCGACCTCGCCGTGGATGGCGGCGTTGAGCAGGTGGTTGACGGTGACCTCGAACGCCGCTCGCGCCAGGACGGACTGCTTCGAGCCGGAGATGCCGTGGCGGCCGATCGACTCGATCGTCCCCTCGTTGGTCATGATGTCCGCGACCAGCATCAGGTG
>SKPV01000122.1 GCA_007119345.1 Halovivax sp.
AGAGGGAATTCGGGCGTGCTTTGGGCCCACGAGAGGAGAGTTCGAGTGCGCTTTGGGAACCCGGACGCGCGACGAGAGAGCGAATTCCGCGACCAGATGCCGCTGGCTTCAGTCGACGATCGTGACCCGTCCGTCCTCGACGCGGACGTCGAGCAGCGCCGTCACCTCGCGGGGGAGCTCCCCGTGGTCGGCGTCGACGCGTTCGAGGACGACGACGACGTCGACGAGTGCCGCGCCGGCCTCCTCGATCCCGGCCGCGACGGCCCGGATCGTCCCGCCCGAAGAGAGGACGTCGTCGACGAGCAGCACCCGATCGCCCGGCTCGACGCCGTTCAGGTAGAGCTCGCTCTCGCCGTAGGCGGTCTCCTGGTGGAGCGCGATCTCCCCGTCGAACCCGTACGAGCGCTTGCGGACGACGACGAGCGGCAGGCCGGTCGCGAGCGAGAGCGCGGTCCCGTGGTGGATGCCCATCGCTTCCGGGGCGACGATCTTCTCCACGCCCTCGAGGTCGACCGATTCCCTGATCCCGTCGGCGACTTCCCGGAGGATCGCCGGCTCGAGCGGCGGCACGCCGTCGGTCACCCCGTGGACGAAGTACGAGTACTCGTCCCGTCGAACGACGGGCGCGTCGCGCAAGGACCGCCTGAGCGCGTCCATACTGACGGGTTCCACCCGACGGAAGTTGGCTCTTTGTGTCGGCTTCGACGACTGCCGTCGCAAGAAGCGGTCCGACCGACGGGGTTAAGCCGCTCCGGCAGATGTACGCAGTACACATGGCACGAGATACCACTCACGCCGACGGGGATAGAGGAAGTCGCCTCACGGCGGCTGGCCGAGAAATTCGACGCTTCGATTGATTCTTCCGCGCTCACGCACGACGACGCCGGCCAGCTCGAGGCTTCGAACGGCGTTCGGCTGCTCGATACGACCCTGCGCGACGGAGAGCAATCGCCTGGCGTTTCGCTGTCGCCCGACGAGAAGGCCGCGATCGCGCGCTCGCTCGACCGCGCCGGCGTCGACGTCGTCGAAGCCGGCAGCGCCTGCACGGGTGCGGGCGAGCGCGCAGGCATCTCCCGCGTCGCTGGCCTCGCGCTCGACGCACGTGTGACGAGTTTCTGTCGCGGCCTTCGCGACGATATCGACCTCGCGCTCGAGTGCGACGTCGACGGCGTCCACCTGGTCGTCCCCGCGAGCGACCGACACCTGGAGGGCAAGGTCGGCACCTCCCGGGAAGCGAACCTCGATCGGACCGGCGAACTCGTCGCGTACGCCGCGGACCACGGCCTCTGGGTCGAAGTGATCGGCGAGGACGGTTCCCGCGCCGAACTCGCGTACCTCGAGGCGCTGGCCGAGCGCGCGCTCCGGGCCGGTGCGGACCGCTTTTGCTACGCCGACACGGTCGGTCACGCCGGCCCGGAGCGCACTGCCGCGGCCGTCTCGCGGCTCGCCGAACGGGGACCCGTCAGCGCTCACACCCACGACGACCTCGGCCTCGGGGTGACGAACGCCCTCGCCGCCGTCTCCGCCGGCGCAGACCTCGTCCACTGCACCGTCAACGGGATCGGCGAGCGCGCGGGCAACGTCGCCCTCGAAGAGGTCGCGATCGCGCTCTCGCACGTCTACGGCGTCGAGACCGTCGAGCTCTCGGCGCTGTACGAACTGGCACAGCTCGTCTCCCGCACGACTGGAATCTCGCTCCCGCCGAACAAGGCGGTCGTGGGCGAGAACGCGTTCACCCACGAGAGCGGCATCCACACCGACGGCACGCTGAAGGACGACCGGATGTACGAACCCTACGCCCCCGAAACCGTCGGCCGCGAGCGTCGACTCGCGCTGGGCAAGCACGCGGGACGCGCCGGCGTCGGCGCGGCCCTGGCGGAACACGACGTCGAGGCGACCGAGGGCGACGTCGCCGAGATCGCAGAGCGGGTCACGTCCCTGGGCGACCGCGGCCGGCGCGTCACCGACGCTGACCTCCTGGCCATCGCCGCCGAGGTCACCGGCGACGACCGGGACCGAACCGTCTCGCTCCTCGATCTCACCGCTACGAGCGGAGGCCCCGTCCCCGCGGCCAGCGTTCGCCTCGACGTGGCCGGCGAGGAGCGGGTGGCCAGCGGTACCGGTTCCGGACCCGTCGACGCCGCCGTCGCCGCCGTCCGGCAGGCGCTCGGGCCCGTCGCCGACGCCGAGCTCGAATCCTACCGCGTCGACGCCGCCACCGGCGGCACCGACGCCCTCGTCACCGTCGAGGTGGAGATGCGGCGGAACGACCGCGCCGTCACGGTCGTCCGGAGCGACGCCGACATCACCCGGGCCAGCGTCGCCGCGGTGGTCGACGCCATCGACCGGCTCCTGACCGACGAACCGGACCTCGAGCTGCCGGCGGCCGACTGATCCCCGGCCGATCGACGGTCCCGCGCTACTCCTCTGGCCGTTCGAACGGGCCCCGACTCGCGACGCCCCACGGGTCGAACAGGTAGACCCCGGCCAGGAACAGCGCGAGGCCGACGACGAACAGCCGCAAGATGCCCGCCGTCGTCGCGATCGCACCGGGGTCGATCGTGACGGCGATCAGCGCCGCCACGGCGATCCAGATGGCGGCGACGACGACTCGTTTGCTGGAATCCATGGGCGACGATTTCACCGGGAACGTGAAAGCGAGTCGGTTTCGGGATCCGTCACGTCGAGTTCGCCCACGGACAGAGTATCGTTGGTTCCTGACCGATTACTGGTCGGTGGCGCGCGTCAGGTCGACGAAGTTCGGACATCCGCACCGACAGTCGCTGGCTCCACCTTTCCGCCGGATCGCCCCGTTCGGCCAGCGGCGAGCCGCGTACACGGCACCGCAGCGCGTACAGACGGCCGTGACGTGGGTCGGCTCGTTGCTGGCTCCCATCCGTGTGCCCGGAGAGTGGTTGTTGTGATTATTATCGTTACTCCCGGACGTCAGCCCCTGATACGGTTCTGACAACGACTTCACGGTTGCCGGATCGCGACGATCGTTCGACGGGCGCACCGTCGGGTATTGCGAGTTGGTCGGGCGTCGGCCGGTCAGCCGCTCTCCGCTCACGCGTGACTCGCGACGCGACGCGTCCCTCGCCGAGTGGTTCGCGGAGAAGCGCCGAGAGGGAGATATGAACTACGCCGAGACGATCCGGGCGTGCGCCTCGCTTCGCTCGGCGTTCCGGGCTGCGACTCGTCTACATCACATCTCCCTATACAGGTTTTCAGCGGCACGAGTGGCTCGCGACGCGACGCGTCCCTCGCCGGTGTTGTGCCGCTGAAAACGCCGAGAGGGAGATTTGAACTCCCGTGTCCGTGAGGACAGCAGATTTCGAATCTGCCGCCTTGGCCGGGCTAGGCTATCTCGGCTCGTCGTCACCTACCCGGGCGCCGATTTTATCGGTTTCGGTTCGGTCGGTCCGTGACACCGTGTGACGCGACGATTCGTTCGGCGCCGCGGACCGGAAGGAATATCCCGGAACGCTTCGACGAGCCGACATGGACGTCAATCAGGCACACGAGGAGTGTGAGGCCGTCCTCGAGACGATCGGCGAGGCGGTCATCTCCGAGCGGCGATTCTTCGAGGACGTCCTCGTGGGGGTCGTCGGACGGGGGCACGTGCTCCTCGAGGACGTACCCGGGACGGGCAAGACGCTCACGGCGCGGAGCTTCGCCGACGCGCTGGGACTGTCGTTCTCGCGGATCCAGTTCACGCCGGACTTGCTTCCCTCGGACGTCACCGGGACGCACATCTACAACGAGCGCGACCAGACGTTCGAGTTCACCGAGGGTCCCATCTTCGCGAACGTCGTGCTGGCCGACGAGATCAACCGCGCCCCGCCGAAGACCCAGGCCGCGCTGCTGGAGGCCATGGAGGAAGGACAGGTGACGGTGGCCGGGGAGACCCGGGAGCTGCCCCAGCCGTTCTTCGTGATCGCGACCCAGAACCCCGTTGAGCAGGAGGGGACCTTCCCGCTTCCCGAGGCCCAGGTCGACCGGTTCCTCGTCAAGACGTCGATGGGCTACCCCGACGAGGCCGGCGAGGTCGAGCTCCTCCAGCGGCGGGCGAGCCGGGAGGCGCTGAGTCCGTCCGTCGAACGCGTGTTCGAAACGGGCCACGTGGAGGCGCTCCGAGGCGTCCCGGAGACCGTTCGCGTCGACGACGACCTCGTCGAGTACATCGCGGCGCTCGCTCGCGAGACGCGCGTCGACGGCCGCGTCGAGGTCGGGGTCTCACCGCGGGGCACCCAGCGGCTGTTCGAGGCATCTCGCGCGTACGCGACGCTCACCGGCCGCGACTTCGTCACGCCCGACGACATCAAGCGCGTCGCCCAGCCGGTGATGGCCCACCGGCTGGTGCTCACGCCGGACGCGACCGTCAACGACGTCGCCAAGTCCCGGGTGATCGAGTCGGTGCTCGATTCGGAACCCGTCCCCACCGTCGAGTGACGTGGGCCCCGGTCTCGCCGTCGTCGCTATCCCGTGTTCTTCATCCCCGCCGCGATCCCCTTGACGGTGAGGCGCAGGGTCCGTTCCTCGACGTCCGTCCGGTGGGTGCGACCGAGGAGGTCCGTCTGTAACAGGTTGAGCGGATCGACGTAGGGGTTTCGCCGGTCCAGGTGCTCGGCCATCCATTCGCGCGTGTGCAGGTCCTCGCGCTCGGCGATGGTGGTGACGAGCTCGACCGAGCGATCGTATTCCGCCTCGATCCGCGTAAAAAAGCGCTCGCGGCGCTCGTCGTCGGCCAGGTCCGCGTACTCCGAGGCGATCTCGAGGTCGCTGCGGGCGAGCGACAGCGCGGCGTTGTCGAGCACGGTTCGGAAGAACGGCCACTCGTCGTGCATCTCCCTGAGCGTCTCTACGGAACCGCCGTCTCGCGGCTCCTCGCCGTCGCCGCTCGAACCGTCCGCGTCGCCGTCCAGATACGCATCGATCCCCGACGCCAGCGCGTACCAGCCGGGCAGGATGCACCGCGACTGCGTCCAGCTGAACACCCAGGGGATCGCCCGGAGATCCTCGACGGTTCGCTCGCCCGACCGGGAAGCCGGCCGCGAGCCGAGGTCGAGGTCCTCGATGACGGTGATCGGGGTCGCCTCCTCGAAGTACCGGACGAACCCGTCGCTCTCGAGGAGATCCCGGTACTCGGCGCGGGCCGCCTCGGCCATGGTCTCCATCGCCTCGATCCACTCGTCGGGGACGTCCTCCCTCGGCTGCTCGATGGCCTGCTTTCGGGCCCGCAACTGGGCGTTCAGCATCTGTTCGAGGTTCCGTTCCGCGATGCGGGGATTGCCGTACTTCTCCGCGATCGCCTCGCCCTGCTCGGTGAACTTCACCTGGCCGGACACCGTCGAGTTCGGCAGCGCCAGTAGCGCCTCGTTCATCGGCCCGCCGCCGCGAGAGATCGATCCGCCGCGACCGTGAAACAGTCGCATCGTGACGTCGTGATCGTCACAGATCTGGCCGAGTCGACGCTGGTTCGTGTACAGCGACCAGTTGGCCGCCAGGAAACCGTTTTCCTTGTTCGAGTCGGAGTACCCGAGCATGATCTCCTGGGTCCGTCCCCGCGCGTCGAGCGCCCGTGCGTAGGCTTCGTTTTCGAACAGGGTCCCCATGATGCGGCGCGCGCCGGAGAGCGCGTACTCCGTTTCGAGCAGCGGCACGACGTCGAGGCCGCTGTGTTCGGGTAGCGAGACGATCCCCGCCTGTTCGGCGAGAAACAGCACCTCGAGGACGTGGCTGGGTTCTTCCGTCATCGAGATGCAGTACGTGTCGATGGCGTCGGGCCCGTATTCGGCCTGCCAGTCCGCCAGCCGGTCGAAGAGGGTGAGGACGCGCGCGTCCCGGTCCGCGAGACCGTCCGCGTCCGAGAGGTCGATGACGTGCTCGTCCTGGAGGATCGCCGTCGTCAGGAATTCGACGCGCTCGTCCTCGGAGCGCGACCGGTAGTCGATCCCCTCGCGCTCGAGGGCGGCGGCGATCGCGTCGGTGTGACGCTGGCGGTGATCGCGCAGGTCGAGGCTGGCCAGCGAGAACCCGAACGTCGCCACCTGACGACGGATCGGATCGACGTGGGCCCGAACGACCGACTCCGCGCCGTTCTCGCGGAGACTCCGAGCGATCAGCTCGAGGTCCTCGAGGAGTTCGTCGGCGTCCTCGTAACCGCCCGGCCTGACGTCGCCCACGCGAGCGACGCGCTCGCGCATCAGCTTGAGTTTCTGTCGGTAGGGTTCGCCGGGATACCGGTCGGCGGCCGTCGTCGCGACGCCCGGCAGGCGCTCGCGGTCGGCCGCCAGGCTGACCTCGAACTCCTCGCCCACGGAGACCCGGCTACCGTCCTGGCTGCACACGCCCGAGAGGCGCTTGAGCTCCTCGCGATACCGCTCGAGCGCGACCGAGCGCTGGCGCTCCAGCGTCTCCGCGGTGACGTCCGGCGTCACGTACGGGTTCCCGTCGCGGTCGCTCCCGGCCCAGGAGCGAAACTCGAAGAGCGACGGCAGGTCGAGGTTCTCGTCGACCGCCGCCGAGAGCGTCCGCTCCAGTTCGCCGTAGACGCCGCCGACGACGTCGAAGAGCGTGTTCTCGAGGTACCACTGGACGTTTCGGGCCTCGTCCGCGGGTTCCGGCTGTCGGTTGCGGACCTGGGGCGTCTGCCACAGGCTCGTGACCTCCGATTCCAGCGCCCGCCAGATCGCGTCGGACTCCCGGTCGGTCAACAACCGCTCGTCGAGGGCCTCCAGGTGGGTCGCCACGGTTCGGAGCTTGGCTTTCACCGTCTTCCGACGTGCCTCCGTGGGGTGTGCGGTGAACGTGGGCTCGACGAGCACGTCGTCCAGAATCGCTCGCACCGTCTCCGGGTCGGTCTCCGAGAGCGACTCCGCGGCCGCGGCGAGGCTGTCCTCGAGCGTTCCGTTCGCCGACCCGGCCCGGATCGCCCGGACGCGTTCGCGTTCTTCGGCCAGGTTGATGAGCTCGAAGTACGTGGTGAACGCCCGAGCGACGATTCTTTTGCGGTGAGGTGAGAGACCCTCGAGCTCGTGCCAGAGCTCGCGGCGCGAGTCGAGCTCGCCCTCACGGTGGGCGATGGCCGTCGTCCGGCAGGATTCGACGGTTTCGAACGCCCGACGGGAGGTCTGGTCCTCCAGGACGTCCCCGAGCAGCGCGCCCAGCTCTCTGACGTCCTGCCGGACGCCCCTGTTGTGCAGTCGCATACCACCGAACTACGACACCCACCGAAAAAGGTCCGTGGTTCCCGGCATATTTACACGTATTTTAGTAAACTATTGGTCGTCACCGAGCCAGAAGTTTCCGCCGGCGGCAATAACCGCTGTTGCGCTCGCCGAGTCGCGATGGGGCACGCCCGCCCGAAACGGGTACCGGATCCGTGCGCGTAAAACGGTTACCGAATCCGCGCGCGTAAGGCGCGCTTACTCCGGTAACGTCGGAGTCCGTCCGAGTGTAACGGTCATCGTCGCTTTTGAGCGGACCGGTGGTCCCGACCCGCATGCGCGATACGAACTTCGCGGCGCGCAGTTCCGACGGACCGGGCCCGGATCGCGACCCCCGGGACGAACCCGACCAGATCGCGAACGGGGAGCGCCGACGGACCGCGGCCTTCGTGAGCGGGATCGTCGCCGTGATCGGCGCCTGGGTTGCCCTCTCCCCGTTCGTCTACGGCGAGGGCGGCGCGACGCTGTGGAACAACGCGGTGGTCGGAGCGACGGTCCTCGTCGTCGCCGGGTACAACGTCTACCGGCAGTACAACGACGTCCCGCTCTCGCCCGGCGCCGCCGGACTCGCGACCCTGCTCGGCCTCTGGCTGATCGTCGCCGCGGCCGCGCTCGGCATGGTGACCGGCGCGTTCTGGAGCACGCTGGTCAGCGGACTCCTGATCGCCGCCCTCGCCGGCTACAACACCTACGAAGCCAGGGACACTCGAGCGGTCACGACGGAGGGCGACGCGGGGGCCGGCTCCGCCTGAGCCGCCGGTCACGGCGGCCGGAGGGACCGCTCGAGGAGTCGCCGCCGGGTCGTCGCGGCGCGGTGACCGGTGGCCGCGACGGCGAACGCCACCAGCGCGGTCGCGAACCCGATCGACGGAACGAGCGCCCGACCGAACCGGATCGCGTTGACGAGGAGCACGACCGCGACCGCGACCGGCACCACCGACACCACGAGCGTCTCGACCGGCGAGTCGAGAAGCAGGTCGCGGCACGTCTCGACGGGGACGGTCGACATCGTTTGGATCGTCCCTGGCTGTCGGGCCCGGACCGGTAGCCTTTTCGGCCGACGCGCCCGCCGGCCGATCGACCGGTACGTTCTTTCCGGTCGCGTGGGTATCTCGATCCATGCGGATTCGCGAGTGGCAGGACCTGCTCGAAGACGTGAGTCAGACGGACGCGGACCCGGACGCCTGGCGCGCCGTCGCGGGCGACCGCGCGGGCGGCGTCGGCGAAGACATGTACCTCGCACATCCCCGTGCCGGCGTCTACCTCCTGAAGACCTACGCGAAGAACCCCTTCGAGGTGCAGGGCTACGGCAGCCGGGTGGCTCGCAGTCTGGACGACGAGATCGGTTCCTTCCTCCCCGGTCGAGAGTCGGGGGGTCGGTTCGCCGTCAGGCGGCCGCCGGAGGACGACGAGCAGGCTGAGTCGGTCGCCGACCGGCTCCAGACGGTCGTCGAGACCCACAAAGACGCACCGACGACCCCCCAGGCGTTCTTCGACGACGTGATGGACGCCCTCGAGAGCCCGGCGTTCGGTCCGATGGCCTACGACCAGTACGATCGCCCCGACGAACTCGACGAGCTCTCCGATCGATTCGAAGAGGCGAACGAGCTCATCGACGCCGAGCTCGAAACGTTACTCGAAGCCGACGAGATCGATCGCGGGTTCATGTGACGGTCCGTGGCCGTCGTACGGTTCACGTACCAGTCTGTAGCCGTCGTAGGTACCAAAAAGGCGGAACACGCGTTCCGCCCGATGTCAGAGGCAGGCACCCCACTACTGGTGCCAGTTGCTGGTACTCGGGACGGTTACGTAGTAGTATGACCTAATCGTTTAGGACCGCACGCCCGACGACCGATCGAACCCCGTCGCACCACGATCCAGTGGGCGGGTCCACCCGAACCGCTCACGCCGGTCAGGATCCTCCCGAAGAAGATTCGAGGGCCGGAGGTGCTCCCGGAGGAGGTTCCGCGCCCGGAGCTGCTCCCGGATCGAGTTCGGGGACGGGTTTCTTCTCGATTCAGACCGTTCGGACGCACGTGACGGTCGAAACCGTCGTCCGAGACTACTACGACGCGCTGCGATCTGGACGCCCGCTCGCCCCGTATTTCGGCGACGATGCCGTCGTCAAGTTCGGCGTGAACGAGTCGCTCTACGGGGCGGACGTCATCGTCGACGGGTTACGCGAACAGCGAGAGACGACCGACGAGTGGCGCGTCGAGAGCGAGCGGCTCGTCGTCGACGAGCGCGGCGCCTTCGCGGTGTTCGCCGACGAGGTCCAACTGGCCTGGACCGACGCCGACGGCGAGCGACGCCGGTTCGACACCCGCTGAACCGGGACGCTCGAGGCGCGCGACGACTGGCAGTTCGTCTCGATGCACGTCAGCGTTCCGCACGACCGCTGAGAACGTCTCACCGGTACGCGCCGGCGAAAGCCCCGCCGAATCCACTCGATCGGCCGGTCAACCGGTCGCCTCCATCCGGCGGATCCAGCGTCGGGGTTCGTCGAGTTCCTCGGCGCTCGGCAAGGCCTCGGGTCCGCGCCAGACGCGGCCGGCGAACGCCAGGTCGCGTTCGCTCGTCACCGTCTCGAAGAAGCGTTTGCCGCGCTCGTACTGACGGCGCTTGAGGCCCAGCCCGAGCAGCCGACGGAGGAGCCGCTGGATCGGAGTTTTTCCACCGCGTCGCTCGTCGAGCTTGCGCCGGAGGTCGGCGTACTCCTCGTCGAAGGCGTGGTCCATCAACAGCTCGGCGTAGCCCTCGACGACGGTCATCGTCGCGTCGAGTTCGCGGAACGCCTCGGTGTCGAACGAGCCCGCAGAGAGGGTCTCGACGCCGGCCTCGACGTGACGCTCCAGGTGACCAGAGAGCCACGGCGCGGCCCCGAACTCGGCGGCGTGGGTGACCTCGTGGAACGCGATCCACCGACGGAACCGCTCGTAGTCGGTTTCGAGTTCGCCGGCCACGCGCCGAATGTTCGGGCGAACGAAGTACAGCGCGTGGTCCCCGGTCGGGGCGTCAGCGAGCAACAGCGGATCGTACTGGCCGAGGACGTGCCGACCGAGGAAGGTGAGGAGCACGGTCATGGTCCCCGTGTTGACGGTCCTGGCGACCCCCGGGAACGGACCGGCGCGGTGTTCGATCGGCGCCATCACCCGCCGGAAGGTGTCCACGTTCGCGTCGATCCAGTGGTGGCGGTTTTGCACCTCGACGGTGTCCGGCAGCTCGAACTCGATGTCGGCGACCCGACCGACCTCACGGCGGGCGTCGCGAACGTCGTCGGCGTATCCCGCCCGCTCGCCCGGGTCGAGCGCGAGCGATCCGGGTTCCGTCGCGGCCTTCGCCGCCTCCGCCGCGGCGTCCCAGTCGACGGCCGCGTCGCCGGAGGCGCCCGCGACGGCCCGCGCGCTACGATAGAGATTCACGTCGAGCGATAGGGGCAGGTCGGCCAAAAGCGTTCGGCCGAGGGGTTCAGCTCACGACGACGTCTCGCTCGTCCGCCGGCTCCAGCGGTTCCGCCGCCTCCTCCTCGCCGCCCCGAAACTTGCGGACCGCCAGTCCGATGGCGACGACGGCGATCAGCCCGACGACGACCGCGATCGCCCCGCGCCCGCCGGCCTCCTCGTCGTCGGCTTCCTGGTCCTGCTCGCTCGTCGCCGTCTCGGCCGCGCCCGCCGTCGCGAGCCGACCGCCGAGTATCGCGTCGGGGAGGGCGGCGGGACCGACCTGCGTCTCGCCGTCGATGTGCAGTTCGAACAGCGTGAACTTTTTCGAATCCATGTCTCGGCCGTCAACAGGCTGGGACTTAGCCGTTGTGCCGGCCAGAAAAAACGATCGTCGGCGATCGAAATCGACCGGGCCCGGGCGAGGTCGATCGGACGCTCGCGCGCCCGTCTCGGGTCGGCGAGGGCCCGGGGACCGGTATCGTTAAGTGGTCGGTCCCTGCCCACTTCGGTATGAGCGGACGACCATTGGACGTTCTCGAAGCGTCGCTGGGCGAACGCGTGACCGTCCGGCTGAAGAGCGGGGAGGAGTACGTCGGCGATCTCACCGGATACGACCAGCACATGAACCTCGTCCTCGAGGACGTCGCGGCCCCTGCGGGCGTCGACGTCGACGAGGCCCCGATCGAAGACACAACGATTATACGCGGCGATAACGTCGTCTCGATCACTCCATGACTGGCGCAGGAACCCCGAGCCAAGGAAAGAAGAACAAGACGATCCACGTCAAGTGCCGACGGTGCGGCGAGGCCTCCTACCACGTGAAGAAGAAGGTGTGCTCGGCGTGCGGCTTCGGCAAATCCGCGAAGCGACGCGAGTACGCCTGGGAGGGCAAGGCCGGCGACAACTGACCGCTCTCCTTCTCCGCTCTTCGATATACCGTCCGATCTCGGAGCGCCGCGGGTCCGTCGCGTCGGCCGGTTTCCGACCGTAACGGCGAGCCCGTTGGCGACGACGAATACGGAGACTTTTATCGTCCCGAGCGCAAGAGACCTCCATGACTGACGGGCGGGGCGAGATACCCCTCCGGACGGGAATGACGGAGAAGTGCGGCGTCGTCGGCGTCTCCCTCGACGGGCGCGACGCGGCGCGGCCGCTGTACTACGCGCTCTACGCGCTCCAGCATCGCGGCCAGGAGTCGGCCGGGATCGTCACCCACGACGGCTTCCAGCAACACAGTCACGTCGAGATGGGACTCGTCGGCGACGTCTTCGACGAGGGCGACCTCGACGCGCTGAACGGCTCCGCCGGCATCGGCCACGTTCGGTACCCGACCGCCGGCAGCGTCGACGACTGCTGCGCCCAGCCGTTCTCGGTCTCGTTCAAGAGCGGCTCGCTCGGCCTCTCGCACAACGGGAACCTGGTGAACGCCGAGGAGATCCGGGACGAACTCGCGGGACTCGGCCACGCGTTCACCAGCGACGGCGACACCGAGGTGATCGCGCACGATCTCGCGCGGAACCTGCTCGAGGCGGACCTCGTCCGGGCCGTCAAGCGGACCATGAACCGCATCCACGGCTCGTACTCGCTGACGATCTCCCACGACGACACCGTCCTCGGGGTCCGAGACCCGCGGGGCAACCGGCCGCTGTGCATCGGGTCGGTCGACGACGGCTACGTGATCGCCTCGGAGTCGGCGGCGATCGACACGCTCGACGGCGAGCTCGTTCGCGACGTCAGGCCCGGCGAACTCGTCGTGCTGGAACCGGACGGCTCCGGGTTCGACTCCTACCAGCTCGTCGAGCCCGATCGCACCGCCCACTGCTTCTTCGAGCACGTCTACTTCGCGCGCCCGGACTCCGTGATCGACGAACACCTCGTCTACGAGGTCCGACGCGAGCTCGGCCGCAAGCTCTGGGCGGAAAGCGGCGTGGAGTCGGACGTCGTGATGCCGGTGCCGGACTCGGGTCGCGCGTTCGCGAGCGGTTACGCGGAGGCCGCGGCCGAAACGACGCCGACGGGCGAACCGCGCGAGGACGAAGACGGCGGCCCCGAGTTCGCGGAGGGGCTGATGAAGAATCGCTACGTGGGTCGCACGTTCATCATGCCGACCCAGGACGAACGCGAGCGGGCGGTCCGGCTGAAGCTCAACCCGATCAAGTCCACGGTCGAGGGCAAGAGCGTCACGCTGATCGACGACTCGATCGTCCGCGGTACCACCTCCACCCAGCTCGTCGACCTGCTGAAAGACTGCGGCGCCGCGGAAGTCCACATGCGCATCGGTGCGCCGCCGATCGTCGCTCCCTGCTACATGGGTATCGACATGGCCACCCGCGGGGAGCTGATCGCCGCCGACAGGAGCGTCGAGGAGATCCGCGACGTCATCGCCGCCGACAGCCTGGCGTACCTCTCGACGGACGCCGTCGCCGAGGCGCTCACCGCCGAGCGAGGGGACCTCTGTCTCGGCTGCGTCACCGGCGAGTACCCCTACGACATCGAGGGCGAGGAGACGGACCGCGACGTGAACCGACCGGACATCGGGCCGGAATCCGCGGCCGCGGACGACTGAGACGCGGCGCCGGTCGTCGGCTTCTCGACCGGGTGCACCCGCTCAGTAGACGACGTGGAGCAACAGGTAGACCAGGATACCGAGCGCGAACGAGGTGATCCACAGCGGCGCCGCGATGCGCCCGACCCGGGCGTGGTGCGTCTCGGCGAGATTCCCCGCGCCGTGGGCGCCCGCAAGGAGCAGTGCGTAGTACAAAAGCGGGATGCAGACCACGGCGAGACCGACGTGGCCGGTCAACAGCGGGAGGTAGACGTAGCGGTGGATCGCCGCGGGGCCGTCGAAGCCGGTCGCCCCGCCGATGGCGACGAGGCGGTAGAGGTAGAGAACGAGGAATATCGCGAAGAGCGCGACGGAGACGACCATCGCGCGGCGGTGGCGGTCGACGCGTCCACGTCGGATCTGCCGCCAACCGTGGGCGATCGTCGCGATCGCGAGCGCGCTCACGGCGACGTTCACGGTGGGGATCGCGCCCAGGACGACCTCGGGGGCGGTCGGCACGGTGGACGACGGGACGAATCCGCCGGCGGCTCCGAAGACGAGCGTCAGGGAGACGAGCGTCAGCGCCGCCGTCGCCGCCGGGACGCGATCGGCCGTCAGCAGCCTCATCGATCGACGGAAGACGGCGAGCGTTCATATCGGTTGTCACTCGCGACGCCTCGGGTCGGCCGGCGTTGCCGGGATCGGCGACGGGGACCCCCGGCCGAGTCAACCCGGCCAGCCGAGCCGAATCGATGGCGGAGATCGGTCGAGCCGAATCGATGGCGGAGATCGGCCGAGCCGAATCACGGGCGACCGTCGGCGCGGCGGCCGGATACCCGCCAGTTATCTGCGAGGCGGGACCGATACGTTATGAGCATGAGTAATCTTTTGGGCCGTCGGAGCGTACATGTTCTCGTATGGCAGCCAACGAAGGATCGGCTCAAACGGGGACGCGAGCGTCGGCTCCGAACGACGGCGGCGTCGGGATGGCGCATCCGACCGTCGTGCCGGCGAACTTCGATCCGGACGAAACCGGCGAGACGCGCGAGTAACGCCACCCGCGTCGAATCCGTCCCGTGCCGAATCCGTCCCACGATCGACTGCGCGGATTCGACGCGACGGTTCGATCCACGAACCACGGCCGGCGAGAGGGACGCCGGAAGGCACGAGCCGGAACCGGGCTCCCGGACCGCCCACGACCGACGCCACTCGACGGCCTCGAACGCCGTGGTCGATCACCGCCCACGACCACCGGCGGTCGATCACCGCGCCGTGCCTCGCTTCCCAGTCGCTGCCCCATACCTCGGTAGCCGATCGCCGCCCCATACCCCGGTAGCCGATCGCCGCCCCCGACCACCGGCGGCCGATCGACGTCCGCGGACGTCGCCGCGTCGGCGATTCTCGTAAACAGTGTCCGGAGACGAACCTTCTTGTACGCGTCCGGACTACGGCCCCCCATGGGTCTCTTCGACCGGTTACGGGGTGAGGACGATCCCCGGGTCGCCTTCATCGGCGTCGACGGGGTGCCGTACAGTTTGCTCGACGAGCATCGCGAGGAGTTCCCGAATTTCGCCGCGCTCGCCGAGGAAGGATCCGCGGCGGAGATCTCGAGCATCGTCCCGCCGGAGTCGAGCGCCTGCTGGCCGTCGCTCACGACCGGCGTCAACCCCGGCTCGACGGGCGTCTACGGCTTCCAGGACCGCGAGACGGGAACCTACGACACGTACGTGCCGATGGCCAGAGACGTGCAGGCGACGCGCCTCTGGGACCGCGTCACCGAGGCGAATCGGCGAGCGACGGTGATGAACGTCCCCGTCACGTTCCCGCCCCAGCGCAACGTCCAGCGGATGGTATCCGGATTCCTCTCGCCGGATCTCGAGAAGGCCGCCTACCCGGACGACGTCCGCGATTACCTCCAGTCGATCGACTACCGGATCGACGTCGATCCGAAGCTCGGTCACGAGGAGGACAAGGCCGACTTCATCGAGGACGCTCACGCCACCCTCGACGCCCGCTTCGAGGCGTTCCAGCGGTACATCGAAGAGGACGACTGGGACCTCTTCTTCGGCGTCTTCATGACGACCGATCGGGTGAACCACTTCCTGTTCAAAGATTACGAGCGCGGCGGCGAGTACGAAGACGAGTTCTTCGAGTTCTACCGGGCGGTGGACGAGTACGTCGGCCGGATCCGGGGGCTGCTCCCCGAGGACGTGACCTTGGTCGTCGCCTCCGATCACGGGTTCACCAGCCTCGACTACGAGGTCCACTGCAACCGCTGGCTCCGCGAGCAGGGCTGGCTGGAGTTCCGGACCGACGAGCCCGAAGAGCTCGACGACATCGCCGACGAAACCCGCGCGTACTCGTTCATCCCCGGTCGATTCTACATCAACCTCGAGGGGCGAGAACCGCGCGGTTCGGTCCCCGAAGACGAGTACGACGACGTCCGCGACGAGCTCGCGGGGATGCTCTCCGATCTCGAGGGGCCGGACGGCCGGCCGGTCGTCGATCGCGTCGTCGAGAAGGAGACCGCGTTCCGGGGCGAACACGACGCGATCGCGCCCGACCTGGTCGCCATCCCGAACGACGGGTTCGACCTGAAATCCGGGTTCAACGGCGACGAGGCGGTCTTCGACACGGGACCGCGCAACGGCATGCACAGCTTCGACGACGCCGCGCTCTACGTCGACGATCCCGACGCCTCGATCGGAGACGCCGACCTCCTCGACATCGCGCCGACCATCCTCGACCTGATGGACCTGGAGTACAAGCGCGGCGAGTTCGACGGCGCGAGCCTCGTCTGATCGGCGGCGGTCGTCGGTCTCTCCCGGCGCTCGATCGCTCGACACCGCCCCAGCGCTCGGACGGACGGCTCGACACCTCGTCCTCTCCGGACCGACTCGCTCGACACCTCGTCCTCTCCGAATCGACTCACTCCACGGTCTCCGTCTTTCCCTGGTGACGACCCTCCGCCTGGCCGAGCCCGGGAATCGCGACTCGCGTCTCGACGCGGCTCATGATCGCCGCGGCCGTCAGGACGATCGCGATGTAGACGACCGCCAGGCTGGCGTAAATCGCCGTGTACTCGAACGTCCGCGAGGCGATTCGCGACGCCCGGAAGTAGAGTTCGGGGACCGTGATGAACGCGGCCAGCGAGGAGTACTTGATCAGGTAGACCAGCTCGTTGGTCCAGGCCGGAATCGCGTACCGGAGCGTCTGGGGGAGGACGACGTACCGGATCCCCTCGAACGTCGAGAGGCCGATCGAGCGGGCGGCCGTGAGCTGGCCAGCGTCCACGCTCTCCAGGGCGCCCCTGATGTACTCGGCCTGGTAGGCCGAACTGTTGATCGTGAACCCGACGATCGCGATGATGAACGCCTGATCCGGGATCGGCCCCTGCCCGATCGTCTCGACGCCGTGGAGCCAGACGGCCAGCGGCAGCCCGAAGTAGAGGACGAAGAGCTGGACGAGCAGCGGCGTCCCCCGAATGAGCTCGATGTAGCCCAGCGCGAGCCACCTGAGCGGGCCGCCGTAAACCCGGACGACGGCGAGCGGCACGGCGATGAGCAGCCCGAGAAGGATGCTCGCGACCGTGAGGACGATCGTGTACCACGCGCCGGCTGCGAGCGCGGGCGCGATGTCGACCGCCACGGCGACGGCGGCGACGACCGAGCCGACCCAGTCGACGACGCCGGCGAACGGGCCGTAGGCGTCGGCTGCGGCGGCGATCCGGTCGGCCGTCGCGTCGACCGGTTCGCGCTCGACCGGCTGTTCGCCGGCGCCGGGGCCGATTCCGAGCCGCGAGAGCACCCAGTCGTTGAGCCACTGGGCCAGCAGCCACCCCCAGAAGGCGATGCCGGCCATGACGACGAGCAGTTTCGTCGCGGAGATCTCGGGCGTTCGCAACCGTCGAACGTCCGTCGGACTAGCCATGGAGCGTCTGGAGGAACTCGCGGGTGCGCGCTCGCTCCGGTTCCTCGAACATCCGGTCGGGCGGCCCTCGCTCGACGACTCGTCCCCCCTCGAGGAACGTGACGCCGTCGGCGGCCGACCTGGCGAAGCGCATCTCGTGAGTGACGACGATCATCGTCATCCCCTCCTCGACGAGGCGTTCCATCACCGCGAGCACGCTGTTCGACAGTTCCGGGTCGAGCGCGCTCGTCGGCTCGTCGAAGAGCACGAGCTTCGGATCCATCGCGAGCGCCCGGGCGATCCCGACGCGCTGTTTCTGTCCTCCCGAGAGCTGTGCGGGATACGAGTCGGCCTGGTCGCCGAGTCCGACCTTCGCGAGCTCCTCGTCCGCGCGCTCGCGGGCCGCTCGTTTGCCGAATCCCCGGACGCGGCGCAGTCCGAGCGTGACGTTCTGGCGGGCGGTGAGATGTGCGAAGAGGTTGATGTCCTGAAAGACCATCCCGACCTGCTGGCGCAACTCGTCGGGATCGGCGTCGGGAGACGTAACCTCGAGACCGTCGAGGTAGATCGCGCCGCGGTCGATCTCCGTCAGTCGGTTGATACAGCGCAACAGCGTCGACTTGCCGCTTCCCGAGGGACCGACCAGGACTTCGACGTCGCCCCGGTCGATCGTGAGGTCGATCCCCCGGAAGACCGCCTCGTCCCCGTACGACTTCCAGACGTCCTCGATCCGGAGGAGCGCCTCGCCGTCGGCACGTCCGTCGGTGGCGGTACCGTCGCGCTCGTCCGCGTGTGATCCGGTCATCTTAGCCCTCACCCGGAATGGCGTACCGGTCGTTGACGAGATCCAGCGTGCGGTTCGTCGAGACGGTCAGGACGAAGTATATCAGGCTGGCGAAGAGAAACAGCTCCAGCGCGGCGGAGGTCTGCTGGGTCATCAGGTCGTTCGAGCGCCGGAGCAGCTCCCCGAGACCGATCGCGAAGGCGATGCTCGTGTCCTTGAGCACGATCGTGAACTCGTTCTGGAAGCCGGGAACGCTCCGACGCAGCGCCTGGGGGACCAGCACGTGGCGGATGGCCGCCCACTTCGAGAGGCCGATCGACCGGGCGGCTTCGAACTGGCCGGCGTCGATGCTCTGGAGCGCCCCGCGGAAGATCTGGGACTGGTAGGCGGCGCTCCGGACGCCCAGGGCCAGCATCGCCGCCTGGAACGGCTCGCTCACCGGCAGGACGAACAACCACTCCAGGGGGAACACGAAAAACGTGAAGACCATGATCACGAGGATCGGCGTCCCGCGGATCGCGACGCCCGCTTTGCGAACGAACCCCCTGGAGTATCTGCCGCCGTAGAGTTCGATCGCGCCCGCCGGGAACCCGAGCAGGAACCCGAGGACGATGCTCGTCGCCGTCAGCGCGACCGTGATCAGCGCCCCCAGGAGCAGGTACTCCCGGTTCCGAAGGACGAACTCCCAGTCGGTCGCGTCCGCGACGGCGACGGGCTCGACCGCCGCGGTATCGAGGACGGCGACCTGCGCCACCGAGACCGCTCCCTCGACTGGCGCTAGCCCGAGCGCCGACGCACCCGCGATCACGTAAGTCGATCACCCCTCCTGATCGTCCCCGTCGTCCCCGTTCCCGTTGTCGTCGGCTTCGTCGTCGCCGGCTTCGTCGTCCTCGTCGCCGTCCTCCTCGTCATCGTCGTCTTCCGGCTCGCCGAACCACTCCGCGACGAGGTCGTCGTACGTGCCGTCCTCCTCGATCGCTTCTAGCCCCTCGTTGATCGCTTCGCGGAGGTCGTCGTCGTCTTCGCGGACCCCCAGACCGAACTCCTCGCCCGTCTCGTGAACGAACGCGACCTCGACCGCCCGATCGTCCGCGAACGTTTCGCCGACCGGTTCGTCGATGACGATCGCGTCGACGATCCCGCGCTCGAGGTCCTCCACCGCCAGGACGTAGCTGTCGTACGACGAGTAGTCGCCGTCGTCGATGCGTCCCTCCTCGATCAGCTCCTCCTCGACGACCCCTTCGCCGGTGGTTCCGACCTGCGCACCGACGGCCTGCCCGTCGAAGTCCTCGAGCGACTCGGGCTCGAAGTCGGCGCCCTCCGCGACGAGCACCGACTGATCGGCGCTGAAGTACGGGTCGGAGAAGTCGATCTCCTCCTCGCGCTCCTCGGTGATCGTCATCGCCGCGGCGATCACGTCGATGCTTCCGTCCTGTAGCGCCGGGATCAGCGAGCCGAACTCCATGTCGCGGAACTCCTCGAGTTCGTAGCCCTCGGCCTCCTCGAGGACCGCCTCGGTCAGGTCGATATCGAACCCGACGATCTCGCCGTCCTCGATCATCTCGAACGGCGGGAACCCCGCCTCCGTGCCGACGACGACGCCCTCCGCGTCCTCGTCGGCGGGCTCGTCGTCCGCGGCGTCGTCGTCGGCGTCGGCGGCGTCGTCATCGTCATCGCCCAGACACCCTGCGGCGAGTACCACGATCGCGGCGCTTCCACCGTACCTGACGACGTCCCGTCGCGTCGCGTG
This sequence comes from Halovivax sp., assembly GCA_007119345.1. Lineage (GTDB taxonomy): Archaea > Halobacteriota > Halobacteria > Halobacteriales > Natrialbaceae > Halovivax. The sequence continues at coordinate 19,661 of SKPV01000122.1, forward strand.
ACGAGCAGAGTCGTACACCATACGTTTTCGGATCACGGTTCGGGGTTTAATTGTTCGGGTGCTAAACGCCATAAAATCTTGAATTTCACACGTTCTGAGCGGTATCTGCGATCAGTCGGGCGATCTACCCGCCCGGGATTGCACGACGCCGGTCCGGAGGGCTGGGCGTGACTCGGCGTCGACATCGGGACCCGGTCGGGGACGCGGTGGGCCGGTCCGGAACCGGCAGACCGATCGGTGATACGGCGACTCTGTCCCGGATCGGTTTCGAACCCATTTTCCCGGTGCGGCCCGGGCCCTCGGTATGGAAGAAGTCGTTCGCGCTCGCGGTCACGAGAACGTCTCGGCCGAACACGCGAGCACGTTCGAGGTGACGACGGACGACTACCTCACGCCGGCCGGCGACTGCATCCTCGCCGTCGAGGCCGATCGGGCGCCCGCGGAGTTCGATCCGGCGTTCGCGTCGGCCTGTCGGGACGAGGCGGCGACGATCACGGTGACGGTCGCGGCCGACGGGTTCGAGGAGACGGTCGCGGGTCGCGGCGATCCCGAGCTGACCTTCGAGAGCGAACGAAGCGCCGTGGGCCGGACGAGCGAGTACGTCGACGATCGCACGGTCGTCGTCGATGCCGCGTTCGCCGCCGAGGGATTCGACCGCGAGCTCGTGGCCGCACTGGCGAGCGGGGCCGAGGCGACGATCACGTTTCGCGTGGAGCCGTGAGGCCGACGGTCACGGTTAGCGAGGAGTCGTGAGAGTCCACGATCGCGTTCAGCGAGATGTCGTGAGAGTAACGGTCACGGTCCGCGCGGAGCCGGGAACCGGCGAGCGCACCAGGAGCCGCTGCGAATCGGCCGCCAAATGCGAACACTGAAGTTTAGATTGGCTCTAAATCAGCCATGGCCGCGCCCGAGGACCGACGTCGCTTCGCGCTGGCGTCCTGGGCGAACGTCGTCGGGAACGCCGCGAAGATCGTCGTGGAGGGCGCCGCGGGAGTCGCCTTCGGGAGCGTCGCGCTGCTGGCGGACGCCGCCCACTCCATCGGCGACCTCGTCGCCAGCGTCGTGGTCCTCGTCTGGGGCGACACCCGCTTCGACGATCCGGACTCGAGCCACCCGCACGGCCACGCCCGGATCGAACCCCTGACCGCGCTCTTCGTCGGCGCCGTGATCGCCGTCCTCGGACTGAGCCTGCTGTACGAATCCGCGCGGGGAATCGTCCGCGGGGAGGAGGGGACCTTCAGCTACGTCCTGCTCGGCGCGCTCGCGTTCGCGATGGCGGACATGTACCTCGTCTACCGCTACACGGAGCGGGTGAACGCCGACCTGGATTCGACGGCACTCGCCGCGCTGGCGACCGACTGCCTCAACGACCTCTACACCTCCTTCGCCGCGCTCGTCGGCATCGTCGGGCTCATGCTCGGCTACCCGCTACTGGACCCGATCGCCGGCGGACTCGTCAGCCTCCTGGTCGTCTACCAGGGGGTCTCCATCGGTCGCGAGAACGTCTCCTACCTCGTCGGCACGGCCGCCCCCGAGGATCACCGCGAACGCGTCCGCGCGACGCTGCTCGCCCACCCGGCGGTCGAGGGCGTCCACGACCTCATCGTCTACTACGACGGAACCGTCCTCGAGGTCGAGGCCCACGTCGAAGTCGACGGCGACCTCACCCTTCGCGAAGCCCACGAGATCGAAACCGAACTCGTCCGCGGAACCCGGGCGCTCGAACCCGTTGGCGACGCCCACGTCCACCTCGACCCCTCCGGAATCGGCGAGTGGAAAGACGCCGCCGACGGGGACGGCGAATCCGACCGTTTCGCCGCCCGCGATCCCCGCGAGTGACGGGCGTCGGGTTATCCGCCGCGGGTCCGAACCCCCGATCGTGAACTCGAACGATCGGCTCACCAGACGACGGTTCGCGGGTCTCACGAGCGCCGCCGCGGCGACCGTACTGCTCGCCGGCTGCGGCGGACCGGAGGACGGCGAGGGGGACGACGATCCGGACATGGAGGAGGGAACCGGCAACGGACAAGACGTCGAGGAGGACGAGAGCGACGTGGTGGACGACGCGGACGACGAGGGAGAGGAGACCGACGCCGACGAGGAGGACGACGCGGACGGCGACGGCGATTGATGCGTGGTTCGATCGACGCCGACCACAGAATCCTCGGCGAATCGATCCCGGGGCGATGCGTCGCGATCGGCCGGCGTCCAGGCGGACACGTTTTGGTCGCTCGCTCGTAACGCGAGGGCATGAGCGAGGAGCGCGACGAGCCGACCGACGCCGCGTCGGATCCGGAACCCGAGGTCAACATCAGCGGCGGCGCCGACGGGGCCGGCGTCGCGGCGGAGTTCGACCCGGCGACGGCCGACACGCGGGCCGAGCGAGTCGTCGACCGCCTCGGCGAGCTGTACTGGCGGAAGACCTACGGCGGCCGGGACGCGTTCACCTGTCTCGTCCGGACGATCCTGAGCCAGAACACCAGCGACGTGGCGAGCCAGCCCGCCCACGACGCGCTGATCGATCGCTACGGCGGAGCCGAGCTCGACCTCGCCGACTCGCTCGCCGTCGCCGATCGCGAGGCGCTCGCGGAGACGATCAGTTCGGCGGGGCTGTACAACCAGAAGTCCCGGATGCTCCAGGACGCCGCCGAGTGGGTCCGCGAGGAGTTCGGCGACGCCGCGGCGTTCGACGAGTTCGTGAAAGGGGGTGAACCGGCCGAAGTCCGCGAGACGCTCCTCTCGGTGCGGGGCGTCGGGCCGAAGACGGCCGACTGCGTCCTGCTGTTCGCCGGCGGACGGGCGGGCGTCTTCCCCGTCGATACCCACGTCCACCGGATCGCCCGGCGGCTGGGAATCGCGCCGCCCGACGCCGACCACGAGGGCGTCCGCGAGGCGCTGGAGGCCGAGATTCGGGCCGAGAAGTGCGGCTTCGGGCACACGGCGATGATCCAGTTCGGTCGGGAGTACTGTCGCGCCAGGAAGCCGGCGTGTCTCGACGGGCCGGAGGCGTGTCCGTTGTCCGATCAGTGCGAGCGCGTGGGCGTCGATCCGGTCACCGGCGAGGTCGTCGATCCGGCGGACTTCTGACCCTCGGCCGGTCGAACGTCCCACGCGAGGACGGGAATCGAACGCGTCGCTCGCCGCCGACTCACTGGGAGATCAGGACGACCGCCGCGACGGCGAACGCGATCCCGAGCGCGTCCTTCGGCGCCAGGGACTCCCCGAGCACCAGGACTCCCAGGACGACCGCGACGACGAAGTACAGCGCGGAGACGGTCGTGACGATCGAGGCGCGGCCGGCCGAGAGGCCGACGTAGAACGCCACGGCGCCGATACCGGCGAAAACGCCCGCCGCGAGCGCCAGCAGCGTCCCCGTCCGATCGAGCGCGATCGGTTCTCCGCGCACGAGAACGTAGCCAATGGCGACGATCACGCTCGCGGCGTAGGAGAGGATCATCGCCAGCTCCGGCCTGATGAACCCGGTCGCCTCGTTGGCCAGGATGGTCCAGACGCCCCAGGCGACCATCGCGACGAGAGCGAAGGTCACGGCGTGCGTGCTCATGGACGTCGGTTCGTGGGCACGGTAGTAACGACTTCGAACGCCGATCCGAGGGTCCGTCCGGCGGCCCCGATCGCGTGTGACAGGGAACGGGCCGCCGTCGAGACGGGAAACGGGATCGGTCCGAGCGACGGTGTGCGGCGCCGGACGGGTGCTGGACGGCGCCGGACGGTCGATCGTCGATCGGGGCGCCGCGCACCCCACGAACGCGGCGGTATCGCCACCCGCGCCGATCCCCCGGTCGAGGCGTCGATCCGCCTCGGTTGGTGCGCCGATCCCCCGATCGACGCACTCATCGGTGCGTCGGCCCCCGACCGACGCGTTCACCCGTGCAGGTGATGAACCGGACCCCGCCCACAAAAAGGCGGTCGACGCTTCACGGCGGGAGGCGGCCCTTGAACACGTTCAAGCACGAGTGAACGTCCGGGATTTCGATCGGAGTCGAACGCCCATCCGACTCGTCCGATCGATCGGAGTCGAACGCCCACCCGACTCGTCCGACCGATCGGAAGCCGCGTCGCCGATCAGAGGAATCGGAAAGTCTCCAGGTTCTTCGGGGCGAACGTCCGGATGTTGTACTCGTGGTACAGCGCCGAGGAGAGGTCCTGCACCGAGCGCTCGTCGCCGTGGACGCACAGCACCTTCTCCGGGCGCGGGTTCATCGTCTTGACGAAGTTCTCGAGGCCGGCGCGGTCGGCGTGGCCGGAGAAACCGTCGACGGTCTCGACGTCGAGGTCGAGCGAGAGGGTCCCGCGGCCGTCGCCGTCGCGGTCGTGGCGACCGATGTCCGAGACGGGGATCTCGTCCCAGCCGTTCTGGATGCGCCGCCCGAGCGTTCCCTGGGCCTGGTAGCCGACGAACACGAGCGTCGAGTTCGGGTCGGGACCGACGTGAGAGAGCCAGGACATGATCGGCCCGCCCGTGACCATCCCGGACGTCGAGAGGATGATACAGGGGCCGCCGTCGGCGACCTCCTGGCGTTCGTCCTCGCCGCCGTCGATGTGGTTGAACTCCTCGGCGAGGAACGGATTCTCGTCCTCGTGGAATATCCGGTCCCGGAGATCGTCGCGCAGGTACTCGGGGTAGGTCGTGTGGATCGCCGTCGCCTCCCAGATCATACCGTCGAGGTGGACCGGCATCGAGGGGATCTCGCCCTCGCGCATCGCCTCCTCGAGGACGAGCATGATCTCCTGGGACCGACCGACGGCGAACGCCGGAATGAGGACCTTGCCGCCCCGATCGTGCGTGCGCTGGATGATCTGTTTGAGCTTGCGCTCGGAGTCCTCCTGGTCGGTCTGGTAATCGTTCCGACCGCCGTAGGTGGACTCCATCACGAGCGTCTCGACGCGCGGGAAGTCGTTGACCGCGCCGTTGAACAGCCGCGTGTCGGTGTAGTGGATGTCGCCGGAGAAGCAGACGTTGTAGAGGCCGTCGCCGACGTGGAAGTGGCTGACCGCGGAGCCGAGGATGTGGCCCGCGTTGTGGAAGGTGAGTTTGAGGTCGGGCGCGATGTCGGTGACGTCCCCGTACTCGAGCGGGATGCAGTGTTTGATCGCTTCGCGCACCTGTTCGGACTCGTAGGGCGGCGCGCGACCCTCCTTGGCGGCGACGTCGAGATAATCGAGGGTGAGCAGGCCCATGAGGTCCCGCGTCGGCTCGGTGCAGTAGATCGGTCCGTCGTAACCGTACTTGAAGAGGAGCGGAACGAGCGCGGAGTGGTCCAGGTGGGCGTGGGTGAGGACGACCGCGTCGATCGTCTGCGGGCCGGCGCCGAACGCTTCCGGCGCGTGGAGGTACGGCACCTCTCCCTCCGCTCCGGGCTTGTCGCCGCAATCGATGAGAACGCGCGTTTCGGGCGTCGAGAGGATGAACGAGGCGCGTCCGACCTCGCGACAGCACCCCAGCGTGGTTATGCGGACGTACTCGTCGTCCGACATCTTCTCGCGGTGGATCTGGCGTCCGACCCGTTCCAGGATGTCCCGACGGTCGTCGCGCTCTTGCTTGAGGAAGTTCCGGACGTTCGAGACCGTCGAGGACTCGATCGGTGGCGTCCGAACGACCTCGGGCGTCCACCCGACCGTCTCGGTGATCTCCCGGAGCGTCGAACCGCGTCGACCGATCACCATCCCGGGCTTGGCCGCCTCGATCACGACCTCGCCGGTGTCGGCGTGGAAGTCGAGGTCCTCGACGTCCGCCTCCTCGGGGATGACCTCGAGGATCTTCTCGCGGGCTTCAGCCGGTCGCGAGAGGACGCCCGGATCGGGGCGGACCGTGATTCGCTTGCGAAGCTTGCTCGCCAGCTTCCGGACGAGGTCGCCTTGCCGCGCGAACTTCTTGGGGTCGCGCGTGTAGACGACGAGTTCCGGCCCCTCGTATTTCACCGACGACACCGAGATATCGCTCGGGAGTTCGCTGGTGATCTCTGCTTGCAGATCGTCGAGTTGCTGCTCTACGGTACTCATAGTCGCGAGAGTTCGCTCGGCTGGAGTCGCGCGGACCGGATCGCACCCGCCCACGGCCGACGGCCGCCGTCGACCCGGGGTCCGCCCACGGTCGACATCGACGGGGCGGACCGGTCCGACCGACCGGCAGGCGGAGAGTTCGACGCGATACGTGCCGCGTCGTTGTCACCTTCGGGAGTCATCGTGTGACTGTCCTCGATCGTCTGCCGAGTACGCTCACAGGGTTCGGTCCTGTCCGCGCGGGAGGACTCCAGCGAGAACCCGCTTACACGGAGGTATTCTACGCGGGATATAAAAGCCTTCGCAAAAGCAAGGAGGCGAGGTGCCGAAGGACGCTCATGGAGTTCACTCCCGACCGCGTCGCCGCCGAGCGCGACTGGGTGCGCGAGCGCTCGGCGCGGATCGTCCCGCTGATCAACGCCGTGCGCGACGATCTCGGCGAGATTTTCGAGGCCGACGTCGCGCACGTGACGGAGCCGGCGTACCGCGATTCGGTCGACGAGGTGTTCGCCGACGGCGATCTGGCGGTGAACGTCGCCGCGATGGTCGCGATCTTGCGCGAGCTCGACGTCGCCGACGACTACCCCGGTTTCGTCGTCGACGAGATACTCGGCCGCGAGCTCGCCGCGACGATCGCCGGCACTCAGCCCCTCCGGACGCTCGGCGAGGCGACCTTCCACTACGCGGACCTCCGCGTCCACGGCGGTCCCGACGAGAACGCCGGCGTCGACGACCTCGATGCCGCGCTCGCGGCGGGCTTCCAGGAGCGGCTCCCCGGCTGGCCCTGGACCGAGCGGAAGAGCCCCTTCGCGGTCGAGTGACGATAGGTACCGGTTTCGGGCGGCACGGATCAACCGCCTCGGCGCCGAAGATCGACGCTACGGGCGTCGGAGGACGAATCCGACGCCGCGTATCGGACGTAACAACACATAAGACGGATCGCGTGAAAGTCCGCACGTACTGACCATGTTCGCGTCGTCGAACCGGCGGCGTTCGGTGCGGATCCTCGCGATCGTCGCGACCTGTCTGTTACTCGCGGGAGCGGCGGGAGGGAGCGCACTCGCGATCCACCCCGTCGACGGGGCCGCGTCCTCCGGCTCCGTCGATTCGGCCGCCGGTTCGCCGGTCGACGACGCCGTCGCGACCGCCGCAACGGTCGACCTCGAGGACGACCTGAACGACACCACCGACGACACCGAAGACGACCTGAACGACACCACCGACGACACCGAAGACGATCTGGACGATACCACCGACGACACCAAAGACGACCTGGACGATACCACCGACGACACCGAAAACGACCTGAACGACACCACCGACGGTCTCGACGGCAGCCTGGACGATACCACCGACGGTCTCGACGGCAACCTGGACGATACCACCGATGAGATCGTCGACGAGCTGGACGATCTCGACGACGACCTCGAGGCGCCCCTCGGCGCCGACGGTGACGACCGTTCGTCTGCGAGCGAGCCGACGAACGAAACCGCGACCGGGGACGATTCCGCGGACGAGTACGACGCCGCGGCCGGGGCCGATGGCGCCGGGGACGACCCGTCCCCGGCCGACGCCGGTGACGTCGTCCAGGCCGCGCTGGTCGCGCTCCTCGGGACGACGATCGCGGGCGGTTCCTCGTTCGCCGGGGCCACCGCCGGAGGAGGCGCCGCCGGCGGGTCGAGCACGGGGAGACGGACGGTCGACCGCGTTCGTCGTCTGGCCGGCCGCGCGGCGTCGATCCCGTGGGAGACGCTCCCGCTGTCGATCCTCCGGTACAGCCGGTACGACGACTCGGATCCGCTCGAACACGACGAGCGGCGGACGATCTACGAGGCGATCGAGGCGGAGCCGGGGCTGTACCTCTCCGCGCTCGGCGAGCGTCGCGAGGTCTCCCTCTCGACGATCCGCCACCACGTCCGGATCCTGGAAGAGGAGGGACTCCTCATCACGGAGAAACGCGACGGCAAGCGGCGGTACTTCCCCGCGGCCGCCGAGGACGTGGAACTGACCGCCGCGCTCTCGGAGCCCGCCAAGCGCCGCGTGCTCGAGACGCTGGCCGACGTCGAGCGGGCGCACAACGGTCGGATCGCCGACGAACTCGACGTCGACCCGAGCACCGCGTCCCACCACCTCTCCACGCTCGCCGAGGACGGGCTCGTCGAGCGCGAGCGCGACGGCCGATCGATCGTCAACTCGCTGGCGCCCGGCGTCGAAGCGGCGCTGGCCGCGGAACCAGAAACCGGCCGACGCGACGAGTCTGGGCGGGAGCCGACGGCGACGATCGTCGGCGACGACTGACCGATCGACCGCTCGTGACCGACACCGGTTGCGACCGGATCGCGCCGGCAACGGTTGCGACCGGATCGGGACGACCTCGCGCGTCAAAATCGGGCCGCCGGTGGCGCCGTCCGAGCGGTCGCTACCGTTCGAAGTACCGGTCGGCGTGGGCCTCACAGCCCGGGTTGAACGGGGCGTCGCAGGCGGGACAGCGGTGCTCTGCGTCGAGGTACGCTGGCGGCGTCAGCTCCGTCCCGCAGACCCCACAGAGGACCGCGGGTTCGTCGAACCGGACGCGCGGCCACGGCTCGGCCTCGTGGTCCGCGACCGATTCGTGACACCGAAAGCAGGGATGGTAGGACTCACAGCAAGCGAACTTCAGCGCGACGACGTCGCGGTCGCCGTCGTAGTGGGCACAGCGAGTCTCGGCGTCGACGTCGACCCCGCGAACGGGCAACCCGTGGACGCGTCTCACGGGTCGACCGTCGGACCGAGTCGGTTTCGTCCTTGCGGTCGGAATCGGTTTCGTCGTCGGGGTCGAGACAGGTTTCGTCCGTTCGATCGGCGACGAACCCGAAGTTCGACTCCGTCGAGGGGAACTACTCGACCTCCACGAAGGCGGTCGTGTCACCCCGGCGGTAGCGGTCGATCCGCCGGTAGCCCTCGATCACGCCGTCCTCGTCGAGCTCGATCTCGTACCGGCCGATCACGTCCTGGGTGTCGGGGACGGCGCGCCGCTCGACGACCTCGACGACCGCGCGCCAGCCGTCCTCGACGGCCGTGATCTCCGTGACGCCGTCGAAGGGCCGTCCGATGAGCTCGCTCGCCGTCGACTGGACCGTCTGTCGGACCGACAGCACCGCCTCGATCCGGTCGTCGTCGACGTCGACCTGAACGTCGACGTCCTCGGGATCGGTCGTCTCGACGTCTTCCCGTTCTTCCTGTTCGGTCTGTTCTTCCTGTTCGGCCTGTTCTGCTTCGCTCACGGTGTCATCACTCTCGTTGTGTTGGTGGCAGAATCCGTCTTCGTCGGCCTCGCGGGAGCAGCGGTCGCCGCTCTCGGTGAGGGCCTTACACTGTTCGCCGGTCGCTTCTGCTTTCGCCATGGTCGGTGGATCGCTCCTGTCGTTTCGGTCTCGTGTCGGGTGTCGCTCGGTCACTCGATCGTCGATTCGATCGCGGATCGGAGTTCGCGCGGGTCGCCGTCGTCAGCGACTTTCGGGACGAGCACGTCCGTGAAGACGTCGACCAGCCGATCGCGGTCGGAGTCGTCCTCGAAGGCCGCGACCCCCTTCGCGGCCGTGATCGCGACCCGGGTCCCGACGGTCGCGTCGAGTTTCTCCCGGAGGTCGCGCGTGATGGCGACGATCCGATCGATCCGATCGTCGGGGAGGTCGACGTGCGCGGCCACGATCTCGCGCTCGGTCGCCTCGTCGTAGTAGTCGACGTGGATCCCCACGAACCGGTCGAGGAGCGCGTCCTGCTGTTCGTGGACGCCGGCGTACTCGGTCGAGTTCGAGGTGAGGATCGCGCCGAACTCCGGGTGAACGTCGATCTGGCGATCCTCGCCGCGTTTGGCCGGTCGTTCGAGGACGCCCTCCTCGAAGACCGACAGGAGCACGTTGTGCGCCGCCGGGTCGGTCCGCGAGAACTCGTTGTAGACGAGCGTCGCACCCTCCCGCACGGCGACCGAGAGCGGGTTGTCGACCCAGCGCTCCCGGACGATCTCGGTCTCCTTCCGGACGCCGCTGACGTACTCGTCGCGCTCGCTGTAGCGCGCGCCGCCGGCGTGGTCGCCGACGAGCGCGGCCGTGTCGACGGCCGAATCGCCGTTGATCCAGACGACCGGTCGACCCCGCTCCGCGGCCGCGTGGAGCGCGAGAGCGGTCTTGCCACAGCCCGTCGGGCCGATGAGGTGGACCGGCTGGTCGGCGTCGAGCCAGTTCGTGATCCGCCCTTCGAGGGTCGCGATCTCGTCGGTAGCGACGAACGGGTCGGGTCCGACCTCGTCGGGCGACCGGAGCGGGACCGTCTCGTCTCCTCCCGACCCGTCGTCGCCGGCCGCGTCGCTCGCGCGTCGCAGCTCCTTTTCCGCTCGGCCGCTCCTGATCTTCCGTCCGCGGACCGTCCGCGAACGTCCCGATGAGCCGTTCCCCATCGGCGTCGTTACGAGGACTCCGGCGTCGCCGACTGCGGTGACGATTCGGGTCGCTGTTCGATCTCGAGTTCCTCGAGATCCTCGAGATCGCCTTCCGCGGTCGCCCGTTCTATCTTCGCTATCTCCTCCGCGTAGTGGAGGAACGTGTCCACGGAGGCGACGACGACGCGCGCCTCGACGGTGATGAGTTCGATCCCCACGACGGAGATTCGCGCCCACACGTCGATGACGACACCTTTGTCGAGGATCCGATCGAGGACCTCCGCGAGACTCGACGAATCGGGACGGCGTTGTGGTTGTGCCATGCACTCGAAATGGCGCTGGGACACGTATCATCGTTCACGCTGAACGTGCAAGCATCATGGTAAGGGGGCGTCGCGCCCGAATGCGTTCCACTGAGCGTCTCAGATCGCCGATCCGGGCGGATCGGTGCGAGCGACGACGGACCAATCATGCACGCTACCAGCAACGATCGATCGATCCGATCACGGAGAACGGTCCCGCGGTCGCCAAGCGCGCAGTGGCCGAAGAGTGACGACCGGTTCTCGTCCGCCAACGACCACTTGTCGGCCACCGACGACCATCACCCACTCGCCGATGATCGGTGCGGTCGCGGAGGTGAACTTCGGTGAGCCACCCGTACGTGTACGGCGTCGTCCAGGCCGAGGACGCGATCGAACTCGAGACCGACGCCGTCGGCGGGGACGATCGGGTCTACCCGATCGAGAACGGCCGGCTGGCGGCGATGGTGTCCGAGGTCGAGACGACCGATCCGGAGCGCACCGACGAGGACGCCAAGCGCCACGACGAGGTGCTCCGCGAGGTGATGGAGGCCGACGGCGGGCGGACGGTCGTCCCCATGCAGTTCGGCATGGCGTTCGAGAGCGAGCGCGCGCTGAAGAACGTCCTCCGCGGCGGACGCCCCGCCTTCAGACGCGCGATGCGCGCCATCGACGGGGCGATCGAACTGGGCGTGAAGGTCGTTCGCGACGAGGACGGATCGATCGACGACGAGACCGTCCGCGAGGCGATCGCCGACGAACTCGAGCCGATCGCGACGGACGCGGTGGACAACGGCCTGTTCAGCGACCGGCTGGTGCTGAACCGGTCGTACCTCGTCGAGCGAGACGACCGCGAGGCGTTCGACGAGGCCGTCGCCCGCCTCGAAGACGAATACGAAGACCTCGCGATACAGTACACGGGGCCGTTCGCGCCCTACAGCTTCGTGGATATACAGATCGGGGGGCAGCGATGATCATCATCGACGACCTCCTGTTTCGACCGATCGTCGGCATCGTCGACGCGCTGCACACCGTCGCTCTGAACGAGCTGTACGATATCGAGGAGATCCAGGACGAGCTGAAGGAGAACCAGCTGCTGTACGAACTGGGCGAGCGATCCGAGGCGGAGTACGAAGACAGGAAGGCGGACCTGGAAGACGAACTCGAGATCGCCCGCGAAGTACACGAACAGCTCTCGAGCGGTCGCGTGGAGGTGAAAACGTGACGCCCACTCCCGGCGAGGCTGGAGACGATCGCGCCGACCGATCGGACGACGGCGATCGGTCGGGCGACGGCGATCGATCGGGCGACGGCGATCGATCGGACGACGAAGACGAGGGGACGCCGCGGCGACCGCAGTCCGGCGCCGCCGAGTGGTTCTCGTCGATCCGCCGCGCCCTCGAGGCGCTCGGCGACCGGGACGAACCGCGTCGCGACGATCGGCGGTCCGGGATCGACCTCCACGTCTCGATCGGCTCCGCGCTCGATCCGTCCGACCGCTCGCGTCCGGTTCGGGGACTCGGACGCACCCCGGATCGGTCCCGGACGCGGTGGTCACCGATCGGCCGGACCCGCGGCCGACACGACGCGCACGGACGACGAACCACCGCAGGCGGCTTCGACGAAACGGCCGCGGACGACTGCAACGTGACCACGCGTCGGCGCGACGACGAGTTGCTCGTGGCCGCGGACGTCTCCGGCACGGGCGAGGACGAGCTCACGGCCGGGTTCCGCGGGAACGAACTCGTCGTCCGCGCGGCGGGGCGGAACCTCGCGCGCGTCGACGTACCCTGGCCGGACCGATCCGCGGCGGCGCGCGTCCGCAACGGAATCCTGACCGTCAGAATCGGACACGATACCAATGACTGAGACATTCGAGACGAAGCTGGTCGAGGCGGAATCGAAGTTGAAATCGATCGCCGAGGACGGCGGGTCGGACGACGAAGACGGTGGCCTCGCGGAGACGATGAAAGATTCGGCCGGGGACGCCGCCGACGCGGCGGCGGAGAAGGTAGACGACGTCACCGACGGGGGCCGCGACGGCGAGGGTCTGACCCGGGATCTGCGCGACGTGCTGGAGGTGCTCGACCAGGCCGAGGACATCCTGGAGGCGATCGACTTCGCCGAGCTTCCGGAAGCGGTCGACCGCGAACAGGTTCTCGAGGCCATCGAACTGGGGGACGTCCCCGACGCCTTACGGGATAGCGAGGACGAAGAAGTGGTCAGGCTCCGCCAGCTACTCAGGGCGATCAGCATCCGGAAGCTGCTGGGCGACGTGGACGTGACGGAGCTGTGGTCGTCGAAGCGCGACGCCGAGGACGCGATCGACGACCTGACCGACGACGAGGACGACGAGGGGATGATCGGCCAGGCGGCGACGGCGATGACTGAGGACGATGACGACGACGGAGTAATCGACGAGGCCACGGACCGCGTCGGCGACGATGACGACGAACTGATCGAGACCGACGCCGACGACGTGATGGAGATGGGCGCCCGGGCGGCGAAGTCGGACTTCGACGTCGGCGACGGCGACCTCTCCGCGTACGAGGAGATCATCCAGCAGCAGGCGATCGAGGGCGTCGACGAGTTCCGCGACGGCCTCTTGCGAGCCCACGGAAAATTCGAACGCGTGATCGAGGAGAACCGGGAGCGAACCCGGAACATCGATCGACAGCCGAGCTCGCGGAACCCGACGGCGGTCTCGACGATCGAGACCCCGCGCTCGGACGTCGCGTCGGTCGCCAACCACTCCACCGTCCCGCAAAAGGTGCGTCACTCGAACGCGCCGGGCCGAAAACGGATCTACGGCGATCGATTCAGGCGCGAGCGCGAGCGCCGGGGGTACGACCGATGAACGAATTCCAACCCAGCCGACGGAAGTCCGATCTCGCCGACGTCGTCGAGATGCTGCTCGACAAGGGCGTCGTGATCAACGCCGACATCGCCGTCTCCATCGGCGACACCCAGCTGCTCGGCATCCAGGTCCGGGCGGCCATCGCCTCCTTCGAGACCGCCGCGAAGTACGGACTCGAGTTCCCCGAAGGAACGGACATGCGGCGGGTCGCTGAGGCGGTCGACGAACCCGAGCTGGCGGAGCAAGAACGGCCCCGCCCCCCGATCGATGCCACCCGAGGCGTCAACGTCACGGAGATCGCCGAGGTGTCCGACGTGGAGCGGTGTCTCGCCCTAACCGGGAGCGGCGACCGCTGCTCCCGCGAGGCCGGGGACGACGGCTTTTGCTTCCAGCACGATCAGAGCGACGAGACCGTGAGTGATCCGGACGTGCTGGCCCAGGAAGTGCAGATCGCGGAGGGCGGCGCCGGCGGAGGGGACGGCTCCGGGGACGATCGAGCGGCCGACGGGTCCGGGGACGACGGCCTCTTCGGCGGGGACGACCGCGGCACCGAACGGCTCGGAGCCCGGCCCGACCCCAACGTCCCCACCGACGACGGATTCGACATGATCGGCGACGACCGGGAGGAGGGATCCGCCATCGGCGAGCAGTTCCCCGACGACGCGTCGGGCGACGACGAGCCCGACGGTGAAACGACCGAGAGCGACGCGGGGGACGACGAATGACGACGATCGACGTCGACGGCGAGGAGGCGGCTGACGGCGTGCTGACGCTGGTGGTCACCGTCGTCGAACTCCTGCTGGAGGCCCTCGAGCGGGAGGCGCTCCGGCGGATGGAGTCCGGCCGGCTCGCGGACGAGGAGATCGAGCGTCTCGGCCGCCAGCTGGCGCGGATCGAAGACGAGATCGAGGCGATCAAGGCCGACCAGGGAATCGAGGAGGGCGTCGACGACCTCCGCGGCGATCTCGACGGGCTCGTCTCCGACGCGCTCGAGCAGCTGGACGCGGATCCGGCCGTCCATCGAAAACCCGGCTACTCCGTGTTCGGAGGTGAAGAGGAGTGAGACGCGACCCGGAACCCGCCGAGACGGGCGACGGTGGCGCGGAACGCCCCGGCGAGAACGCGGACGCCGACTCGGGGCGCCGTCACGCCGCGGATTCCGCCGAGCCGATCGATGCGGAGCCGCCGCGGATCGACGAGGGACGGTACGTCTACTGTGCCGTTCGAGTCGGAGACGCCGAGTCGGTCGCCGAGGACGCGATCGAGATCGCCGGAATCGACGACGAACCGGTGTCCGTCGTGGCGACGGACGGGATCGGGGCCGTCGTCCACGAGTGCGACGGGCTCTACGACTCGGCGGACCCGACCGAGATCCGTGGCTGGCTGGTCCGCCACCAGTCCGTCGTCGACGCCGCCGCCGAGGCGTTCGGCACGCCGCTGCCGTTCCAGTTCGACACGATCGTCCGCGGCGACGACGCCGTCGTCCGCGAGTGGCTCCGGACCGAACGGGAGACGCTCTCGAGAGCGCTCGACGCCCTGGCCGATCACTGGGAGTACCGGATCGAGGTGATCCGAACCGAATCCCTCGACGACGAGGCGCTGGCCGACGGGGACGAGCGACTCGCGGCGCTCGGCGCGGAGATCGAGGCGGCCGACCGCGGGCGAGCGCACCTGCTCGAGAAGCGCTACGAGAACCGACTGCGCGAGCGACGCCGCGAGCGTCGGGAGCTGCTGGCCGAGGAGGTCAGGGAGCGACTGACGCCTCACGTGCGTGAGGTCCACGAGCTCGAGCGCGAACCGACGACGTCGATCGACGGGAGCCGGACGGGCGGCGACGACGGTCATCCCGACGGCGATCGATCGGGGGGCGACGATCGTGCGAGCGACGAGCGAGCGCACGACGACCACGACGATCGTGCGGGCGACGGGCGAGCGGACGGCGACGCGATTTCGTTCGACGACGACGCGGAGACGGTCTGTCGTCTGACGGTCCTCGCTCACGAGGACGACGAGGACGACGTCGGGGCCGCCCTCGACGAGGTCGCCGCCACGGACGGCGTGGCGGTCCGATTTACCGGCCCCTGGCCGCCCTACACGTTCACGCCGGCGTTCGGCGACGGGGGCTCGCCGGAGGACGGGTGATCGCCGTGGATCCCGAGAAATCCGACGACGCGATCGTCGACCTCGTCGACACGCTCCTGCGGGACGGTGCGGTGATCCGCGCGGACGTGATCGTCTCCGTCGCGGACGTGCCGCTGGTGGGGATCAAACTCTCGGCGGCGATCGCGGGGATGGAGACGATGACGGAGTACGGCCTGTTCGAGGAGTGGGATACCGACCGACGGGCCGCCGCCGTCGCTCGCCGCCAGTACACGGAGGCGGGCCAGCCGCGCGGGCTGGCGGAAGTGCCGGTTACCTACGGCGGCGACGGAGGGCACGGAGACGGTAGCGATGGCGGACCGCACGGTGACGGTGGCGGCGGTGACGGGCCGCACGGTGACGGTGGCGGCGGTGACGGGCCGCACGGTGACGGCGACGGAGAAGGGGGCGACTGAGCACGTGGCGATGGGGCGGGCCGCGACAAAACGGGTGACGACGGAACCCGGCGACAGAACGGGTGACGACGGCGCCCGACGACGGACCCGAAGGCGCCGAAGCGGCGGATAGACGGGAACCGCGCCCGGAGGATCGGTAGGCGGGCGAGAGACGCCGATCGGTTCGAACTGGCGGCGAAGAAGACGCGCGATCGAGACACCGAACCGCGAGCGTCGTCGCCTCCGATGCCGACGGCGCCCCACGCCCGTCGGAGGCGTCGGCCCGTATCAGGTCGTCAGCCGATGCGACGAGATCGTTTCACCGAATCGGGCGCCGAGCGGCGTCGAGACGCCGAATCGGGGACGGGAGCGACGCCGAATCGGGGACGAAAGTAACTCCCGCACAGCCGTCAGGCGTACCGCGGCCGCTCGGTCGTCACCTGGACCTCCCCGGAGACCTCGACCTCGTCCTCCTCGGTGAGCGCGTAGGTGCCGGTCCCCTCACAGAGCGTGCACTCGTATCGCTCGGTGATCTCGTTGATCATCTCCCCGTCCTCGAAGTACACCCGGCTCTTGGTGATCTGGAGGAACTGGGCGGTCTCGCAGTTGGTGCACTCGATCATGGCTGCTCCGACGACTCTACCCGATGTAGTTATCCGTCAGGTACTCCGGTGGCCCCCGGGACAACGGACCGATTACCCGTCGCCGTCGTCGGGTTGCGTCGAGTTAACACCCACCACATTTATGTGTCGGCGACCTCGCCGACCCGTGACCGGGTAACCGGTCCGTACCCCACCGCGGCGTCGGCGAATCTTCGGGATCGGAACCGTAGCGGCGGTTCGGAACCGGGACGGGATCGGAGGCCCGTCGGGCCGCCTCATCGCTCGACGGTCCTCCCCGGCGGACGACGTCGCCGTCGAACGCCTCACCGATCGCCGAAACTCCCTACCCCACGGTGACGCGATCGCCGGTCCGCGCCGCCTCGTAGGCGGCCTCGGTCAGCGCGGTCACTCGAAGCGCGTCGCGTGCGGTCGCCGGCGGCTCGCGTCCGTCCCGGACGCTCTCGACGAATGCGTCGCCGCGGGAGCGTTCGGCCCGGTGGTCGTCGTACGGGACGTACTCGGCGCTGTCGGCATCGACGTACGTCACCTCGCGCGAACCCCACTCTTTCCCCTCGAGGTAGACCGCACCGTCTTCGTCCCAGAGGTGGATGTGCTCGCGGACGGCGGCCGCGTCGCCGTCGAAGGAGAACGTTCCGGTCGCCCCGCTCTCGAACGCGACGTCGAGGTGCGCCCGACGGTCGATCCGGCGCTCGTCGTCGTGAAAGTCCATGCTCGCGGCGACCGAGACGGGTTCGAGTCCGGTCGTCCACAGGACCGCGTCGAGGACGTGGCTCCCCGTATCGTAGAGGAACCCGCCGCCGCTCAACGACGGTTCGAGCCGCCAGGTTTCCAGCGAGTCTTCGATCCAGCCCTGGGTGATGGAGGCGGTGAGCCAGGTGGGTTCGCCGCCGTCGTCCCACCGCGACCGCGCCCGCTGAAAGGCCCGCTGGAGGTGTCGCTGGTAGCCGACCATCAGCGTGCGATCCGAGCGGTCGTCCCTGGCGACGAGGTCCCGAGCCTGCTCCAGATCGGTCGTCAACGGCTTGTCGCAGTAGACGTGGAGGTCGGCCTCGAGGGCGTCGATCACCTGCTCGTAGTGCAGCGTGTGCGGCGTCCCGATCAGGACCGCGTCGAGTGGCGCTTCGGCGAACATCCTATCGTGTGCGGCGTAGCGCCGGTCGGCGTCGACGCCGAACCGGGCGCCGACGTCCGCACGGATCTCCTCGTCGAGATCGCAGACCGCGGTCACCGTCGCCCCCGGGTGACGATGGAGCTGACCGCCGACGAACGTTCCGATGTAGCCGAGTCCGACGACGCCCACGCGGAGCGAGGGCGTTCGACCGTTGGTCATGGCGCCACTCACGCGACCGGGGCCTATCCGTGTTTTCCCGCATCTCGCGTCAATGCTCGGCTACGGGCGACGAGAGCGAAATCGAGTCGGGCGGAGACGGGCGATAGTCGCCCCCTACCATACCGTAGGTACCGCCGAGCGCGTCGTTTGGGTGCGCCTTTCGCGTGCCAGCAAACGGTTAACAAAGGGTGCGTCCGCACTTGGTTCCCCTGCGGGGCGGATGCCCCGCGTCGGGTGCACGCTCGGCCCCGCCCACGACGCGCCCACCGGCCCCTGCCGTGCGTTCGTGCCCGGACCGCTCAAGTGGACTCGCCCCCGCTTCGAGTGCGCTCATGTCTCTCACGCCAGGGCGGGGTGCTCCCCCGCCCGTTCCCCGCCGCACCGACCAGCGAGCGGCGCGGCGCGTTCGCGAACCGATTACGAGCACGAAGCGCCGCTCCGCGAGGACACTCCCCCTCCGCGAGGACACCGCGCCCCCACGAGGACACCGCGTCCTTTCTGCGACGACACAACGTCCCCCGCGACGACACCACGCCCTTCATTACCGTCGCCTCGAACCCCCGAGTATGCGACTCGAGGAGTACTGGGGCGTCGGCCCGAAGACCCGCGAGCGGCTCGTCGACGAACTCGGCGCCGAGCGGGCGAGCGTCGCCATCGAGCGCGGCGACGTCCGGGCGCTGACCGACGCCGGGTTGGCCCGCGGGCGGGCGACGCACATCTTGCGGCGAGCGACGGGCGGGGCGGGGATGGAGACGCTGGCCACGCCGGACGCCCGGGACGCCTACAAGGACGTCCTGGAGCTCGCGGTCCAGCACGCCGTCACCGAGCGCGCGGCCGACCGCATTCGCGTGCTCACGCCGCTCACGAGCCGAGATGAGATGGAAGCGCGCCTCGACGACGTGCTCGCGGCCCGCGACGCGTGGGAGTCGATCGAGGACGACGCCGGGCGCGCCGTTCTGGCCGCCTACGAGCGCTACGACGAAAGAGACGGGACCGAGCGGGCGGCCGTCGAGACCGCCATCGCGCTCGTCGACGCCGACGTCGAATCGGGCCCGTTCGCCGCGATCGCCGACCTCGATCGAGAAACGCTCGACGAAGCGGCGCGAGCTCTCGGCGCCACGGCGGACGGACGGGTCCGCGACGGCGTGGACGACGAGCTCGATCGCCTCCGAACCGGGCTCGGGACCGTCGATGACGTCACCGCCGACGCGGAGGGCATCGTCGAGGAGCTCCGGAACGCCGGCGTTCGGGACGTCGATGACTTCCGCGAGGCGTTCGAGGATCGACTCCTCTCGGAGACCGACCTCACGATCGACCGGGTGCGAGAGGCGATGCCCCGCGACGCGACCGACGCGTCCGACTTCGTCGCCGAGACGCTCCGGGAACTGCGCTCGTCGCTCCGGCGCGCCGTCGACGAACGCGAGGAGACGGTCGCCGCCGAACTCGCCGAAACCGTCGCGGAGTCCCGCGAGGCGGTCGACCGCGCCGTCGCGGCCGTCGACGAGATCGCCTTCCAGCTCTCGCTGGCCCGCTTCGCGATCGCCGCCGACTGTACCCGACCGGAGTACGTCACCGGCGAGCGGGCGGCGCTCTCGGTGGTGGAGGCCCGCAACCTTCGGCTGGCCGCCGTCGACGAGGAGTCGGTCCAACCGGTCACGTACGCCCTGGGCGACCACTCGGTCTCGTCCGGGCCCGCGGCCGCGGGCGATCCCGGCGAGGAACGGGTCGCCGTGCTCACCGGCGCCAACAGCGGCGGGAAGACGACGCTGCTCGAGACCCTCTGTCAGGTCGTCGTCCTCGCGAGCATGGGGCTGCCGGTGCCCGCCGCGCGGGCCGAGGTGACGCCCGTCGACGCGCTCGTCTTCCACCGCCGGCACGCCAGCTTCAACGCGGGCGTGCTCGAGTCGACGCTGCGCTCGATCGTCCCGCCGCTTTCCGACGGCGGACGGACCCTGATGCTCGTCGACGAGTTCGAGGCGATCACCGAGCCCGGCAGCGCGGCGAACCTGCTCCACGGACTCGTCACCCTCACCGTCGAGCGCGACGCCCTCGGCGTCTTCGTCACCCACCTCGCGGAGGATCTGGAGCCGCTGCCCGACGAAGCCCGGGTCGACGGCATCTTCGCCGAGGGCCTGAACCCCGAGCTGGAGCTGCTGGTCGACTACCAGCCGCGCTTTGACACCCTGGGTCGGTCGACGCCGGAGTTCATCGTCTCCCGGTTGGTGGCCAACGCCGGCGACCGAACCGAGCGCGCCGGTTTCGAGACGCTCGCCGAGGCGGTCGGCCGCGAGGTCGTCCAGCGGACGCTGGCGGACGCCCGCTGGGACGAGTGACCGCCTTCGCGGGACCTCGCGGCGTTCGTCCGCCGCCGGCGGGCGAGCGCGCCGGTCGCAACACCGATGATCGTGGCGACCGAACGCCGCGACGGGAATGCCAGGCTACGATGCGCTCGTGTTCGACAACGACGGCGTCCTGACGACGCCGACCGACCGCGACGTCCTCCAGGAGGCGATCCGAGACGCGTTCGATCGCGTCGGGGTGACCGCGCCACCGGCCGAGCACGTCGACGCGCTCCACCACCCGACCGTCGACTCGCTCCGGTCGGCCGCCGACGCGCACGGAGTGGACGCCGGTCGCCTCTGGGAGGCCCGCGAACGCGCCGCGATCGACGCCCAGCTCGAAGAGATCCGCGCGGGGCGCAAGCGGCTGTACGACGACGTCGCCGCCCTGGACGCACTCGAGGTCCCCCGGGCGATCGTCAGCAACAATCAGCACGAGACGATCGCCAACATCGTCGATCACTTCGAACTGCAGGGCTACGATCCCTGGATCGGAAGAGAGCCCACCGTCGAGGGCGTCCGCCGGAAGAAGCCCGAACCGTACTACCTCGAGCGCGCCGTCGACGCGATCGACGCGCGGAACCCGCTGTACGTCGGCGACAGCCGCGTCGACGTCGCCGCGGCGAACGCCTGCGGCATCGACTCGGCGTTCCTCCGGCGTGACCACCGCAGGGACTACGAGCTGCCCGCCGCGCCGACCCACGAGATCTCGACGCTCGCCGACCTGAACGGACTCGTCGCGATCGAGTGAGGGCGCCGACTCGAAGGATACGGCAAGCGATCGAAGAGTACGCCAAGCGGTCGGCGAAACGTCGACTCGAGGGGCTCCGGGCGAGTGAAGGGACAACGGGTGGCGATCCGGGACCGGGGGTCCGGTACGGGGTTCTCGGTTCAGGCCACTTCGACCGACCGGGACTCCGCTCGCTCTTTCAGCGCTCGGTTCATCGCGGCGAACCCGCGCTCGATTTCGGGCTCGTCGAGCAGCAACGGGACCAGCGCGCCCCGAAACGTCTCCCGCTGGAGGAGGCGGGTGCCGCCGTCGTCGGTCGGATCGAGGCGAAACTCGTGGTAGCCGTCGAAGGCGAACGGGACCAGCAGTCTGCCGAGCCAGGCGAACCGGCGCCCATCGTCGACGGCCACCACCTCCGGCTCGAAGGTCCAGGCCCGCGAGTCCGGCGGGTCGATTCGGACGGTCAGTTCTTCGCCCTCCGCCAGCGTCCCGGATATCGACCGAACGAAGGGGTTCCACTCCGGATACGACTCGAAATCCGTCAGGATCGCCCACACGGACTCCGGCGAGGCGTCGATCTCCTCGAACGCCTCGATCTGCTCCATGCTACCACGTCGCTCTGGAGGAGCAAGTGCCTGTCGTCGTCGGCAGGCCCTGCTGGTGGGGCGAAGCAGATCGAGTCCGTTCCAACCGATCTTCAGTGATCAACCGAACGGCTTCCAAAACGCTAAACGACCTCGAGGACACCGAACGGCTTCCAAAATTCCGAACGACCTCGAGGACACCGAACGGCCGCCAGGACACCGTACGGCCGCCACCAGCCGCCCTCGACGATCCCGGGATACCCCGCTACGAGGTCGTGACCGGTGGGTCCGTTCGGCCCGGTCGGCCACTCGGCGAACTGCTGAGCGGCTTCCGGAGGCAGCGGGTAGACGCCGTGGTACGGCTTCGGGCGTCCGCACCAGGTGACAGCGCTCGCTCGCGGCTCCGCGGCCCGTCCGGATCGTCCAGGTCGGCCGGGAGGCGGGGCACCGAAACGGCGGCCGGTCGCCGTCGCCGATCGGAGTCAGGATATCGAAACACCGAATAGCCGTTCGGGCCTAAACTCACCCATGACGACACCTGTCTCCGAGTCCACCGGCTACGGACCGAATCGCGAGATGTCGGTCCTCGGGTACGTCGTGGGGATCGGAATCGCGATCCTCCTGTTGCCGCTGCTTCCGTTCGCGCTCGTCGGCTGGTTGCTCTGGCGGTTCCTCGGCTCGCGCTTCTCCCGAACCGAGCCGATCTCGTGGGGCGAGCGGGAGCGGCCCGCCGGGAGCCGACCGCCGTGACGGGGCCACGCCCGCGACGACGGCGCGGGGCGAGCGGGCGATCCGCGGACCGGTGGCCGACCACAATCCGAGGAGCGGTCGACGCCCTCGAATCGGTCGCCGGTGACCGGCCCGCGACGGGTTCGACGTCGAGTGCCGACCCGTCCCGAGGCGACGCATGATCGAGGAGTGTCTCGTCGTCGAGTTCCGCGTCACGGGCGACGGCTGCCCGCTCGCGGACGCCTCCGCGACGGTCGACGCGCCGATCGACGCCGCGCCGCCGCTGGCCCGCACCGACGGCAACACTCTCCTGCGATTCTCGACGCCCGATCCCGCCGTCGGCGACGTGCTGGACGACGACGACCGGATCCGGTACCTCCACCGCACCGTCGGCGACGACGGCTGCACCTTCCGCTGTCTCTCGAAGGAGCGCTGCGTCGTCCACCGCCTCATCGACCGCGGCCTGCTCGTGGAGTCGATCCGGTACCGCGACGGCACCGAGCGTCACGTCGGCGCCGTCGTGGGCCAGGCGGTGCTCCAGGACGTCCTCGAGACCGCGGGCGAGACCGTCGGCGTCCAGCTCGTCAGGCTCACCCCGCTCGGGGAAGACGACGACGCGCCGGTCGTCTCCCGGTGGAACCTGACGGCGGGCCAGGCCGAAGCGCTCGAAACGGCCTACGAGATGGGCTACTTCGAGGTTCCCCGGCGGAACGACGCCGCGGCGGTGGCCGACGCGCTCGGCGTTTCGAAGTCGGCCTTCCTGGAGCGGCTTCGACGCGCGGAGGCGACGCTGCTCCAGCGGGCGCTGGAGTGAATCGGCACTCGGAGGGACGGCTCGATGTCCCCGCCTCGAAGTGCGAGTCGAGAAGCGTCCGAGCCGTCGCGGTCCCGCATCGCGTCGGACGTTCGAACGGGCCCACCCCGACACGCATTGAACGGTCGAACGGGGAATGAACGGTCCTCGAACAGTAACGATCGGTGTGAACGGTCGGACCGTCGACTGACCTCGAACCGGAAGGTCCCGATTGTTGATTAGGGGCCGGGTAGGACCGTTTCGACGCTGCCCATGAACGAACAGCCCTCCCCGGCGATCCCTGAAAGTCGCGCGTACGCGCTCCTGGGTCATCGACGACGGCGGTTGATCCTCCGCATCCTCGCGGACTTCGACGACCCGCTCTCCACCATGGAACTCGCCGAGCTCCTCGCGGACTGCGAGTGCGAGGCGCCCACGGACCGGGACCGCCAGAGCGCGCTCCTCGCACTCTCGCACAACCATCTGCCGAAACTGGACGACGCTGCGGTCGTCGACTACGATCGCCAGCGAGGGACGATCCGGTCGGACTCGAACTTCGGGGTCCTCGTCGGGATGATCGACGTCGGTTGCGAGGAGTTCGGTCCGTTCGCCGAGTGACGGTTCTCGATCCGATGCCGAGGAGCTGGTTGGCGGACCCCGTTCACTCCGCGTCGCCGCGACCCACCGAACGCGACGCTGACTCGCCGCACCCGACGTAGCGCTACCCCCGTCGTCGCGCCCGACGAAACGCTACTCCGCGTCGCGGCGCTTGAACAGGAACTTCATGTCGCCCTCGAATACCGACTCGCCGTCCTGGTTGGTCATCGTCGAGTCGATCTCGACGTAGGCGGCGTCGTCCCGGCTCTCGAGTTCGCGCTTGGTGGCGACCTCGTACTCGCCGCTGATGGTGTCCCCGATGTAAACCGGGTTCGGAATGTCCATGTAGTTCATCCCGAGGAACGCGACGACCGTGCGTTCGACGATGCCGGTTCGCTGGAAGAGACCGGTCGCGACGATGAACGTCATCGGTCCCTGGGCGATCCGGGCGCCGAACGGGCCGTCGTCGGAGTACTCCGCGTTGGTGTGCAGCTCAGTCCAGTCGCCGGTGAACATCGAGTGGAAGACGAAGTCCGACTCGGTGATCGTCCGCCCCGCGCTCTCGAAGGTCTGTCCGACCTCGAGGTCCTCGAAGTAGTGCGGCTCGTAGCTGTAGGGCATACCGCGACAAATACCACCGGCGGTGATAATTCTTGCCGAACTCGGCGGTCGCGACGCCGGTCCCGATGCGTCCGCAGGCGTCGACGATCGTCGTTCGGCCGTCGTGGCTACTCGGTGTGCCCGAAGGCGTCGACGCTCGGCGTTCGCCGGCCGTCGCTACTCGGCGGCCGCCAGCGGCCCGCCCTCGGCCAGTCGATCCCGTTGGTGGGGCGCCCCGAAGTCCGGATCCGGTCCCCTCGCGACGATCCGGTGAGGGTTGACGCCCGGGTGGGTCGTGTAGTAGTGTTCCTTGACGTGGTCCATTCGGACCGTCTCTGCGACGCCGGACGTCTGGTACAGGTCGCGCAGGTACGGCCAGAGGTGCTCGTAGTCGGTGATCCGGCGGACGTTACACATGAAGTGGGTGTGGTACACCTCGTCGAACCGCACGAGGGTGGTGAACATGGCGACGTCCGCCTCGGTGAGTCGCTCGCCGGCGAGGTACCGCCGATCCGCGAGAACCCCGTCCCAGCGGTCGAGGGCCGCGAAGAGGTCGTCGACGGCTTCGTCGTAGGGTTCCTGGTCGGTCGCGAAGCCGGCGCGGTAGACGCCGTTGTTGATCGGTTCGTAGATTTCGTCGAGGATCCGGTCGACGTCGTCGACGAGATCACTCGGGAGCACGGTCGCGTTCCCGTCGCCCAGGTGCGCCATCTCGGTATTGAGCATCCGCATGATCTCCCGGGACTCGTTGTTCACGATCGTGTTCTCCTGGGTGTCCCAGAGGACGGGCACGGTCACCCGACCGGTCGCGTCGGGCGCCGCGCGCACGTAGAGTTCCCGGAGGTAGTCGGCGCCGTGGACGTGATCCCGGGTGCAGCCCTCCTTCTCGGGCGTGAACTGCCAGCCGTCCTCGCCTCGGAAGGGATCGACGACCGAGACGGTGATCGCGTCCTCGAGGTCCAGCAGTTTCCGCGTGATCAGGGTGCGGTGAGCCCACGGGCAGGCGTACGACACGTAGAGGTGGTACCGACCCGGTTCGGGTGGAAACCGGGTGCCCGAGTCGTCCTCGATCCGGTTCCGGAAGGATGTCTCCTGGCGCTGGAAGGAACCGTCTTCACCGGCCGTCGGATCGACGTCGGTCCGCCACTCGCCGTCGACGAGCATGTTCATGTCGACGCGTTGGGGCCGGACGCACTAAGGCACCCCACCGACACCGACGTTACCTGGTTGCGAGCAGTGCGGCGAGTCGACCAGAAACGACGGACCCCGGCGCAGCGTTTATGCGCCGCCGGTCGACACTCCGGGGTATGACCGACGGGGAGCGCCACCGACAGAGCCGCCTGTTCACGAGCGAGGACGGGTCGTACGACGAGTCGCGGGCGCGCGAGCAGTCGCTCCCCGTCGAGGACGGCGCGGTCGTCGATACGGACGAGCTCGCCGACCACCAGACGTACGTGGAGGGCCGGGGCATCTACGACGAGCGAAATCGGGTGAACGATCTCACCGGGAGGGAGTGGAAGTTCGCGACGAAGTCGGTGATCCCCGAGGGGTACCCGCCGGACGTCCAGCACGACCTGCGGAGCGAGCACGGCGGACAGAAGCCGCCGCGGCTCTGCGCGGAGCTGATCGAACGGTTCAGCAAAGCCGGCGACACCGTGCTGGACCCGTTCGCGGGCGTCGGCGGCACCCTTCTGGGGGCCAGTTTCTGCGAGCACGAAGGGACCGGGCACCGGGAGGCGATCGGATTCGAACGAACCGAGCGGTGGATCGAGATCTACGAGACCGTTCTCGAGCGCGAGAACGAGAAGCGACGCGCCCGCGGCGAGGCGTCCCTGGCCGCCCAGGAGATGCGTCACGGCGACTGCGAGACGCTCGTCGAAGAGCTGGCGTCCGACTCGATCGACCTCCTGCTTACCGACGTCCCGTACTGGCGGATGGACGAACTCGAACAGACGCGCAACGAGCGCGAGACCAGAGCGAGCAAGCTCGACGCGTTCGACCCCGATCCGTCGACCGACGGCCCCGAGTGGGAGACGAAAGCCGAGTGGCTGACGGACATGGCCGAGAAGTTCGACGCGTTCGCCGAGGTGGTGAGATCCGACGGCTACGTCGTCGTCTTCATCGGCGACATGTACCGCGAGCAGTCCTACGAGTTCCTCTCGGCCGATCTCGCCCGGGCGATCGAAGACGTCGCCCCGGCGACTCTGAAGGCGAACCTGATCTGGTACGATCCGACGAAGGATCTCCACGTCTACGGCTACCCGTTCTCGTTCGTTCCCTCAATGGTCCACCAGAACGTCCTCGTGTTCCGGGTCGACGAGTGAGGGGCCATTGATCTCCGCGTCCGGGCGCCCTTCGCGCGTTGAATAGGCTCCCGACGGTGGAAATCGCCTTTCGAGGGGGCGACGAATAATTCCTTCGTGAAACGAACGCCCTACGCGAACGGAGAGGACGTCACGCGCCCGTCTGACGCACTTTTTTGTCGCTACGGTTCCATCCTCCGACCGGACGCGCACCGATCCGACACACCGTCCCCAGTTCAGTGCGCGTCTGCGACCCATTCCCCGCCCACTCCGGGCGTCCCGTTTTCGCGACGGTCTCGACCGTCAGCCCCGACGCCATCCGACATCGCCGTTGTAGAGCGGTGAAACGGAGCCGCCGCTCAGACCGGCGGTCGGAGCCGTTCCTGGAGAGCCGGTGCCGCGTCGGTGGCGACGATGATGGCGACCTCGTCGCCGGCAGCGAGTTCGGTCCCCGGGAGCGGAATCGTGAGCGGCTCCCGGCTCCGACCGTGGGCGTAGATGCGGGCGTCCGAGGGAAGGTCGAGCTCGCTCAGCCGTTTGCCGACCGCCGGCGATCCCTCGCGAATCTCGAGGACCGTCAGCTGCAGGTTGGCCGCCAGGTCCGCGATGACGTTGAAGTCGCCGCCGAGCATCGCCGTCTTGGCGCCCGCCGCGCCGAGGCGCTCGGGGTAGACGATCTCGTCGACGTTCTCGGCGTACTTCTCGTAGATCTCCTCCCGGTAGTCCTCGTCGATCCGCATCACGGTCCGGCAGTCGTAGTGGTCGCCGACCATGCACGCCGCGAAGTTGACGTTGAGGTCGGGCGTGAACGCGCCGACCGCGTCGGCCCGTTCGACGCCCGCCGCGATCAGGACCTCCTCGTCGTCGCCGCTACCGGCCACGGCGTCGAAGCCGTCGTCCTCGGCGCGCTCGATCCGGTCCGGATCGTTGTCGACGATCACGACGTCGTGTCCCTCCTCGACGAGGATGCGGGCGGTCCGACGGCCGACTCGGCCGTAGCCCACGATGAGGAATTCCATGAGCGGCGATACGGCAGCCACCGTCAAATACGTTGGTCCCGGACGGTACGTTGGTCCGGTTCGTCCGCCGTGCGTTCCCCATCATCGGCCGACGCATCGCGGCGCTGGCGGACGCTTCGGTAGAGCGGCCGTTTTGAGGGTCCTTCAGCCCTCCCGGGCCAATATTCATACCCAAATGTCCGTAATATCTCTCCTGAAAGAACGATATAAACGGTCTAAACAAAACAGATCGGCCGGTTCGTTTATCAGACTAAACAGAGATTCAGTTCTCATGACCGTTCGTGACGCTGTGCTCGATGGGGAAGATCCGTCGGGGGGCCGAGCACAGTCGGAGCTGGTGGGGGTGATCTTGCTGTTCGGACTGGTCGCGATCGCGGCCATCAGTCTGATGTTCGTTGCCGG
>SKPV01000008.1 GCA_007119345.1 Halovivax sp.
GCGCTGATCGCGTGGAGGACGAGCGCGCCGCCGGCCATCGACCACGCCTGCAGCGAGACGAGCGACAGCGTCCCCCGGGGGGCCAGGCGCTCGGTCAGCACGGAGCCGAGCGCGAACGCGACGGCCGAGCCGAACAGCAGACCGACCCCGAGGGCCCGGCCCCCGACCGCCCCACCCGAGAGCGCGATCACGACGACGCCCGCGAGCCCGAGGCCGAGCCCGACGACCGACGGCGCGCGCAGCCGCTGGCCGCCCAACAGCACGATCGCCAGCGGCGGCGTGACGATCGGCGTGAGACTCAACACGATCGCGGCCACGCCGCTCGAGACGTACGACTGGCCGAGAAACAGCAGTCCGAAGTGCGCGCCGACGACGAGTCCGGCGCCGACGCCGATCAGTGTCCAGTCGACGGTCGTCCGCGGTCGCCACTCGAGGCCGAGGGCGAGCACGCCGCCCGCGAACAGCGCCGCCGCGACGTCGAATCGCAGCGCCGCGAAGAGGATCGGCGGCAGCGACGCCAGGCCGACCTCGATCGCCGCGAACGACGTCCCCCAGACCAGCGCCAACGCGCCGAAGAGCAGGACGTCCTTACGTACAGTCATTTTCACTTCCGATGGGTCGGAGGGGTTTCTATGTTTCCATTTTCGCGCCTCGAGCCCCGAAACGGCCATATTCGGGGTCAAGTGTTACCATTTAACACTTCACGAACGACGCGTGGTAGTCAGTATCTCGACAACACTCGCATCCGCGGAACTTCCCCCGGGACGAGCGTCGGACGTATCCGTACGAGAGGAATCGAACGTCGGGAAAGCGGTGTCCGCACCGCGTTCAGAGATCGCGATCCGAGGACGACGAACGCCTCGATCGGTTCGACGTCACTCGACGCGGATTTCGCCCTGCATGTCCGGGTGCGGGTTGCACCGGTAGTAGGCGATCTCGTCGGTCGCGGTGAACTCGAGGAAGTCGCCGTCGTCGCCGGGATCGTCCGTCAGGTCCGTCCCGTAGCCGTCGACCATCTCCTCGTTCTCGTCCCAGAGCTCGACGTTGTGCGAGCCGCCGTCGCCCTGGACCCAGCCGATCTCGTAGTCCTCGCCGTCCTCGAGGACGAACGTCGGATTCTGCACGCCCTCGTAGTCGCCGTCGGCGCCCTCCCAGCCGCCGGTGATCCCCTCCAGGAGGATCGACTCGCCGGCGGCGATTTCGAACTCGTCGCCGCCGCCGTTTCCGCCGTCGCCGTTGGTGTCGTCGGCATCTGCACCGTTGCCGGAACAGCCGGCGAGCACCGCGACCGAAGCGGCGGCACCGGTGAGCTTGAGCGCCGTACGCCGCGAAACGGGGTTGTTGCGTGTCATCGGGCCGAAATTGGTACCGCGCGGGTAAAAGGTAACCGTTCGCTGACTGAATTGGCAGTCGATAACACGGGACAGAGGTCCCGCCGCGAGTAACGCGAGCCGAGCGTTCCCAGCGATCCGTCCGACGCGCCGTCCGTCGATTCCGCCCCAGTACGTTCCCGTTCGAAGAGGTGATCGGGGCCACCGAAGCGCCCGCCATTTCCGGGGTCCGGTATTCGGCGAGCCTTCGGCCGATCTCCTCGTTGGCAATCCCCGGCTCTCCTTTCGGTGTACGGGGAGACTCGCCACATCGAAGAGCTCGCTTGGCTCGCGGCTCGCGGCTCGCTACGTTCGCCGCTCGCTACTCCGAGGCGCTCGTTTCGCCCGCGCCTCGCGGCTCGCGGTTCCCGTCCATCACCGCTCGCCTCTTCGAGGACCTCGCTACGCTCGGTCCTCGTGACCCCCAAACCGACGCGATCGCTCCACCGACATCCGCAAGAACACCGGTACGGCCACCAGCGCGATGAGCACCTCGAGGCCGCCGACGACGAGGAAGGCGGCGTCGTATCCCCAGGTCCCGGTGACCGTCCCGCCGATCAGGAAGCCGCCGAGAAACCCGAGGCTGCCGGCCAGGTTGAACCCGCCCATGGCGACCCCGCGCTCGCTCTCGGCCGCGAGGTCGGTGACGAGCGCCATCGTGGCGGGGGCGACGAGCGCGCCGAGGACGCCGACGGCGACCATGGCCGTCGCGGCGAGCGGGACCGACGGGGCGGCGCCGACGGCCAGAATGCCGGCCCCGTAGCAGATCGAGCCCGCGACGATGGGGACCCGCCGTCCGATCCGGTCCGAGAGGACGCCCATCGGGTACTGGAGGAGGGCGAAGGGCGCGAAGAAACACGCCAGCATGAGTCCCGTCGCCGCGGCGTCGAGTCCGAAGACGTCCTGGAAGTAGAGCGTCCCCACCAGCGCGAAGAAGCCGGCGGTCAGCCGGTCGACGAAGCCGAACGCGTACGGGACGGTCAGCGCCGGGCGCTCGCGAACGCCGTCGAGTACCGCCCGCCAGGTCCGGCGCTCGCCCGGCGCCCGGTCGGGAACTGTCGCGACGAGGCCGCCGACGACGACCAGCAGGCCCGCCGCGGCGAGCAACGGCGCGACGGGATTGACCGCCGTGAGCTGGCCGCCGACGGGCGCGCCCAGCGCCGCTCCGAGACCGATGGCGATCCCCGCCGCCCCCATGTTCTTCCCGTGGCCGCCCCGGAGGTCCATGAGCATCGTCATCGTCAGCGAAAAGGCCCCGATCGTCATCGCGCCCTGGAACGCCCGGAGCGCGAGGACGCCTTCGAATGGTACGGTCCCGAGCGCCGGGACCGCGGCGAGCGCCGCGTAGCCGACCGCGCCGGCGAGCGCGCCGGCGACGACGAACGGCGTCCGACGGCCGACGACGTCGCTCGCGACGCCCCAGACGCCGACGAAGGCGACGTAGCCGGCGAACTCGGCGACGAGGAACCACATGCTGGCGTCGAGGGAGGGCGACACCTCGCCGTCGCCGCCCGGCCCGCCGGCGTCCGGCGAGACGTCCGCCCCCAGCGTCTCCACGAGGGCGGGGATCCCGGGGTAGAGCAGCACCTGCGAGAAGAGGACGGCGAAGACGACGGCCGCGAGCACGATCCGAGCGCGGCGGGCGGAAGTCACTGTCCGGCGCTTGGCGCCACTCGCCTATCAAATCGTCCATCCGCCCGGATCGATCGGGGCCGGCCCCGCAATCCGCCTCGCAGCGGCTGCCGAACGGGTTCCCGGCCGCTCCCGGAGGCGTAGAAGACCTTCATCCGAAAGTGGCCGAGCCGTCGTCTCGGAGGCGAGGACGGTGTTCGGCAGATAGTGGCCGAGCCGTCGTCCCGGAGGCGTGCAAGACGTTCGCCGGAGAGTGGCCGGGCCGTCGTCCCGGAGGCGTGCAAGACGTTCGCCGGAGAGTGGCCGAGCCGTCGTCCCGGAGGCGTGGGCGGCGCCGCCCGGTAGCGTGGGAAGGCGTCGCTCGCGAACGCGGGTTTTGCCGTTACTGTCAATCATAAACGTACTCGGGAGTATGCGTAGTAAACATGAGCGACGATCCACGCGATCCCGGCCGCGACCGCGGGTTCGCGACGCGGGGCCTCCACGAGGGCTACGCACCCGCAGCCGGGTCCGGCGCGGCCGCGCCGCCGATCTATCAGACGACGTCCTACGCCTTCGCGGACGCCGCGGAGGCGGCGGCCCGGTACGCGCTCGAACGCGACGAGCACATCTACTCGCGGATCAGCAACCCGACCGTCGCGGTCCTCGAGGAGCGACTCGCCTCGCTCGAGGGGGGCGCCGGCGCGGTCGCGACGGCGAGCGGCATGGCCGCGCTCGATTCGATCGTCACGCCGCTGGCGTCGGCGGGCGACAACGTCGTCTGCTCGACGGACACCTACGGCGGGACCACGGCCTACCTGGGGAAGACGGCGCCCCGTCGCGGGATCGAACCCCGGTTCGTCCCGACCCTCGAGTACGATCGGTACGAGGACGCGATCGACGAGGACACCGCCCTCGTCCACGTCGAGACGATCGGCAACCCGTCGCTGGTGACGCCCGACTTCGAGCGACTCGCCGAACTCGCCGGCGAGAGCGGCGTTCCGCTCGTGGTGGACAACACGTTCGCGACGCCGGCCCTCTGCAATCCGCTCGAACTCGGGGCCGACGTCGTCTGGGAGTCGACGACCAAGTGGATCCACGGCTCCGGGACGACCGTCGGCGGGATCGTCGTCGACGGCGGGACCTTCCCCTGGAGCGAGCACGCCGAGGACTACCCGGAGCTCGCCGGCGAGAACCCCGCCTACCACGGCGTGGACTTCGCGCGGGACTTCGCCGACGCGCCGTTCGCCGCGGCCGCCCGCTTTCGCTCGGTCCGCAGCCTCGGCAACCAGCAGTCGCCGTTCGACGCCTGGCAGACCCTTCAGGGACTGGAGACGCTCCCGTTCCGGATGGAGCGCCACTGCGAGAACGCGGCCGTCGTCGCCGACTTCCTCGCCGACCGCGACGACGTCGCCTGGGTCGGCTACCCCGGCCGAGATTCCCACCCGACCCACGAGAACGCCGCGAGATACCTCGCGGACTTCGGAGGGATGATCGCGTTCGGCCTGGCGGGCGGATTCGAGGCGGGCCGCCGGCTCTGCGAGGAAGTCGAGGTTGCGCAGTTCCTGGCGAACGTCGGCGATGCCCGGACGCTAATCATCCACCCCGCCAGCACCACCCACGGCCAGCTCACGCCCGAAGAGCGCGCCGACGCGGGCGTGACGGAGGACCTGATCCGGCTCTCTGTCGGGCTGGAAGCGCCCGCCGACCTCCTGGCGGATCTCGATCGAGCGATCGACGGGGCGACGGAGGGATCGGCGTGACCCGAATCGACGGGGCGACGGAGGGATCGGCGTGACGCGGGAGCCGGGCGGCCACACCGCGAGCGCGGGGACGATCGACCTCGACGCGTTCACCTTCGAGTGCGGCGAGTCGATCCCCTCTCTGGAGGTCGCCTACGAGACCTACGGCGAGTTCACCGGCGAGAACGCGGTTCTGGTCTGTCACGCCTTGACCGGGAGCGCTCACGTCGCTCGTCGACCCGCCCAGGACGACGAGACGGCCGGCCAAGCGCGCGCGTGGTGGGCGGACACCGTCGGCCCGGGGAAGGCGATCGACACGACCGAGTACTACGTCGTTTGCGCGAACGTCCCCGGCTCCTGTTACGGGACGACGGGACCCGCCAGCACGAATCCGGCGACCGGCGAGCCGTACGGCACGGACTTCCCGCCCGTGACGGTCGGCGACTGGACGCGGGCGCAGCGCCGGCTGCTCGACGAACTCGGGATCGGCCGGCTGCACGCCGTCGTCGGCGGCTCCGTCGGCGGGATGAACGCCCTCGACTGGGCGAAGCGCTACCCCGACGACGTCGACCGCGTCGTCCCGGTCGCCGCGGCCGCCCGCCTCGATCCCCAGTGCCTGGCGCTCGACGCCGTCGCGCGCCGGGCGATCACCACGGATCCGGACTGGGCGGGCGGGGACTACTACGGCGAGGACCGCCCCGACCCCGACGACGGCCTCGCGCTGGCCCGCCAGCTCGGCCACGTGATGTACCTCTCGAAGGAATCGATGGACGGCAAGTTCGGCCGCCGCTCGGCCGGCCGGGAGGCCACCCGCGAGGCGTTCCCCGCCGACCCGGCGGCCGACTTCTTTCCGTACCGCGACGTCGAGTCCTACCTCGACTACAACGCTCGACGATTCGTCGAGCGCTTCGACGCCAACAGCTACCTCTACCTGACGCGGGCGATGGACGACTACGACCTCTCGGCGGGCTACGACTCCGACGCCGACGCCCTCGCCGCCTTCGGTGGCGAGGCGCTCGTGATGAGCTTCACCGCCGACTGGCACTTCACCGTCGAACAGGCGGCGACCGTCGCGAACGCGTTCCGCGAGGCTGGCGCGCCGGTCGCTCACCACGTCGTCGACTCCGACCACGGTCACGACGCCTTCCTCGTGGAGCCGGAGACGGTCAACCCGCCGCTCGCGGACTTCCTCGTCGACGGCGTGGAGGGGCGCGCCGTGACCGACGCCGGCGGGGACGCCGGCGGCCGGGAGCTCGCGCCGGTTCACAGCAGCCTGTTCGGCGATTGAGCGCAACGACGACGTCGACGTACGTTCGGCGCTCGTTCGACCCGGTTCGATTACGCGGTCGGTCCGCGACGCCGGTCGGCGGTTCGCGATGTCGGTCGGTCCGCGACGCCGGTCGGTCGGTTCGCGATGTCGGTCGGTCCGCGACGCCGGTCGGTCGGTTCGCGATGCCGATCATTCCGACGTCGCCGGTCGGTCCGCGACGCCGGTCGATCGGTCCGCGATGCC
>SKPV01000228.1 GCA_007119345.1 Halovivax sp.
CCGCAGGGAACGACTCGCATTCCGAACCGTTCGTACACTGCGTCGTCGATGGCTGCGTCCCGGTCATCGATGAGCAGGTCGTGGAGGGTCACCTCGACGTCCTCCAACCCGGCGTGAAACAGCAGATTCGCCAGCCCGGTGTCGGCGTCGAGTACGGTCACGTCGTGATCCTCGGCGAGCGCCATCCCGAGCGCGAGGGTACTCGTAGTCTTTCCCGTTCCGCCCTTGCCGCTCGCGACGGCGAAGACCTCGACCATCGACAGGCGTTTCCCCCGTTCTCCGATTTAAAGGTTGGCTCGCACCGTTCGTGATTCGGATGTATCAATTAGGCGTCCCAACATGTCACTTCGGTAGGTAGAACGCGTCCAGTTCGAGTTATCGACGAGCGCCGCAGCATGGGCGTACGGCGAGTCTGGTGAGTCGGCGGATTCGATCGGGCGATCACGTCCCGCGTGTTCGTACACCGTATCGAGAAACGCCTCCCTGACGATTCGGTTCTCGAACAGTCCGTGAAGGTACGTTCCCAGGATGCGACCGCTGCGTTCGTGATCCGCCGGCCGAGCAACTGATAGCCGCCACAGAGACCGATCACGGGGCCGTCGAACCGTCGGATCGAGTCGTATCACGTCGTGGTCGCGATCGAGGCGCTCGTAAGCGGCAACGGCCGCTGCTCGGGCACGTCTCCACTCCTCGTCGTAGTACTCTCTTGCCGCGAAGTGATCGACCGCTTCGCCGTCGATCACGAGCTGGCTCTCGCCGTTTCCACGCGGTTTGAGCAGAACGGGGTTGTGTGTCGCGTCGGTTCGACGCGGGCGGCCCGCGCCTGCACGTACTGCGAGACGCCGATCTCACCGAACGGCTCGTCGCCGTCGTCGTAGATGGCGGGTTCCTTCAGGACCACACGCGCGTTGTTGCTCTCTGGACCTTGAACGGCCCGACGGTTTCCGGCTCGATCAGCGGGAGGTCCGCCGCGACGGTCAACAGTGGCGTCCCGACCTCGTCCGCCGAGAGCGCGTCGAGCACCCGATCGATCATCGGGCGATCGCCGACCTCGAACAGCGGTTTCTCGACCTCCGCGTCCAGGCGGGTTCCACGACCGCCGCACATCACCAGAGTGTCCATACGATCACTCCAACGTGAAGCGCTGCGATACGTGATAGCTCGTTCGCTGCGCCGAATACATCGCCGCTGACGCCGTTGAGGACCGCCCGGGCCCACGCGAGCACGAGCAACGACGTGGTCACGGCGGCGACGAGAGCGAGCGCGGCCGCCGGCGTTGGCCACGTCACGGCAACGAACGGCGTGGCCACCAGGAGTGGCCCGGCGAACGATCGTGGACGCGCCGCCCGCGTCAGTCCGGCTCCCATCCCCCGGTGGGACGCACGACCAACACAGGCGATCACGGCCATCCCGAGCTTCGCGCCGACCTCCGCGACGACGACGAGCGCCACGGCGGTCTGTGCGGGCAGCTCGGCGAGCGCGAGCCCCGCGAGCGCGAGCCCCCCGACGCCGAACGCGACGGCGAGGACGCCGCCTGCACCGACATCGGGCTCGGTCATGATCTCGCGGCGTCGGTCCGGGGACGTGCCGTTGGCTGCGGCCGCGTCGCCCACGTCCGCAAGCCCGTCGACGTGCGTGACGCCGGTGACGAGGATCACGGCGAACACGTAGAGGGTGGCGACGGTCGGGCTCGGTGCAGGCACGACGAACGGGATGGCGACCAGTCCGCCGATCACGAACCCGACGAGCGGGAACGTCCACGGTGCGCGCTGAAACGCCTCCCACGCCTCCGGAGACGCGTCGATCGGGAGTCGGGTGAGGAACGCGATCGCTCCACGGAGGGCCGTCAGAGCCACGCGATCACCCCCGGCGCTGCAGCGAGGGGATAGCCCAGCAACCCGGCCCGTCCCACGAGCGCCACCCCGCGCTCGGCGTCGGCGACGGTCGGTAGGGATCCGACGGGGTTCAACACGTACGCGCCCGGTTTCTCCAGTGGCACCCCCAGGACCGTCGCGAGCGTCGCCATCGGCCAGCCGGAGTTGGGTGACGCCGGTTCGTGGGCCCACCGTCGAGCGCGTCGAAGCGACCCCGGATCGACGGCCGCCGCCGCGAGGAGAACCGCGGATACCCGGGTCGGGATCCACATCACGAGGTCGTCGAGTCGGGCTGCCGCCCGGCCAACCGGCCGATTCGGATACCCGATCATCGAGTCCATCGTGTTGACGGCTTTCACCACCGCGGCCGCGCCGGCTCCGAGCGGGAGCGACATCGGGGCGAGCAGCGCGAACGCGAGCAGCGGCGCGACGAGTCCGTCCGCGAGGTTTTCGGCGGCGCTCTCCACCGCGGCCGATCGTGCCTCGGCAGCCGAGAGCGTCGACGGATCCCTGCCGACCAGCGTGGGGAGCGCTTCCCTGGCCGCTCGGGGATCCGTCTCGCTCGCCAAGATCACGTCGTGGGCCGCGGTGAGCAGCATCCGCAAACTCGTCGAGACAAACAGCATGATCCCGGCGACGGCCGATCCGAACAGCGGGTCGATCGTCGCCGCGAGTCCCACGACGCCCGCGATCAGGATCCCCGTCGCGAGCGGGATCCCGGCGGCGGCCAGCGCTCCGACGACCACTGGCCGGGACCAGGACGCGTCGACAGGCGCGATCACCCGGCCGAGCCAGGCGACCGGATGGGCCCGTCGAGGTGGCTCGCCGATTGCGTACTCCAGGGCGAACGCGATCCCGATCGCGACGACGGCTGTCAGCGTCACGGCACTCCCTCCGCGAGTCGCGCCGGAAGCGCGGCGAGCGGTACGTCGTTTGGGAGCAGCGCTGTCCCGCTACAGTCTACGACCCGGCCGTCGGTCTGGGGATCGTCGCCGACGTGGACGAGACCCGTCACGTCACAGCCGAGTGCGTCGGCGGGATCGATGGGCCGATCGACCGTGACCAGCGTTCCGAACAGGTCGAACGAGACTGCCACGGAGGGTGGTTGGCGAACGAGACCTTGAACGTCCCGGTCGACCCGCGCCCCCAGTGGTCGGTTCGACGACCCGACGACATCGACGTGTTCAGCTGTCGGGTGCGTGACCGATCGGATCACCAGAATTTTCGTTCCGCGGTTCGTCCACACGGCCATGGCACGGCTGCTCGGGCGATCGGTCGGCGTCCTCCTGCCGGTGGTCGCGGTGGCGACGCTCCCGATCGGGCTCCTCACCGCCGTCTTTTTTGGGGTGACCTACGCGTTCGCGGTGTTCGTCGTCGGGTGGCTCCTGCTCGTCCCAGTCCTGGGCGTTCTGAGCGACGAGTTCGTCGACGGCGAGTCGGACGAGCAGCATTCTCAGGAGCCGGCGGAGGATCCGCTCGAAACCCTCCGGGATCGGTACGCACGCGGCGAGATCGACGACCTGGAGTTCGAACGTCGAGTCGAGCGACTGATCGAGACCGAGGACGGACCCGAAGGGCTCGAACCGCGCCTCGACGCGTCCGGGGCGGGTGAACGCGTCGACTACGTGCGAGAGTCGACCCGCGACCGTGGCCGGTAGCTTCCGGTCGCGAGAGGCCGTGCCGTCGTGACGCCTATTCCAGTCGAATCGGACGCCGAAGACGTGTCGACGCGACCGCCGTCGCGATCACCAGTCGATTACGTTCCCGTCGAGATCACGGGGAAAGTACGTTAGCTGGTCGATGCCGTCCTCGGTGATGGCGACGGTGTCGGAGTGACGATAGCCGGCGTCGTCGGTGTAGAGCCCCGGTTCGATGGTGTAGATCTCGCCGGGTTTGAGGGCGGCGTCGTCCTCGTCGTAGCTCGTGTGCTCGGAGCGACAGTGGTCCGTCCAGCCCCGATCGATGTACGGCGGTTCGTGACCGTCCATGCCGATGTTGTGACCGACGTGGTGCTGGGCGAGGTCGGTCACGCCCTGTTCCTCGAAGTAGTTCCACACGGCCTCGTCGACGTGCTCGATCGGGACGCCAGGGGCGAGCGCCTCGATGGCGATCGTCTGCGCTTCGAGCATCAACTCGAAGTAGTGTGCCTGTTCGTCGGTCGGTTCGCCGACGAACATCGTGCGTTCGAGTTCGGCAAAGTAGCCGTCGACGTTCGCGGTCGCCCCCGTGATCAGCACGTCACCCTCCTCGATCCGACGGTTGGCCGTGTGCCCGTGCGGCAGCGCGGTCTGTTCACCTGAGATGTACCCCGCCGCCACCGGTCCGCTCCCTCGCGTCCGTGGCACGTACTCGTCGCCGAGCGCGTCGAGCATCGCTCGGGAGGCGTCCATCGTGGCCCGCTGGCTCACGGTCGCGGGATGGGCCCCCGGTTCCGTGTAGTCCGCGAGATAGCGGTGCCCGAGGTTGGCCCAGCGGGCGGATTCGCGTACGAGCGCGACCTCGGCGTCTGACTTCTCCCAGCGCATCCGGGGAACCCACCGCTGTGTCTCGACATCGACGAACTCGGAGAGCGCAGGCCCCTCGTAGCCCATCGTCCCCGGTGCGCCGTCGGCGTCCGCGAGCACTGACGTAACGCCCATTCCCGCGAGCATCTCCGAGACCGTCTCGAGCGGCTTCCCCACCGGATAATCGATGTAGTGGTGGACGGCGTCGAGGCGTGGGTTGGGTTCGGCCCGCTCGACCTCCAGGCGCGGCACCGTGATCTCGGCCCGGTCAGCGGTGACTGCCAGCGCGACCGGCCGCTCGGTCTGGATGTGAGCGAACCCGGTGAGATACTCAATGCTCGTCGCACCGAACCACAACCCGGCGTCGGCGTCGGCCGCGTCGATTCGCTCACGGATGGCCGCGAGCCGGTCGTCGTACTCCGATTCGGGGAGGCGTGTCGGCATGGTTCGGCTACGTAGAGACGAAGAATAAGGGTTGAGGAGACGGAAACGATCGGTATCCTTCGTCACGAGAACGGTCTGGAGGATCGGAGTTCACTCCGGATCGCCCGTGGACCGCAATCGAACACGTTCCCAGTTCCGGCACCCCGAGGTTGATGACCGCCGCCGACCGATTCGACCCCATGACCCGACTCCGAGAAGCCTTCCAGGCTCACGAACCCTTGGTCGGTTCGTGGCTGACGATCCCACACCCGACTGCCGCCGAAGCGATCGCCCGCCGTGGGTTCGACTTCGTGGTGATCGACCGCGAGCACGCCGAAACGACGATCCGCGACGCGGGCGACTGCGTCCGCGCCGTCGAGGTCGCCGACGGTGACGCGGTCCCGATCGTCCGCGTTCCCGACGCACATCCCGCCGAGTTCAAGCGTGCGCTCGATCTCGGTGCGGCCGGCGTCCTCGCTCCGCTCGTCGACGACGCGGACGAGGCCCGGATGGTCGCAGAGGCCTGTCGCTACCCGTCGCGAGGGGTTCGCGGGATCGCCGGGTCGCGTGCCAGCGACTTCGGCGACCGCCTCGACGAGCAGGTTCGCGACGGAACCGACGTGGCAGTGATCGTACAGATCGAGTCCGAGTCGGCGGTCGAGAACGTCCGGGAGATCGCGGACGTTGAGGGGATCGACGCGCTCTTCGTCGGGCCGGCCGATCTCTCCGCGTCGCTCGGCTGCTTCGGCGAGTGGGAGCACGATCGATTTCGGGAGGCGATCGACCGGATCGTGACGGGCGCACACGCTGCCGACGTGCCGGTCGGCACGCTGGCGATCGGCGTCGACGACGTCCCCGAAAAGCTCGACTGGGGCGTCGACTTTCTGGCGGCGGGGACGGACACCGGCTATCTGGCGGCCGACGCGGATCGACATCTCCGGGCGTACGAAACGTCTCGGGATTAGTCGGGGCGCTCTCGAACCGGTTTCGGGGGAAGCAGGTCCTCGAAGGGCTGCTCGCCGAGCCACTCGACGAGGCCGACCAGTTGCTCGACGGCCGCCTCGAACAGCTTCTCGCCCGCCTCGGGACTCGCGTCCGTCGGATCGCCGAACGTCCCGTTCGGGGACGATTCGACGGCGTCGTACGTGACCCGCGATCCGAACCGGTAGCTGTCGGCCTCTTCAAGTCGCACAAGCCCGTTGTCCCGCGCCGCCGTTCGCTGCTCCGGCCGAACCAGATCGGGGCGGTGATACCAGACCATCGACATCTCTTTCGGTCCGGCGTGCGGACCGTTTCGCTCGAACGCTTCGTCGACGAGCTCGGGGATGCTCTCGTCCCACATCCACTCACAGGCGAATGCTGTCCCCTCGTCGCGAAGCCGTCTGCCGACCTCGCGGA
>SKPV01000048.1 GCA_007119345.1 Halovivax sp.
AGCCCGGACGGTACTCGCCGGCGCTCGGAAGCCCGGACGGTACTCGCCGGCGCCGGAGAACCAGGACGGTACTCGCCGGCGCCCGGGCGAGCGGCAACTCGCCGGGGCCGACCGGTTCGCCCGCGTTCGCTCATCGAGCCTCCCACTCGGCGACCGACTCCGATCGGCGATCGCACCGCTCCGGATCTCCTCGGCGGCCTCGTTCCACTCGACGATCTCGCCGTCGTCCTCGCTCGCAGTCCCGGGGTGGTTCTCGACCGCGCCGTCCGCGCACGTCGTCGCGACCATCGGGGGCGGCCCCGCGGCGACGCCGAACAGTTATCGGGCCGGTTCCGGAATGGACGCGCATGCACGAGGACAGGACGATCGTCGTCACCGGCGCGAGCGGCGGGATCGGCCGAGCGATCTCGCTCGAACTGCTCGCGAACGGGGCGAACGTGGCCCTGGCGGCCCGGAGCGACGGCATCGAGGAGACGGCATCGCTGGCCGACGCCGGCGACCGGGCGCTGCCGGTCCGGACCGACGTGACGGCGGAATCGTCGGTCGAGGCGCTCGTCGAGGAGACCGTCTCGACCTTCGGCGGGATCGACGGCGTCGTGAACAACGCCGGCATCGCCGGTCCGACGGCGCCCGTCACGGAGGTCGACGCCGACGACTGGGACCGGACCATGGCGGTCAACGCCAGGGGGCCGTTCCTCGTCACCAAGCACGCGGCGCCCCACCTCGTCGAGAGCGACCGCGGGAGCGTCGTCACCATCTCCTCGATCAGCGGCAAGCGCCCGCTCGAGGACCGCACGCCGTACGCGGCGTCGAAGATGGCGGTCATCGGCCTCACGCGAACGCTCGCGTTCGAACTCGGCGACGACGACGTGACCGTCAACGCGGTCTGTCCGGGCGCGACGACGGGCCCGCGGATCGACCGCGTGATCGAGCGCCAGGCCGAGCGGCGCGGCCTCGGCTACGAGGAGGCGAAACGGGCCGTGTTCACCGACGACGCGGCGCTCGGCGAGCTCGTCGACCCCGAGGACGTCGCCGAGATGGTGTCGTTCCTGCTGGGGCCCAAGGGGCGCCACATCACGGGTCAGGACATCAACGTCGACGGCGGCACGGTCTGGTACTGACGAGGGTGGCCGGGGGCTGCGCCGATCCCGATGGCGGTCGCCCGCGGCTTCCCGGCCGCGAACAGCGATCTCGCGGTCCGCAACGAATTCCGCGCGTACTGGAACGTACCCGAGCGCGTCGAGCGGCGGAGCCGATCGGAGATCCGACGGCCGCGGGTTCGAAACGACGACGACGGGTCAAACCGACCTCCGCGCCCCCGGACGCCGACCCTCCGCGCCCCCGGACGCTGACCCTCCGCGCCCCCGGACGCTGACCCTCCGCGCCCCCGGACGCCGACCCTCCGCGCCCCCGGACGCTGACCCTCCGCGCCCCCGGACGCCGACCGTCCGCACCCTTCCGAACGCCGACCGTCCGCACCCTTCCGAACGCCGACCGTCCGCACCCGTCGGACGGAATCAGTTCTCGCGTTCCGACGCCGCCGGCAGCGTGAACGCGAACGTCGATCCCTCGCCGGGCTCGGAGTCGACCCGGATCTCGCCGCCGTGGCGCTCGACGATCCGCTGACAGATGGCCAGCCCGATCCCGGGTCCCCCGCGCTCGGCGCGGCTGTGGAGTCGGCCGAAGACCTCGAACACGCGATCCTGTTCGTCGCGATCGATGCCGATCCCCTCGTCGCGGACCGAGACGAGCCACTCGCCGTCCCGGGGTTCGGCGTCGACGCGGATCGTCGGCGGCTCGTCGCCGCTGTACTCGATCGCGTTCGCCAGGAGGTTCTGGAACAGCTGGCGCAACTGGTGCTCGTCGCCCTCGACGCGGGGGAGGTCGCCGACCGCGACGTCGGCGTCGCTCTCCGCGATACGTAACCGGAGGTCCGCGAGGACGTCGTCGACGACGCCTCCGAGGTCGGTCGGCTCGAACGGATCGCCCCGCGCCTCGATGCGGGAGTACGCCAGCAGCCCGTCGATCATGGCCCGCATCCGGTCGGCGCCGTCGACGGCGTAGGCGAGAAACTCCTCCCCGTCCTCGTCGAGCGCGTCGCCGTAGCGCTCCTCGATGAGCTGCAGGTAACTCGAGACCATCCGCAGGGGCTCTTGCAGGTCGTGGGAGGCGGCGTACGCGAAGTGTTCGAGGCGCTCGTTCGACGCCCCGAGGCGCTCGACCGTCTCCTCGAGTCGCCGCTGGTACCGGCGACGCTCGGTGATGTCCGAGAGCGTGATCACCGCGCGGGTCACCTCGTCTCGTTCGTCCCTGACCGGCATCCCCCGGACGCTCAGGATCCGCGTCTCGCCGTTCAGATTGTCGATCTCGAAGAGCCTGGGTTCCGTGATCTCC
Source organism: Halovivax sp. (assembly GCA_007119345.1). Taxonomy (GTDB): domain Archaea; phylum Halobacteriota; class Halobacteria; order Halobacteriales; family Natrialbaceae; genus Halovivax. Next base: position 2,395 of record SKPV01000048.1, read on the forward strand.
TCGCCCCGGAGCGCCCTGGCGATCGTCCACTCCTCGCGCGAGACCGGTTCGCCCGTGTCGGCCAGCCTGACGGGGAACTTGTCGTACTCGTCGAGGGAGGCGGCGTCGAACACGTCGCCGCCCCAGATCTTCTCGGCCGCCTCGTTGGCCTCGAGGAGTCCGCCGTCGGCGTCCGCGACCACCACGCCGACGGGGAGGAGCTCGAACAGCGTCTCCAGCTGCTCGGTGTGGCGTTCGAGGCGCAACTCGGCGCACTTTCGGTCCGTGATGTCGGTGGTCGCGCCGGCGAACCTGAGGGGCGTTCCGTCGTCGTCGCGTTCGACGCGACCGCGGGAGATGACCCACCGGAGTTCGTCGTCCTCGCTCCGGATGCGGTACTCCACCTCGTACTCCCCGCCGGCGGCGAGCGCGTCCTCGATCTTCGCCTCGACCCGGTCGCGATCGTCCTCGCAGATCGCGGCGAGGAACCGCTCGCTCGGCACGCCCTCGCGCGCCGCGTCGGGATCGACCCCGAACTTTCTGGCGTACGTCTCGCCGGTGACCATCCGATCGTCGGGGACGTGCCACTCCCAGGTGCCGACCGCGCCGGCCTCGGTTGCCGCCTCGAGCTGGGTCTTGGCCTCCTCGAGGCATCGCTCGCGCTCCTTGCGCTCGGTGATGTCGCGGAAGTACACCGAGAGCCCCGTCTCGGAGGGGTACGCGTTCACCTCGGTCCAGATGCCGAACGGTTCGGAGTAGCGCTCGAACGAGACGGGCTCCTGGGTTTCCATGGCCTCGTGGAATCGGTCGTAGAGGTTCGAGCCGACGGCCTCCGGAAACAGGTCCCACGCGTTCTCCCCGAGAATCTCCGCCCGCGACCGTCCCATGAACTCCGCGGCGCGGTCGTTGACGTGGGTGTACCGCCACTCCTCGTCGAGCGCGTAGAACGCGTCGGAGACGCGGCCCAGTACCTCGTCGAGTTCGGACTCGAGCCGGCGTTCGCGCGCTTTGAGTTGGGTGACGTCCTCCCCGGCGGTGACGACGCGGTCGAGGTCGCCGTCCTCGTCGAAGAGCGGCGCCGCGTTGACCGAAACCCACCGCGAGTCGCCGCTCGGGAGGTCGATCCGGACCACCTCGTCGTAGACCGGTTCGCCCGTCTCGAGCGTCCGGGCGAAGGGGTGGTCGTCGGCCGCGATCTCGCGGCCGTCCTCGTCGTAGACCGTCCGCTGTGACGGATCGTACGTTCCCGCTTCGTCCGCGGGTATCTCGAGGATCTCCCGCAGTCGGTTGTTCATCCGCGTGACCTCGCCGTCGGCGTCGAGCACCTGAATGCCGACGGGACTCGTCTCGAGGATCCGATCGATTAGATCCCGCTCGCGCTCGAGGCGCCGTTCGCGCTCGTCGAGGCGCTCCTCCCGACGTTTCCGCTCGGTGACGTCTCGGACGGTCCCGACCGTCCCTCGAAACGCCCCGTCCTCGAGGAGCAGACTCACGCGCAGCTCGCAGTGGAGTTCGCTCCCGTCGACGGTGCGCGCCGCGAGTTCGAACGTCTCGGGAAGGGGCTCGTCGTTCGCGACGCTCTCGGCGATCTCGCCGCCGATTCGGTCGACGTCCTCGTCCGCGAGCAGGATCGAGACGTGCTCGCCCAGGAGCTCCTCGCGCGCGTAGCCGGTCAGCTCGACGACGACGTCGTTGACCGCGACGAACCGACCGGCGGCGTCGAGCTGGTAGATCCCGTCGTCGACCGTGTTGACGAGCGTCCGGTAGCGCTGGATCGCTGCGGGACCGTCAGCGTCCTCGCCCCAGAACGCTGCGTCCGAAGCGTCCGCTCGTTCGCTCATGGGAGTCCGGTCGGCGTTGTCCGTGTTAAACCTCGTGATGCGCGGCGTTCGCGTGACACGTTTCCGTCGTGTGGGGGGCGAAATGTCGGTCACGGGGCGTCGCGAATCGACCGTCGGGTCTCGCGTCGTGGCGATTCGCGTGGCGGCGTGATGGGCGCGTCGTGGCGATTCGCGTGGCGGCGTGATGGGCGCGTCGTGGCGATTCGCGTGACAGTGTGATTCGCGCGACGGCGCGCGCTCTCGCGCTCGAGTCGCTACTCGCGCTTGCACCGCGGAGGCGAGCGCCGTCGAAATTCGACGGCGGCCGGAGCCAAACGGCGGCTCAGGCGGTCCTCGGCCGCCGCGACCCCGCCTCTACGGCTGCGACTTCCGGACTCTCGGACCGCGCCAGCGCGACGCCGAACCAGAACGTCCAGAGTCCCATCACGATCGTGGCGGCGAGCCAGATCGGCGCGCCGATGGCGATTCCGAGCACCGCTCCCAGGACGACGTACGCCACGACGGCCGCGACCGCCGCGACGGCTCCGATCCAGGCCCCCCAGGGGGGCGTGATCGGGATCGCGCTCCGGGCCTGGTCGGCGGCGATCGCGGCGAGCGCCGCGGCCAGGAACCCGAAGCCGATCCCCTGCCCTTCGGCGAACAGCTGCCAGGCTTCGAACGTGGCCGCGTCCCCGGCCGCGGCGGCGGTCGCGATGGTCGTGGCCTCGGCCACGGCGGTCGTCGACACCCACAGCGCGCCGACGACCAGGACGGCCCACGCGCTCATCGTCCACCAGGTCTCGGTGAGCCGGGAGCCGGCCGTCAGCACGAGCAACCCCGCGATCACGAGCATGGTGAGCGCGAGGGCGGCGCCCCAGTGGACGGCCGTCCACAGGGTGGCGTTCTCGGCGATGATCGCCATGAACTCGGCCGGGACGGGGGACGGCGGCGGATGGAGGGCGAGGCTCACCACGAGAAGGAGGGAGCCGGCGGCGAGCCAGGCGCCGGCCGCGCGGACGGTCGTCTCCGCGCGCGATAGCGTTCGATCGACGTCGTCCGACGGTTCGTCGTCGGTGTTTTCGATTTCGGTCATGGCTCCTCGGGGAATGTAGGTTGCCGGATGAGATAAGCTAGCACATGGCAATGATAACGGGACGAGGTGAGATGATCGGAAAATCGAGACCGCGGCGTTCGGAGGGACGAGCCGCCCGCGAGGACAGCTCTGTCCTCGAACCACCCGGCGCTTTTCGCGGTCGGCCGGGGCCGAAACTCGATTCGGTGGGACGTCCCCGTGCTCGGTTTTCGATCACCGCCCGATCCTCGTCGTCGCGCAGCTCGGCCACCGCTCGCTCGACCGTCTCCGCGGCGAGGACGTCGCCGTACGCCACGCGCCACGAACGCTCGGTGACGCGCAGGATGTCCGGAACGTCCCCCGGCACCGTGTCGCGGATCGTGACCGGTGGGTCGACTCCGTCCGGGTTCGTGCGGGAGGGTGCACCTTACTTCGGATACATTCTCGATGGGAGGCGTGCGACGAGTGCTCCATCGAACCCCGCTATCGGTGGGGAGATCTAGACGGCGTGTGACGGACCGGGCGCGTACCGGTCACTTCGGTCGATAGGGGTTCGTCGCGACGTCGAGACGGTAGACGTCCTCGGCAGCGTCGAAATCGTCGTCGAACGCGTAGAGATACCCCAGACCCTCCGTCTGCATGTACGCGACGATACAGGCGTCGACGAACGAGAACCCCTCCTGCTGCCGGAAGAGCGCTTTTGCCGCGGCGAATTCGTCCGCCGTCAGGGATTCGATGTGAAATTGCGTGTTCTCCTCCACCCGATCGAGAACGTCGACGGCGGCGGCGTGACTCGCGAGCGTCGTCAGCCCGTCGAGCG
>SKPV01000133.1 GCA_007119345.1 Halovivax sp.
CCGAGGACCTGTTCGGCGATGGCCTTCGCGTCGTCGGGGATGACGTAGTCGCGGCCGTGGATCGCCGCTCGCGCCTTGGCGCCGTTCAGGAAGGCCAGCGAGGCCCGCGGGGAGGCGCCGTGGGTGACGTCGGGGTGGGTCCGGGTCGCGGCGACGAGGTCGAGGACGTACTCCTTCACCGGCTCGGCGAGGTGCGTCTCCAACGCGGCCTCGCGGGCGGCCAGCAGGTCCTCCGCCGTGACGACCCGCTCGACGGTCTCCGGATCGAGGTCCGGATTCGCGTCGAAGCGGTCGACGATCTCCCGCTCGTGCTCGCGATCGGGGATGTCGAGCGTCAGCTTGAACATGAAGCGGTCGCGCTGGGCCTCGGGGAGCTCGAAGACCCCCTCTATCTCGATCGGGTTCTGGGTGGCGACGACCATGAACGGCGTCGGCAGGGGAAGGGTCTCGCCCTCGAGGGTGACCTGTCGCTCCTGCATCGCCTCGAGCATCGCGCTCTGGGTCTTCGGCGTCGCGCGGTTGATCTCGTCGGCGACGACGAGGTTCGCGAAGATCGGCCCGCGCTGGAGTTCGAACTCGCCCGTAGGCTCCCGGTAGACGTGGGTCCCCGTGATGTCCGCCGGCAGGATGTCCGAGGTCATCTGGATCCGATTGTACGTCAGCCCCGAGGCGCGCGCGAACAGGTTCGCGGCCGTCGTCTTGGCGACGCCGGGGACGCCCTCGAGCAGGAGGTGCCCGCGGGTCAACGCCGCGATCGTCAGGAACTCGACCGTCTCGTCGTTGCCGACCAGGACGCGCTTCATCTCCGAGCGCAGGGCGCCGAAGACGGCCTGCGGAGCGCGCTCCGGCGCGTCGGACCCGCCGAATCCGTCGTGTCCGCTCATTCGGCCTCACCTTTCACGTCATCGCGGTTAAGCGCTGTTATCACGCGCCGGATGCGCTCCTCGTCCCACTCGGGGTACCGACGGCGGAGGAATTCGACGCGTTCGTCGTCGGAGAGTCCCGCGGGCACCGTCTCGGCGTCGCCGTCGATCGGCCGAAACCGCGCCGGCAGTCGGGATTCGAGCCGTCGCGAGATGGTCGGCCGGACGCGCCGGCGCGCGAGGCCGGCGATCGCCGCGATTCCGACGACGCCGACGAGCAGCTGCAGCGCCGGGGAACCGCGCAGGGCGAGGACGGCCTCGGCGGCCGGCGGCAGGTCTTCCGCGTGCGAGACGTCGACGACGACCCGATCCGCGTCGGCGTACAGCCCCCGCAGGAAGGCCTCGTTGTCAGGTTCGCCGATCATCGCGTTGATCGCGATGCTCGGATCGCCCACCGCGACCGCGCGGCCGTCGCCGACGTCCTCGACCGTCGCGACCGGGTACGCGGCCGGTTCGATCTCGTCCAGGTCGGCGTCCTCGGGACCGAGGTAGGCGAACTCGCTCGTCCGGACGAGCACGGTCGCGTCCGCTGGCTCACCCGCCTCGTCGAGTCCGTCCGTCTCGTCGGGCTCGTCCAGCTCGTCGAGGTCCACGTCCTCGCCGGGGTCGACGGCGGTGGCGTAGTTGAGCGTCAGTTGCTCGACGTCCGCCATCCACGGGTGGTCCTCGACGCCCGTCGCGATCGGCATCGCCGGTCCGCGGAAGTGGTGCTGCTCGTCCCGTAGCAGCCGCCCGTCGAAGCGCGCTTCGGCCCCGACGGTGAGCAACAGCTCGTTCCCGGCCGGACCGAAATTCTCGAGGACGACGAGCGTTCCGCCGTCCGCGACGAACGCGCGCATCCGGTCGGCGTCCGCGCCCTCGTAGGGCTCGTCCGGGGCCATCACGAACGCGACCGTCTCGTTCGCGTCCAGCTCGTCGTAGCGTGCCGTATCCCGGACGATCTCCTCTTCCACCGCCGGATCGCTCTCGATCCCCTCCCGGAAGTCGGCCGTGCCGTCCCACCAGGGGTTGTAGAGCCCGAACGCGGCGGTCGACGTCGCCGCGAGCGCGACCACGGCGACGGCCACCGCCAGGGCGAGCGCGACCAACAGCACGCGCGGCCACTCGACCCGGCCGCGAACGAGCCGACGCAGCCAGTCCGGGGCGCCGGGATCGCCCTCTCCCCGGGGTCCGTCCGAATCTGCTGATCGATCGCGGCTCACCACGGGAGCACCTCCGGCGGCAAGATCGCCAGGATGCGGCGGACCACGATTACGGCGAAGCCGACCAGTCCGAGGGCGATCACCCACCGAAGTCGCCGTCGCCACGCCGGCGTCACGTTGAACGGGGCGGTCAGTTCCGTGATGATGAGCAGGCCGATCAGCGAGACGACGAAGAACAGCTCGATCGAGAGCGAACCGAGCAACGCGAGCGCGAGCACCGTCGCTACCATCCACGCGACCTGCCCGTGGACGAATCGCATCCGCCGCTGGGTCGCCATCTACTCGGTCGTAGCGCGACGCGCCCTCCTAAAGGTGGCGCCCCGTTCCGGCGGTAACGGCCCGATCCGCCGCCTTCTGGACCGGGCGTAACCGGTACGCCCGGTTCGCCGGCGGAGCGACCGCTCGGCCGACGAATCGCGCTCTGTGATCGAACACCCGAGGGCGATTCCGCGCGATCGATCGGATCTGGGCGACCGAGAATGACGACCGGGGTGCCGGTCAGTAGTCCTTCGTCTCGACCGTCTCGTTCCCCGCCTCGTCGACGACGGTGAGGCGGACCTCGTCGGGACCGCCGCGGTCGCGACTGCGGACGCGGTGCTCGCCTGACGAGCTCGATCCGCCGAGGGAGGACATCTCGGACGCGATGACGTTCCCGTCGGCGAGCAGTTCGGTCGTCACCGCGTCCAGCGCCCCGTCCTCGTCGGACACCGACCAGACGACGCTCGCCCGGGCCCACGGACCGGTGGTTCGCCTGGTCACGTCGAATCGGTCGATCGCGGGAGCGGTGGTCGCCGAATCGTCCTCGTCGTCCTGCTCGTCGTCGCCTTCCCCGTCGTCGGCGTCCTCCTCGTCATCGTCGGCTTCGTCTTCGCCGCCCGGAACCTCCGGGTAGTCGTCGAGGAAGATCTGCTCGCCGGTAATCCACAGCCCCGCTGGCTCGGGGTCGGCGCTGATGGCGACGACCTCGCCGTTGAAGTAGTAGCTGTTCCAGGTGTCGGGTCCCTCGACGGCGTCGACGACCTGGTAGGCGGTGCCGTCGATCTCGACGGTCTCGATGCTGACGGAGTCGTTGTGTTCGCCCCAGCCCCACTCGTACTGGACGATCTCGCCGTCGACGTAGAGCCGGTACGTCGACTCCTCGGCGTCGCCGCTGTGGTAGGAGAAGCGCTCTTCGTAGTCGTCCGGATCGATCTCGTCGTCCCCATCGTCCTCGTTTCCGTCGTCCGGCTCGTCGTCGGAGCCGGCGTCGATCTCGACGGCGTCGCGGTCCTGCCAGAGCCAGAGTTCGAAGTCGTCGAAGAGGACGTGCTGATCGGTGGGCGAGCCCCAGTCGCCGCCGAAATAAAGGTTGAGCCAGAGCGTCTGGATCGCGATCAGGTCCTCGTAGCCGTCGGCTCGCATGACAAGATCGTCCATCGTGACGGCGAGTTCACCGTCGACCCAGCCGCGGTAGACGCCGTCGGCCTCGCCCGGCGTGTTGCAGGCGACGAACTGGTCGATCCGGTGCCAGGTCCCCGTCTCGAGGGGAAGTTCCCACCGCGGATGAGCGCCGTATTGGCCGCCGTCGCCCGCGTGATAGACCTGGCTACCCAGCGAGACCGGTCCGTCGTTGTACTCGTTGCGGTCGGGCCGGCAGCAGAACATGCGGGCGGACCAGCCGTTGGTGCCGTCGGAGGGGCGGCCGCCGTAGCCGCCGGGGCCGATATCGTGATCGCCGGTCTGGTAGGTGGCGGCGAAGCCGGGGAGCTTGGTGCCGCCGAGGCCGTCGTCGTGGAACTGCCAGTCGTCGGGGAAGTAGATCCAGTAGCGGACGTGACCGGCGTCGGGCTGGTAGCCGTGGTGGTCGAGCATGTGGTACTCCATCGTCCCGCCGTAGTACTCGCCCGTCGGCCAGAACACGCGCATCGCGCGCCCGTCCCGATCGTGATCGTTCGTCGTGGAGACGTGTCCGCCGTGAGTGTTCGAAAGCCACTCCTCCCAGTCGCCGTCGAAGTCGATGAGGTTGTAATCCTGAGCGCTGTCGAGGTGGGAACTCGGGTCTTCCGGAACCGCCGCGGCCGCCGAGCCGGCACCCAGCCCGAACGCCGCCGCGCCCGCCGCGGCACCGCCGGTTAACTTCAGCATCGCCCGTCGGTCGAGTAATCCGCCGTTTCGGTCCGGTTCGTCGGCGTCGTCGAAGCGCTCGTCGTCTCGCATCGGTCGTTCGCGTGCCATCGTGAGTAGTGGCACGGAGTAATAGGATCATAAACTTTCTCCCCGAGTTAGATTCAATAGTAATGTAATATTGGGGGAGGGTACACCATTTAGAAAGTTCGGCGAGGGGGTCACATGGCGATGTTCCGAATCCCGCAATTCACGGGGCCACCTCGGCCCGTTCTCGTCCATCTGGAGGATACGCAACGACTGTTTACCGGGCGCGGTGGGGGTCGGCGACGGTCCGCATCGGCGATCAAGGCGTGTCCGGAAGTGCGCGGCCGCGAAAGCGCGAGCTCGGGAACGAGGTTCCGTGCGGGACGCGTCTGGTGAGCCGGCGGATGTCACGGAACCGAACCGGCGCACTCCCGGGCGATCGGTTCCGGCGCAGGGTCAGCGCCCAGTCGATCGATCCGTAGAAATGAGTGTCCACCTGGACGGCGGTTTCCCCGCGATTATACAACACCGCTCGGCGTACGTCGGCAGACCAGATGAGTTTGAGCAGGGTTCGGTGCGCGCACCCGCCGTTCCCCGGCGTGAGGCGGCGGGTCCCCGGAACGGCGAAGCCGGCCCCGTCGAGACCGCCGATCTGTTTCCGCCGGTCGCTGCTCGCCGACGCGCTGTTCGCGCCGCCATCGGAGTTGAAACGTCGCCACACCGGTTGCGATCCGGTCGCGAACGGTCGTCCCGCGAGTCGGCGGACCGTTCACCGGAGTCGCACCCGGCCTGATCGAGCCCGATGCGTGGTCGAGTCGCCGCGACGCGGATCGCGAGCCCACTCGTTCGGTGTGCGATGTCGTGGCACGCCCGCGCCGCGCCGCGGAAGCCGGGGAACCGGCTCGTCGGGGGAGCGATGACGCTCTCGATCGAGCGGAGCCGGCTGTTCGACGTCACCTTCACCGCTTCGGTCTACGGGTTACCGGCGCTCGCGATCCTCGGGTTGGCCGTCCCCTACCTGCTCGGTCTGCCGAACTTCAGCATCCTGGGCCTCTACCTCGCAATTCCGATGGTCCTGGCGCCGGTCGTCGTCCGTTCGCTCGAGACGAATACGTCCGTGAGCGGGTGGCCGGACCGCGGACTCGACTGGCGGGTCACCTCGATCCCGATCCACGCGCTCGTCGGGGTGTTGGTGTACCTGACGGCGACCAACGTCGTTCGGCCGACGCGGTTTTTCGCGGTGTACGCGATCGTCTACGGACTCCTGTTCGTGCAGATCGCGTTCCCGAAGTCGGGCGTTCCGAACGCGGCCGTCGGCCTCTATCACTGCTGTCTCGCCCTGCTCGTCTCGATTTTCAGCGTCACGCTGAACTACTTCTACTTCGTCGGTCGGACGGATCTGCCGCCCCACGTCGCGATGATGCTGTCGGTGCGCGAGACCGGATCGATGCCGGAGCGCTGGGCGGTTTACGATCCCTTTCCGCTGTGGCACATTTACTCGGCGGCGACGTACGACCTCGCCGGCGGCTGGCTCGAGCCGCACACGACGATGCTCCTGCTTTCCGGGTCGATCTTTGCCGCGGGCGTGACGATGCTGTACTCGCTGGCGTTTCGCGTCTACCCGTCGGCGAAGGTGGCCCTCCTGTCCTGTCTCGTGCTGATCGCGATCCCGGAGTACGTGTTCTACGGCATGTACTCGATCTCCCGGAGCATCACGTCGGTCCTCTTCGTCGCCCTCCTGTTCGCGCTCGTCGGCGGATCCGCGGTTCAGGGGCTGCGAATCCTGCGCATCGTCCTCATCGTCGCC
>SKPV01000225.1 GCA_007119345.1 Halovivax sp.
ACGACCTCCTCGGTCTTGTTCTTGTCCTGGGTCTCGCCGACGAGCATCACCGCGACGCCGCCCTGGTTCATGATCGTGGACATGTCCGCGTAGTCCAGGTTGATCAGGCTCGGCTGGGTGATCGTCTCGGAGATGCCCTTGACGGTCTCGGCGATGATCTGGTCCATCACCGAGAACGCCTTGCCGATCGGGAGGTTCGGGACGTAGTCGAGCAGCCGGTTGTTGTCGAGGACGATGATCGAGTCGGCCTGTTCGCGCAACTTCTCGAGGCCCTCCTCGGCTTTCACCGTGCGGGCGCGCTCGACGTTGAACGGCGTCGAGACCATCCCGACGACGATCGCGCCCTGCTCCTTGGCGATCTTCGCGGCGACGGGCGCGGCGCCGGTGCCGGTGCCGCCACCCATGCCGGCGGTGACGAACACGAGGTCCGCGTCGCCGAGGACGTCCTTGACGGTGGACTGGGCCATCTCGGTGGCACGTTCGCCCATCGAGGGGTCCCCGCCCGCGCCGAGGCCGTTCGTCAGCGACTTGCCGACGAGGATCTTCGTGTCGGCCTCGATCATCTTGAGGTGTTGCTTGTCGGTGTTGATCGCGATCGTGTCGGCCCCTTCGACGCCGATGTTGTACAGCCGGTTGATGGTGTTGTTACCGGCGCCGCCGCAGCCGATGATGACGATTCGTGGGTCGCCGAACTCGTCGTCGTCCATCGAGACGTCCATGTCTCGAGCTTCGGCCTCGGCGTTCTCGAGGGCGTCCTGAACGATATCCTGCATCGTTAGACCTTCGCCCAGTTGCGCTTGCCGGTCCGCTCGTGGCGGCCGTCCTGTTGTTCGTTGATCATCTCACGGACCGCCGACCGGATCGCCTCGCTCCGGTTCGGGAACTCGCCCGTTTCGACCAGCTGTTCGACCTCCTCGATCTGCTGCTTCGGAATTCGCAGTGTCACACGCTCCATTGTTGTATTCCCCGTGTCGCGTTCGAGTAAGACGGAGCGCCCCTGTCAGACGCGCCGCGTCTTACACCGCTGACCCACCGACGGCGACCGGTTTGGCCGCCCGGGATCCGGGTGTAAGACGACCGTCTTACGCGACTGCTACCAACTGGGTAGTGCAATATAAATGTTTTGGCTTCTTATAGGTCGGCGTCTTACGACAGTCGTCGAGACGGACCGGTCGCCGATTGTCGTAATGCATCGAATCGGCCTCACAAGAGTGTTTCGACGGCGGCCCCCAGGGACCGAGCTTATCGCGAATCGAGCACGTCGGCCGCCGGCGTTCGACGGCCGCAGGACGGACAGAACGCCCAGTCGGAGCGGACCTCGTCGCCGCACTCACAGAACACCCGGTGGGCGGCTTTCTCGCCGCAGTTCGGACAGTACACGTGGTCCGCGTCGATCCTCGTCCCGCACTGTCCGCAGGCGGCGTCCGCCGCCGGTTCGGAGTGATCGGACGCGCCGCGAGGGTCGCGCTCGACGTCCACCCCGGTACCCCCGTCGATTCGGGCGTATACACCGGGATCGCTCGCTTCCGTCGGTCGGCGCGCGCCCTCGGCGTCGACCGTGATGCGCACGTTGACGTCCGGCGAGTCGCGCGTCCCTCGACCCGCCGTCCGGTCGGCGAGGGTCTCCTCGATGCGGTCCTCGACCAGCGCGTCGATCGACGGCGTCGACGCTCCCTCGACCTCGTCCGCCGACGGCGCGCCGTCGACCGCGTCGGACGGCCTCCGCTCGAGATACGATCGGAGCGCCTCGCGCATGACCTCGCTCTTGGAGACGTCGAACGCCTCCAGTTCGTCGACGAGGTCGTCGTCCGCGCGGAACGTAATCTTGCCCATTGCCGGTCGCTACGCCAGTCATCCACATTCTCGTATAAAAATCATTCCCCGCCGTCGGACGCGTCCGACGCCGAATAACAACCCTTATTTGGGAATCGACTGCTACCTACGGGTGCCCGCCCTTAGCTCAGCCTGGTAGAGCAGCCGACTGTAGATCGGCTTGTCCCCCGTTCGAATCGGGGAGGGCGGACTTTTCGCGATCTACACGACGAGCGAAGCGAGTCCGCGGATCGCGAAACGTCCATCCCGAGCCGATTCGAACACGGAAGTCGCACGCCCGCACAGCCGAGCGGAGCGAGGCGAGCAGGAACGTCTTCCATCTGTTCGAATCGGGGAGGGCGGACTCGGATTCTCGCCGAAGTGTAGTAGAACGGTATTCCGTAGTTTACGGACCCGAGAGAGCGTGTACCATCGGTATCGTCACCGGTCGATCTGGGTCCGATTCCGGAGCAGAACTGGTATCCAGTTCCGGGTCCCCGCCCGCTCGCGAAATTCGTAGTCGAAAACTGGGGTGGTCGGCGTGAGCGTCGAGATCGACGCCCGGGCCGATCCGTCCGTGTGTCGGAACTGCGGTCGCTACGTCACCGACCAGTTCCGGCGCGTCTACGGCGACAACGACGGCGTCACCCACCGTTGCGGTGAGTGCGATTCCTACCGACGCCTCCCGCGCGGGAGCACCGCGGGTGTCGACGTCTCGATTCCCGATCCCGAGGTCGTCGACGGCCACCACGGCGGCGAGTCGCCCGTTCTCGCCGCCGGGCGGGGTCAGGACCACCGCCGGCTGGATCGTCCTGGGGACCGTGCTGGCGCTTCTGAGCGCCGTCCCGCTGCTGGTGGTGATGGACGCATGAGCGGCCCCGTCGATCCGTGCGACCTGCCGACGCGTTTCTCGCCGGACTACGTCGAGGCGCGAGACCAGCTCGCCTTCGTCGCGGACGGTACCGTCGACGAAGCCGGCTGGGCGCGACTGACCGAGTGGGACGGCGGGAAAGTTCTCCTGCCTCCGCGCCAATGCGGGAAGGCCCGGTTCCTCGAGACGGAACGCGTTAACAACGAGCTTCGCCGACGACTCGCCGCCGACGGTCTCGGGCGCGACGCGCGATCGACTGCCGAGTCCGACGAGACCGAGCGCGAACCCTTCGCCGACGGCCGTCCGTGCACTGACGGGGCCGATCCGACAAGATGCGGTATCCGCTCAGTCGATGGCCAGCTTAAGTCTGTAATTCAGAAAGACCAAATGTGCGAGTATCGCCCACGTAAACCAGGTCGTCGCTATTCCGGGATCCTGATAGTAATTGGCGCCGCTCACCCCGACCCCGAGCAGACAGACCACTACAATCCACCCGACGTATCTGACTTGGTCAGAATGTCTCATAGACCGGGATGTCATTTCCAAAAACATAAATCTCGCCTGTTAGAGAACCGTATCCAAGTACGGGGCTGTCGAGCCCTGCAGCCGGGGACTGAGCGGCTCGAGGACGGTGGGTCGCGATGGCCGGCGGTCGGGATCGCGTCCACCGACGGCCACGAGCGATTCGTCCCGACGTCGGATACGGAGCTGGCCGCCCTCGGGGCCGGAGATGAGCGGGCCGCCCTCGGGGCCGGAGATGAGCGGCCGCCGTCCGGGTGGTCCCTCGGCGATGCTGATCGGCGTTCCCCAGCCGGTGGAAAATACCCGAGAGGGAGGATCGTTGCTGGAATCAACGGGGGTGGGTATACACCACCTGCCCCTCGGGCATTTCGGCGGTAGGGACGGACCACACTTCAGCGCCAGTCCCAACTAGTTGGGGTCCCGGACCGTCCGGTTCCGTTGGATGAGATATCGAGCGAGGTGGTCGCTCGTGCGCCGCCTCGTCGAGAACGACGAGCGGGAGCGCTGCAGCGATCGCGTAGACTCGCTCCGTCGACTGTGCAAGAACTGCGTGCGAGAACCACCAGCCGAACGAGGAACACCTATGTCCGACGGCACGGATCTACCCACCGATGGCACGAGTCGAGCGGCTTCGGGTGTATCCGGTGAAGGGGCTCGACGGAGTCGACGTCGACGCCGCCGAGATGCTGACCGGGGGAACGCTGGCGGGCGATCGGGAGTACGCCCTCTTCGACGCCGAGGGGGACGTGATCAACGGGAAGCGGACCGAGCGGATCCACGAGCTCTCGACCGATTTCGACCCGCGGACCGGCGACCTCGTCGTCGAGACGCGCGCGGGCGACCGCCGGCAGTTCTCGCTGCCCGCCGACCGCGAGCGAGTCGAAGCCTGGTTCGGCGAGTTCTTCGACGTCGAGGCGACGCTCCGGCGGGACGCGTCGCTCGGGTTCGTCGATCGGCGCGAGATGGGGCCCTCGGTCGTCAGTACGGCCACCCTGGAAGCGGTCGCGTCCTGGTTCGAGGAGGTTACCGTGGAGAGCGCCCGACGACGGCTCCGGACGAACGTCGAGATCGGGGGCGTGCCGGCGTTCTGGGAGGACCGGTTCGTCGGCGACGGCGCCCCGGCGTTCGAGGCGGGCGGCGTCCGGTTCGACGGCGTCACGCCGTGCGGTCGGTGCGTCGTGCCCGAGCGCGATCCCGACACGGGCGAGCCGACCCCCGAATTTCGCGAGCGATTCCTCGAAAAGCGGCGGGAGTCGCTGCCCGACGGGGTCGACGAGGCGGCCTTCGAGCACCTCTACGCGGTGACGATCATCGCCGACGTTCCCGAATCGGATCGCGGCCGGACGATTCGCGTCGGCGACGCCGTCGACGTGCTCGACTGACCGACGGCCCGTTCGACCGACCCACGCCGTCGACGTGATCGTCATCCACGCTCAGACAAACCGACGCCGTCGACGTGATCGTCATCCACGCTCAGACAAACCGACGCCGTCGACGTGGTCGTCACCCTGTTGGTCGGCGTCCGAACGACGATCCCCGGCGACGGTACCGTCGACGGCGAGGTCGCGCGAACCTTCCGGAGACACCAGACGCACCGTCCGAAAAACCCGACGCAAACCGTTCGGAGAATCCGCCGGCTATCGGCCCGCGACCGTGGAACGTGACGGGGGCTCCGAAACCCGTCACCGGGCCTCGAGCACGACGGCCAGTGCGCGCAGCGGCCGTTCGTTCTCGACGAGCTCGACGACCTCGTCTTCCACGTTCGGCGGGACCATGTCTCGTTCGATGAACTCGCGGACGAGTTTCCGTGCGGATCGCCTGTCGGCGAGAGACATCCCCAATCCCCGTGTCTTTCATCATTCCGCCCGCCGATAAATAAACTCTGTGTCCGGTCGTTGTCGAAAGTGGCCATTTCCGACAGATATCCCGGTCGAGTCCGAAAGACGGGGCGAGCGAGACCGGTATCGAACGCGACCGGGACGAGCGAGCCGGCGTCGGTTGTGGCCCTCGCGACCAGCGGCTTCCGGAGCGATTCGTCCGATCAGGATCGGTCGGGGTCCGCATCCTGAATTTCGACGATCTCGGCCCGATCGATCGACTCGACGTCGCCGCTCGTCCGCACCTGGATCGCTCGCCCCGGAAGGCCGGACTCGTCCGCGTCGGTCGGGCGATCCGGCACGGAGACCGCGGTCGCCCCCGAAATCGTCACGTCGCGGCGCTGGATCGGATCGCCCTCGTACTCGACGGTCTCCCACGTTTCGACGTCCAGTTCCTCCATGTCCGCGCCGAAGTACTCCGCTGACTCTTTCTCGAGCGTCTCTTCGGTCTGGGCCTCGCCGGTCGTCCGGTTGTCGTCGAACTGCACTTCCTCGTGCTTGTACTGCCGGAGGTGGACGAGCATGGTTGTGCCCTCGTAGCACACCGTCCGACGAAAGCGCGTCTCCGGCGGGTGCAAGCCGACTCGTCGTGATTTCGCCGCCGTCGAGTACCGGCGTGACGAGCGAGTCACCGTCGTCGGTTCGGCTGTCTCCTCGGAACGGGCCGGGTGTCGAAAATCGACCGGGAAGGCCGCGGCGACCGACGACCGACCGGTGAGTGGTTCGGACCGAATAATCCGGGACTCACACCCGCTCGCGCACCCGCTCGACGATTGCGTCCGGATCGTACTCGTCCTCTTCTTTGTCGAAGATCAGCTCGTCCTCGACGGAGACCCGAAAGATCCCGGAGTCCCCGGTCACGAGCGAGACGGCCTCGAGCTCCCGGCCGAACTCCGAGAGGATCGCTTCCTGAAGGTCCTGTGTGCGATCGAGGTGGCCGCACGGCACGCAGTACTGGATGTCGACGCTCGTC
>SKPV01000116.1 GCA_007119345.1 Halovivax sp.
CCGGTCCGCGTCGCGGTCTCCGAAATCACCGCGCCGGTCCGCGTCGCGGTCTCCGAAATCACCGCGCCGGTCCGCGTCGCGGTCTCCGAAATCACCGCTCCGTCCGGGCGCGCGTTGGCGCGCGGTTGCGTCGCTCGATAGCGGATTCATTGCCTGACATCCATCGACGGAAGACGGTACCATTGTACTATACGGATTACCAACAGGTTATCGCCGGGTTTCGGAGGCGATAGTCGGCCGAAAGGGCTCCGAAGGACCGAGCCGACGCGAACCGTCGCCGGTCGTGACGGACCGCTCGCCCGGGTATTTCCGGGTAGGGTCCGGATACCTGTCTCGGCCGGCGGGTCGGGTCACGCGCTCACGGATCGGTGCGGCCGTCGCCAGCGGCGCTCGACCCGGCCGTCGAACGCACCCACCGGTGGGCGGCGACGTTCGAGCCGGCCGATCCACCCCCGATTGGTGGCCGACGAACTCCCGATCGACGACCGACGCGGCGGGTCCGTCACGGACGAGGCTCGAATCGTGACCCGGACGAGCTACGAGCGTGAGGGAGGACCGAACCCGACGAACCGTCTCCGCCGGCCTGAATGTCACCGCGGCCGTAACGACGTCCATAACTATCCATCACGATTTCGAGGAAATCGTACGAACAAGACGATGGCAACATCCGACGAGTCGAACGGCGGGACGATCGGATCGGTCGAGGACACTTCTGCGGGGGAGCCGGAATCGAACGACGGGGCGACCGCCGAGGACGCGACGGCGGCGGAATCGACGACCGGAGCGACCGGCGAACCCGCCGCGGCGACGGGAGCGAGCACCGGCGAACCCGCCGCGGCCGACGGATCGCTCTCCGGGAACGGTCCCGAGAGCCACGAGAACGGACGCTTCGGGCGGAGAGTCCGACGGTCTCGATCGGCGCTCGGCGGCGCGCTCGGCGTCGTCGGGACCGTCCTCGGCGCCGCGACGGCGGCGCCGGTCTCGGGAGCGTCGCTCGATCGCAGTCGAACGGTCCGTCAGCGGGTGCTCGAGGAGCGCGAAGCGGAGGCGTGGGACGCGATCCGGTCGGCGGTCGACGGCCGGGTCACGATCTGCGGATCCACTCAGGCGACGGACGGTCGGCGGTGTTTCTGGCTCGGCGAGGTCGCGGGCGTCGACGGGCGGGCGTCCGCGCGATCGATCCCGCACGACGAGTTCGACGTCGCGCGAGCGCTCGCGCCGGTCGACGACGGGGGCGCCGTCGTCGTCGGGAACTCCTCCCCGCGGCGTACCGGCGCGACGTCCGACGTGCTGGCGGTGCGGACGGAGGCCGACGGGCGAACCCGCTCGCGAACCGTCTTCGGCGAGTCGGGATACGCCTACTGCAACGCCGTGATCCGGACGCGGGACGGCGGTTACCTCATCGGCGGCGGCGCGATCCCGGACGGCGGGTCGGAGATGGACGCGTGGATCGCGAAGACGGACGCCGAGCTCGGGCGGACGTGGTCGCGGACCTACGGCCGGAGCGACGGCGACACGGTCAACGCGATCGCCGAGGCGCCCGACGGCGGCGTCCTGCTCGTCGGCTCCACCGCGGGCGGGCACAACGACGTCTGGCTCGTGAAGGTCGACGACCGCGGTCGCCGGGAGTGGGACCGGACGATCGGCGGCGACGGCTACGACCTGGCCCGGGCGGCGATCGCGACCCGCGACGGCGGCTACGCGTTCGCCGGGCACACCACCTCCGGCGCCGACGGAAAGCGCGCGTGGATCGCCACGCTCGACGCGGCGGGCGAACTCTCGTGGGAGCGGACCTACCGCGACGGCGAGCGCTCGCTCGCCCACGACCTCGTCGAGACCGATCGCGGCTTCGCCGTGGCCGGCGAGTCGACGGGCGCCGACGGGGGCGCGCGGGCGTTCGTCGCGACCGTCGACCGGGTCGGCACGTGGCGGCAAAAGCGCACCTTCGATCGCGCCGCCAGCGCGCGGTCGATCCTGACGGTCGACGACGGACGGTACGTCGTCGTCGGGACAACGCGGGCCGGCGGACCCCGCGGGAGCGCCCACCCCTGGATCGCGAGCGTCGCGCCGGCGACCGGTCGCCCGGAGCCGACCGGAGCCAGTTGAGACGAGAGTTAGTTGAGACGAGAGTTAGTTGAGACGAGAGTTAGTTGAGACGAGAGTTAGTTGAGACGGGAGGGAGCGAAACGGTGCTGACGAAGCCGTCCCACCCCGGTATCGTTCCCGTACCGTGCGTACGCACCGGATACCGATCGCGTCCGACCGTTCGTACGCGGTGACCGTTCGGAAGGCCGTTCGTTACTATTGGCGTGTTTCTCAAACGGTTCTGACGGTTCAAGCGACTCATGTATGAAGGTCACACCGTAGGGGTCGTGGTGCCCGCCTACAACGAATCGGGGTTCGTCGGCGAGGTGATCGAGACGCTCCCCGCGTTCGTCGACAGGGCGTACGTGATCGACGACCGGTCGACCGACGGCACCTGGGCGGAGATCGAACGGGCCGCGGCCGCGGTCAACGAGCGCGCCGCGCCGGAGCGGCTGCCGGCGCTGCACGCCGACGGCGGTCGAACGCGGGCCGAGGGTCGTCCAGCGCACGCAAACACCGGTCGAACGCAGGCCGATGGCGGCCCAGCGCACGCCGAGGGCGGCCCAGCGAACGCCGAGGGAGGCCCAGCCCACGCCGACGGCGGCCCAGCGCACGCTGACAGCGGTCGAACGCAAACCGGTGGCGGCTCAGCCCACGCCGAAAGCGGTCGAACGCAAACCGGTGGCGGCTCAGCGCACGCTGATAGCGGTCGAACGCAGGCCGACGACCGCACGTACCCGGACGGCGGCGGCACGTTCGATCCGCGGGTGGTACCGATCCGCCACGAGGAGAACCGCGGGGTCGGCGGCGCCATCAAGACCGGCTACCAGCGGGCCCGCGAGGACGGGCTCGACGTCGTCGCGGTGATGAACGGCGACGGGCAGATGGACCCGGCCATCCTCGACCGGATCGTCGACCCGGTCGTCGCGGGGCGAGCCGACTACGCGAAGGGCAACCGGCTGTCGAACGCGGACGACCGCGCGGAGATGCCCGCCTGGCGCCTGTTCGGCAACGGCGTCCTCACGTTCCTCACGAAGTGCGTCAGCGGCTACTGGCGGATGAGCGACCCGCAGAACGGCTACACCGCGATCTCCGGGCGCGCCCTCGAGCTCATCGACCTCGACCGACTCTACGAGGACTACGGCTTCTGCAACGACCTCCTCGTCCACTGTAACGTCCACGGGATGCGCGTCGAGGACGTCCCGATGCGCTCGCGCTACGGGGACGAGCGCAGCCACATCCGCTACTCGACGTTCGTCCCGTCGCTGTCGTGGCTGCTGGCCCGGCGGGCCGCCTGGCGCTACAAACAGAAGTACGTCGTGTCGGACTTCCACCCGCTCGTCTTCCTGCTCGTGCTGGGACTGCTCGGCGGCGGGGCGGGGCTGGCGTTTACGGGCTGGTTCGTCGCGACGGCCGGCGCCGCGACCGTCGAGACGCTGGTGTCGCTCGTCGTCGTCCTGCTCGGAGCCTGCTTCGTGGCGCTGGCGATGGTCTTCGACCGGCTGGCTAACGAACCCCTCGAGGCGGGCGTCTACGACCGCGTCGGAGGTGAGGGGCCGTGAGCGTCCTCACCGTGGTCGGCGCCCGGCCGCAGTTCGTGAAGGCCGCCGCGGTCTCCCGACAGCTCCGGGGGCGTCTCGAGGAGACGGTCGTCCACACCGGCCAGCACTACGACCGCGAGCTCTCGGCCGTCTTCTTCGAGGAGCTCGACCTCGAGGAGCCGGACCACCACCTCGGCGTCGGCTCGGCGAGCCACGCCGTCCAGACCGCCGAGGTGATGGTCGGACTCGAGCGGATCATCGAGGAGGAGCGTCCGGAGGTCGTCCTCGTCTACGGCGACACCAACTCGACGCTGGCGGGGGCGATGGCCGCGGCGAAGCGCGAACCGGCCATCGCCCACGTCGAGGCCGGCCTGCGCTCGGGGGACACGTCGATGCCCGAAGAGGTCAACCGGATCTGCACCGACCACTGCGCCGACCGGCTCTACGCGCCGAGCCGGGACGCCGTGGCGAACCTCGAGCGCGAGGGGATCGGCGCGGGCGTCGTCGAGTCCGGCGACGTCATGTACGACACCCTGCTGTCGGTCCGCGACGGCCTGGCGGACGTCTCGATCGACGGGATCGACGTCCCCGAGGAGTTCGTCCTGGCGACCGTCCACCGCGCCGGCAACACCGACGATCCCGAGCGCCTGGTCGGAATCGTCGACGGGCTCTCCCGGCTCCCGAAACCCGTAATCTTGCCCGCCCACCCCCGGACCGTCGAGGCGCTCGAGCGCGAGGGGCTCCGGGAGCGGGCGAACGAGGGGATCGACCTCGTCGAGCCCCAGGGCTACCTGCCCTTCCTCCGGCTCGTCGCCGAGGCCGACTGCGTGGCGACCGACTCCGGCGGCGTGCAGAAGGAAGCGTTCTACCTCGAGACGCCCTGCGTCACCCTCCGGGACACGACGGAGTGGGTCGAGACGATCGAGGCCGGCTGGAACGTTCTCGTCGGCGCCGACGCCGACCGCATCGTCGACGCGGTGGGCGCCGCCGGCGACCCGCCCGCGAAACCGGACCTCTACGGCGGCGGCACCGCGGCCGCGCGCATCGTCGACGACCTGGAACGATTGGTTGCGTGATATGGACGACGAAACTGCGAACGCG
Source organism: Halovivax sp. (assembly GCA_007119345.1). Lineage (GTDB taxonomy): Archaea > Halobacteriota > Halobacteria > Halobacteriales > Natrialbaceae > Halovivax. The sequence continues at coordinate 4,728 of SKPV01000116.1, forward strand.
AACCCCTCCCGAGAGGTACCGAGCCGCGAATTGCGCCCCCCGGTCCCGGCCGACCTCCCCGCCGACGCCCGACCCGTCCCGTCGATCGTACCCGAGGACGCCCCGTTCGCGCTCTGTCTCACCCACGACGTGGATCGGCCGCACAAGGGGATCAGATCGCTGTTCTACGCCGCCCAGGAGCGCCCGGGGTACCACCTGCGGACCCTCCTCTCGTCGTCGAACCCGTACTGGCAGTTCGAGGAGATCGCGGGCCTCGAGGACGACCTGGGGGTCCGATCGGCGTTCTACTTCCTGACCGAGCAGCACCTGCTCCACGATCGGCCGATCCGAGACTGGCTCTCGCCGGCGAACTGGGTCCAGCACCTGGGTCGGTACGACGTGACGGCCCCCGAGATGGTCGACGTCATCCGGTCGCTGGACGACGGCGGGTGGGAGGTCGGCCTCCACGGATCCTACCACTCGGGAACCGACCGCGAGCGGCTTCGCGAGGAGAAGGCGATCGTCGAGGACGTCCTGGGCGAGCCGATCGCGGGCGGTCGCCAGCACTACCTGCGCCTCTCGGGCACGGAGACGTGGCGCCACCATCGGTCGATCGGACTGGCGTACGACGCCAGCTTCGGCTCCGGCACGGAGGTGGGCTTCCAGTACGGCTACCGTCCCTTCCGGCCGTTCGACGACGACTTCCTCGTCTTCCCGCTGACGATCATGGAGCAGGCGCTGCCGGATCCGCGCGAGGACTTCGAAGCCGCCCGCGACGTCTGCGAGGAGCTGCTGCTCGAGGCGACCGCGAACGAAGCCGTGATGACGGCTCTGTGGCACGTCCGGTTCTTCAACGAGCGCGAGTTCCCCGGGTTACGGAAACTCTACCGATGGCTGGTGGAACGAGCCCAGGAGCTCGGCGCTTGGATCGGGACGCCGCGAGAACTCCTCGAGGAACGTCGACAGCCCGTCGACGGGATCGCGAGCGGCGACGGCGAGCGCCGTCTCTCGGACACGACGTCGCAGGCGTCCGATTCCGACTGAATCGATCGACCCTTCGCCAGCGGACGTCGTCGGTGGAATCGATTTTCCCCCATCAGCGGACGTCGTCGGCCGAATCGATCGACCCTTCGGCGACGGCGTCGGCTCCAGCCGTCCGCTCTATCGCGGGGGCGACTCGAAACGGTTGGATAAAGAGATCTCAGGACGCGGGGATGAAGGGATCTCAGGACGCGGGGATGAAGGGATCTCAGGACGAAGGGAAGAGATCTCAGGACGCGGGGATGAAGGGCGACGGTCGGCCACGGCCGATTTCGCTAGCCGGTCAGGGAGTTTCGAAGTC
>SKPV01000152.1 GCA_007119345.1 Halovivax sp.
CGATCTCGCGGACCTCGGCGATCTCGCTCAGGGCCGTCTCCTCGTCGAGTTCCCCCTCCTCGTACGCGGTGACGATCTTGGCGATCGCGATCGCCGTGTCGTCCTGCAGGTTCAACAGCAGACGCGCCGACGATTCGTCGTCGGGATCGATCTCCTCGTCGTCGAGGCGGTCGATCCAGTTCTGCCAGCGTTCCTCCGAGTAGAACTCGGTCGGGGGATTGCTCATACGCCAACCTACACCGGCCGCTTAAAATGCCTTTCTCTACCGAGACGACGTCCGTCGGTCACCCCCGTCGAGTATCGGGATCGGTGCCCTCACCCGAGCGTGGCGACCGTGTCGATGTCGTACACCCGCTCCGGCGTCTCGACGTGGGCGATCCGAACGACCTCGTCGTATCCCTGCTCTTCGAGCCAGGTCACCCGCCGGGGGACGGTCTTGGGGCCGAGGACCGCGCCGGGCCGATCCGGGTCGTCGACGAAGTCGGTCTCCATCAGGAACGGCTCGCCGCGCTCGGCCGCGACCTCCAGGCGGTCGCGATCGCTCATCACGCTGGGGACGGGACCTTCGAGACGCCCGCCGGCGTAGTGTTTGACCACGCGGTCGGCCGACAACCCGGCGTCCGCGGCCCACTCGGTCACCTCGGTCAGGTCCTCACTGGCTTCGGCGTGTAGCTGGACCGCACAGTCGAGCTCGGCCGCCCGCTCGAACGCTCGGCGCATCACCGCGTTCGAGGCCCGCCACACGTCGTCGTCGACCTCGTAGTGGGGCCGACCGGATTTCAACGCGAGCGCGCGCCCGTCGCCGACGAATTCGGCGGCCCGGTCGATGCCGTCGGCCATCAGTTCGCCGGCCGCGGACGGATCGAGGCCGCGGTCGTCAACCAGCCGAGAGATCAGCGTCGGGTGGACGCCGAGGACGGGCCAGGCCCGTCCCTCGAGCTCAGCGGACGCCGCCTCGACGACGTCTACCGTCCGTTCGAACACCGGCGTGAAGTCCTCGCCGGACTCGGGTTCGACCCCCAGGTGCCAGGACGGCTTGTTCACGACCAGCAAGTGGGTGCCCCCCGCGCGTGCGAAGTCTTTGACGGCCTCGATGCCGCGCCCACGGTCGGGGTCGAGGTGCAAGTGGTTGTCGAGGACCGGCGCCTCGTCGTCTCGCATGGAAGTCGCTCCGCCGGCGATGGTGGAAAAGTCACCGGAATCGACCGGGTCCGGTGGCGAGTGGGCTTGCAGTGGGTCGACCGCACCGGTCCTTTCGGCCGTCATCCGGCAGTCTGCGACGCAGGGGTGGGCGACGAGATCACGATTTCACGCCCGTGCGGTCCCGAGACGGCTTTGCAGCCTCTCGGCCATCCTCGATGGACTCCGACAGTTCGTCGCAGGAAACCTCCACTCGTATCTCCGAGTTGCGTGGATTCGGGTGAGCTCGTCGCTCGAAGCGTGTAGTCAGATCTCGCCCACGTCGATCGATTCGCTGGTAGGGGACTCGATTCCGATCCGGATACGACCGCCGCCGGTGTCGCTCGACGTGTTTGGTTCATCTAGTGTGACCGGGTGGTACCGACCCTGTACCCTCAGCGAATTTCTGGGACAGTAACTGCGTTTTCGTTTCACTTGTAGATAGCTTGTATCGACGAAGGTCCGGACCGATATATCACACCTCTGCCGACGATTGTTTCGCACCTAGACGCCAGAAAATTGTGTTGCGGAGTTAATATTATCTAATCTGCTAGGAAAATTATTAATACTTCGTCCCGATAATAAACGCTCGGAATGACACACCAACGTTCCCACACTAGCGACCGACGCACCGTACTCAAAGCTGCCGGCGCCGCTGGAGCCTTCTTCGGGCTCACTGGCGTTGGGTCGGCGGGTTCGGACGGCGATACCGAAGAGCTCGTCGTCAAGGCGGAAGACGTCGTCGGCATCGCCGACGTCAAGTCCACCGTCGAGACGGCCCTGTCGACCGACGCCGAGATCGTTCACGAGAACGGCGTCCTGGGCTACGTCACCGTCGAGGTGTCGGTCGCCGAGGTCGACACTGTGAAGGACGCCGTCTCCACGCTCGAGGCTCAGACCGGCGTCGAGTACGCCGAAGAGAACGTCGAGTACCGCGTCGTGGGCGCGGCGTCGGACGATCCGCGCTTCGGCGACCAGTACGCTCCCCAGCAGGTGAACGCTCCGGACGCCTGGGACGTCACCCAGGGTTCGGACGTCGTCCTGTCGGTGATCGACCAGGGCGTCGATTACGAGCACGAGAACCTTCGGGATCGCTTCGGCTCGAACGTCGGTTACGACTTCGTGAACCGGAACGACGATCCGATGCCGGTAGCTCCGTCGGAGAATCACGGGACCCACGTCGCGGGCATCGCGGCGGGGACGACGAACAACGGCGTCGGCACCTCCGGGGTCTCGAACGCCCGGATCCTCTCGGCCCGCGCGCTGGGTGCCGAGGGTGGCGGGTCCCTTCAGGATATCGCGGACGCGATCCAGTGGTCGGCCGACCAGGGCGCCGACGTCATCAACATGTCCCTGGGCGGCGGCGGCCGAACCGACCTGATGGAAGACGCCGTCGACTACGCCTTCGACAGCGGTACGCTGCCGATCGCCGCCGCGGGCAACGACGGCGGTCCCGTCAGCTTCCCGGCGGCCTACGACAACTGTATGGCCGTGTCGGCGATCGACTCGAATTACAACGCCGCGAGCTTCACGAACCGCGGGCCCGAGGTCGACGTGACGGCGGGCGGCGTCGACGTCCTCTCGACGGACAACGACGACCGCTACGTCTCCATGTCGGGGACGTCGATGTCGTCGCCGGTCGCGGCCGGCGTCGCCTGTCTCGGCGCGTCGGCGCACGGACTCACCGGGAACGACCGGGATCCCGCCCAGCTCTGGAACCTGCTCACCGACGCTGCCGAACCCGTCCAGGGGCTCCCGAGCGACGTCGAAGGCGACGGCCTCGTCGACGCTGCCAACGTCGTCGAGGACGGAGGGGAGCCCGACCCGCCGGACGGTCCCGAAGCCGTCATCGACGCTAGCACCACGACGCCGGAGGTGGGCGAGACCGTCGACCTCGACGGGAGCGCATCGCAGGGTGACATCGACGAGTACCACTGGGACGCCGAGCCCGGTAACGAGGCGACGGGCGCCCAGGTAGCGCTCCATCGTGACGAGGAGGTGGCCGTCGACGTCACCCTGTCGGTCACCGATAGCGACGGCCGAACCGACAGCGAGACGATCACCGTCGACTTTGGCGGCGACGGCGAACCCGCTTGTGGCCACGATGAGAGCACGGCGAGCGCCGAAGGCTCCCTCGACGGCGGCTGGTGGGGCGACGGCGACACCTACACCTACCAGCTGCGTACGGCCGACCCGTGCGAGGCCACGGTTAGCCTCGACACCAGCGCCGACTTCGAGCTGTACCTGACGCTCGACGGCCGCACCCCGTCCGAGTGGGACCACGACGAGAGGGGGACGAAGATCGAGGTCGGCCTCGACGGCGACGAGGAATTCGGTCTCCTGGTCGACGCGCCAGCCTTCACCGGCGGGGACTACGTCCTCGAGGTCGAAGAACTCGGCAAGTAACGACGGTCACGCCGTCGCACCGACCCGTCACTTTCGTTCGTTCGAGGATCGAGAGCCGTCGGCTCGTGTCGGCCGATCCCGGGCCAGCGGCGGACCCACTTCGTGTCGGCCGGCGGCGAGTACGAAACGCCGGTCGGACGCCGGTGCGGTGCATCCGGATCACTCGCCGAGCGTTATCGCGCGGTCGGCCGCGTTCCGGAGCGCGTCCGATCGGCCGTGGGATCCCGGGGCGATCGCGACCGTTTCGACGCCCGACCGGCCGGCGTACTCGAGGACCGGCTTGAAATCCGTGTCGCGGGAGGCGACGACGAGTACCGTCACTTCCCCGGCGGCGACCAGCGCGGTCGCATCGACGGCCAGCTTGACGTCCACGTCCCCGCTCGTCACGACGACTTCGAAACCGCGGGCCTCCGCGGCCTGGATGAGTCCGGGCGTCGCGTGCTCGTCGACGTAGAGCCGACCGACGGCGAGGCGCCCGAACCCCCGACCCGCCTCCCTGAGGTCGTCGAGGTCGACGTCGAACTCCTCCCGAAACACGTTCGGTCCGTCGACGAAGAGGCCGACGCTGGGGGCTCGGCGCGTCCGAACTCGGTCCCGAAGCCGCTCGATCATGACCGTCCGTTCGCCCGCGCGGAAAAAAGGCTGCCGAAGGAACTCCTCCGAGGTGACCGAGTTCCGAACGGCCGGTTCGTTCCTTCGACCACGGTCTTTTCATCGCCGTCGGAACACGATCGATCACGGCCGAGTTCCCGTCGTACCGTCTCCGACGTCGACGTCGAGTGCGGCGGCGTGGTCGTGTGGGGGCATCAAACGACGCCTCGAATCCGCCTCGTCGAGTGAAACTCCGAACGCATTCGTGACGGAATTTCCGCCCTCAGTAGGCTCCGATCGGCGACCCGACCCGTCAGGGAATAGCGTTCCTACTGGATCACGCCTCACCGATCGCATCACCCGTTCCCTGAGGGTATCGATGGTATTCTCGAAAGAACCTCTTATCAACTAACGAAAAAATCGACCAATAGTTGAGTGTTAATACAATCACCATGAGCCATAACCTCGACCTTGGGTTATCGGTAGACGGCGTCAGTATCCATTAATTTATGTTAATCGAATACAATTCGCGGAAAAATCTTCGGGGATTCAATAAGCATTTAATATGGGTATATATTTTGTGTCGATTGGGATGTCAGAGAAGCACTCCCACGACTTCGACCGACGAACCGTGCTGAAGGCGACCGCGGCGGCCGGCACACTGGTCGGCCTTGGCGGCGTGACGGCTGGGACGCCCGGACGCGATCCCGGGCCGAAGGAGGACGAGGTGCTGGTCGGCGTGACACAGCACGCGGACGATATGGAGGCCGAGGTAGCTCCGTACGTGCCGGAGAACGGCGAGATCGTACACAAAAACGAGACCATTCGGTACGTTGCGGTGAAGTTTCCGGACCGGGCGGACCCGGCGAAAGAGGCGTTCAAGGAGAACGTGCTCGAAGCGCGCCACGTCCAGTACGCGGAGGACAACAGGACCTATCGGGCGCTCGGCTACACCCCGAACGATCCGCTGTACGACGATCAGTACGCCCCCCAGATCACGAACTGCGAGGAGGCGTGGGAGACGACGCTCGGGGACTCTTCCGTCACTATCTCGGTGATCGATCAGGGTATCCAGTACGATCACCCCAACCTCGAAGAGAACATGGACGGGAGCGTCGAGCACTACGGATACGATTTCGTCGAGGACGAGAGCGACCCCTATCCCGTGACGGAGGACGAAGACCACGGCACGCACGTGGGCGGAATCGCGGCAGGTGGCACGGATAACGGCGAGGGCCACGCCGGCATCAGCAACTGCTCGATGCTCTCCGCGCGAGCGCTCGACGAGAGCGGCGGCGGCTCGCTGTCGGACATCTCCGACGCCATCACCTGGTCGGCGGACCAGGGCGCGGAGGTGATCAACATGTCTCTGGGCGGGGGCGGATACGACGAGACGATGGCCAACGCGTGCGAATACGCGTACGAAGAGGGTTCGCTCCTCGTGGCAGCGGCGGGCAACGACGGGCCCTGCACCGATTGCGTGAGCTACCCTGCCGCCTACGACGAGGTGATGGCGGTCAGCGCGACCGACGAGAACGACGACCTCGCGGGTTTTTCCTCGACGGGCCCCGAGATCGAACTGGCTGCCCCCGGCGACGACGTCCTCTCGACGGTAAACTGGGACGACTACGCGCAGTACTCGGGAACGTCGATGGCGTCGCCGGTGGTCGCCGGCGTCGCGGCGTTGACCATCTCGCAGTGGGACACCGACAACGAGACCACTCGCGCTCACCTGAAGAACACCGCCGAGGACATCGGTCTCGCGGACAGCGAGCAAGGTTCGGGTCGGGTCGACGCCGACGGCGCAGTCAACACGTCTCCCGACGATGACGA
>SKPV01000170.1 GCA_007119345.1 Halovivax sp.
CGACGAGCGCAGTTTCCGGACGCCGACGGCGACCTGGCGCTTCGACGACGAGCACCGCGCCGTCTACAACAACGGCGTGCTGACGGTCTCCGTCGGCACGACGGAGATCGAGTCCGTCGGATCGGCCGGAGCGGAATCCGTCGGAACGACCGACGCCGAGTCCGTCGAGACGACCGACGTCGAGTCTGACGAGTCCACGGACGCGGAGTCGGACGGCCCGACGGAACCGGAGTCCTGAGCGGTCCACTTCGGCTCGGTCCCCGCTCTCCCGCCGAATCCGGTGTTTGACCGTCGACCGGCGTTTCTCCGACGAGGCTACCGTCTCGCGATCGACGTCGGGTGTAAGAACCTCGTTTCAACAGCCGAACAATGACCGCTCGCATCCGCGGGCGAAGCCCCGCGGAGGCGGCCTTTTTAGCGTAGATTTTTGCAAGCGGTTCGAGGGAGCGAAGCGAGCGAGGTCGTTCGAAAGCGCGTCGCGCTTTCGTGATGCGAAAAATCTTCGATTTTTCAGCAACCCGCAGCAAAAAGGTACACGTACACCCGACGTCTCTCACTCGTTCCGCCCGTCGGACGCGGTCGTACCGAGTTTCGCGATCGCCGGCGGTCGGATCGATCCGTGCGTGTCGGCGAGCACCGGCGCGGCGACGACGAGCGCCGCGGCGGCCGCGGCGAGCGGGGCCAGAGCGAGCGGATGGCCGGTGAGTGCGGCGCCGGTCGCCGAGAGCGCGACGAACAGGCCGCAACCGCCGACCGTCGCGAGTCGCTGACGGGCGAGCGTGCGGTAGCCCTCGGGGAGTTCGGTGGCGCCGTCGGTGAGTCGCCAGGCGGCGAGCGCGCCGACGGCCGCGCCGAGGACCGCGAACGCCCGGACGTTCCCCGCGAGGATCGCGAGGGTCGCGAGCGCACCGGCGACGGCGAACAGTCCGGCCGTGGGGTCCCGGAGTCGCCCGCGGAGCGCCAGGATCGCCCCGAGGACGACCGCGCCGACGACGAGGCCGCCGACCACGTCGCCGACGTAGTGGGCGCCGAGGACGATCCGGCTGGCGGAGACGACGACGACGATCCCCGCGGCGGCGGCCAGTCGGGCCGGGCGGGTGCCGACGTCGGCGTCGATCGCGATCAGCCCCCAGAAGGCCAGCGCGGCCAGCGCGTGCCCGCTGGGAAAGCTCGCGGTGTCGATGAGGGCCGCGTGGGCGTACAGCGGCTGCAGCGCCAGGGGTACCTCGGCGACCGCGATCGGCGGCTCGACCGCGGGTCTGTCGACCGGCGAGAACGCCTTCGAGGCGGTCATCGCGCCGTAGATGGCGAGCATCCCGGCGAACCAGGGCCCCGTCCGCTCCCGGTCGCCGCGCACGTACCACCAGGCGGCGACGGGCGCGACGACGAACAGGCTCCCGAGAAACGACAGGACGGCCAGCGTCAGGACGAGCCACTCCGGCGAGGCGTCGGCCGCCGCTCTGACGACCTCCGGATCGAACCACATCGTCGGCCCCTACGCCGCTCGGGCCGGTATGTCTTGGGATTTGATAGGTTCCGTGACGGTGTCGAACCCTGACACGCTCGGCGGCGGGGCGCAGGTGAAAGCGCGAGCCGAACAGGGACGAGGTGGAGAGCCGAACCGAGGCGGAATGGGGGGCCGAATCTGGACGGGGTGGGGGCCGAATCTGGACAAGGTGGGGAGGTGGATCGGGATGGTACGGGGAGCCGGACCGGGACGAGGTGGATAAGCCGAACCGGGAGAGAGTGGGAAGCCGAACCGTGACGAGGTGGGAAATTGAATCGGGACGGAACGGGGATCGGTACCCCGCCATCGAGCCCGCCGGGAGCGGGACACTGATGCTCCTGGACGACACTCGATGGAAACGATGAGCTGGGAGGAGCAGTGGCCGGGCGAGCCGTACCAGGTCGCCGAGTCCGGGCGGGTGCCGGACGCCTCGCCGTTCCGGGTGGCGCTGAAGCGGTCGGCGTGCGAGGCCGCCGCCGAGATCGAGACCCTCCGCCAGACCGTCGGCGAGGTGGTCAGCTACGAGAGCCGGGCGGACGCGGTGACGAAGCTGGTCCACGCCGTCGACTGTCCGGGGTTGCGCTTCCAGCAGCCGGCGCCGAACGATCCCGCGGACGTCGACGCCTACCTGGTGAAACTCCGGGAGCCGGAGCCGACGCCGGAGTCCCGGGGCGATCCCGCCACGGGCTGGACGTTCGACGCGCGCGCCCAGCAGGTCGGCGCCCTGGCGGAGGCGCTGTTCGGCGCCTACCGCTGGGATCCGCCGCCGATCCTCGCCTACGCCGCCCGCGACCTCGAGGTCGACCCCGACGAGATCCGCGTCGAGGTCGACGACGAACCGGCCCGCGTCGGCGGCCTCGATCCCGAGGTCGAGGGGCAGTGGCACCCGGACTTCTCGTTCGTCGTCCGGCGCCGAACCGCCTCCGACCCCTCCGGCTACGAGGGGCCGGTCCTCCGGCGATACCTGGCGGAGGTCAAGCACGGCTCGACGAGCTTCGAGCGCCACCAGCGCGACCGGATGGAGCGCCTCGCCGAGCGCGGGCCGCGCCTGGACGTGCTGGTGATCCGCGTCGACCTCTCCGGGGCGCCCCAGAGCTACGACCTGACGATCCGCTCGGTGGCCCGGGACGGCCTGAGCGGCTGAGCGAGCGCCGAGTCCGGGCTGGGCCCGCTACGACGGCGGCCCCTCGTCGTCCAGCAGGCCCAGATCCTCGACGACGAGGTCCGCCAGCTGTTCTTTGAGCGCCGGATCCACCTCGGCGATCGCCTCGCCGTCGTGGAGCCGGTCGTTGTGGCGGTCGACCGCGTCCCCGACGTCGTCGAGCGGGACGCGCGAGGTCGTCTCGCACTCGGCACAGACGATGGGAACCGTCGGGTCGTCGTCGGTCATCGACGGAAGGTCTGTGGGGCACCGACAAAATATCACTGGTCGACGGGGCTGGGCCGATCGCGGGCCGACCACGCGCTGGTCCGTGGTCGACCGCGCGCTGGTCCGTGGTCGATCGCGGGCCGAACGCGCGCTGGTCCGTGGTCGACCGCGTGCCCGTCGGGGGGTCCACCGCGCGCCAGTCGGGGGTCGAACGGAGCGGTCGGCGGTCGAACGGACGGTCGGCGGTCGACCGCGAGCCAGTCGGGCGGTCGAACGGAGCGGTCGGCGGTCGACTGCGAGTGGGTCGGCGGTCGAAGGATGCGGACGAACGGCGGCGAGCGTCATCGTCGCCGGGAGACGGCCTTCGGCGGCACCAGCAAGGCCCGCTTATTCCCGACGCCCGGTCATACAATCGGGCATGTACGATCACGTCCTGATCCCGACGGACGGTACCGAAACCTCAGCGCGCGCGGTCGAGCACGGAGTCGGCTTGGCGGCCGAACTCGGCGCCACCGTCCACGCCCTGTCGGTGATCGAGGGGGCGGGAGCCGTCCAGCGCGATCAGATTCGCGCCGATCCGGAGGAGGAGTCCAGGGAGGCGGTCGAGGCAGTCGAGGCGGCCGCCGACGACGCCGGGGTCCCCGTCGCGACTGCGCTCCGGGAGGGGACGTCGGCCGACGAGATTCTCGAGCACATCGTCGAGCAGCAGGCGGATCTGGTGGTGATGGGGACCGACGAGCGCGCCGGGCTCGATCGCGTGTTCGACAACAGCGTAGCGGAGGAAGTGCTCGAGAACACGACGGTGCCGGTGCTGACGGTGACGAATCCGGCCTGAACGGCGGTTCGGAACACCCCGCGGCGCGCGGCGTTCACGTCCGCGGTTGCCCGAACTCGGCGGCGAACGCTTCGGCGACGACATCGAGAGGATCCTTCTCTTCGGGAGCGTCGCTCGCGCCGAGGAACGGGGCGTTCACTCGGACGTCGATCTGCTGGTCGTTCTTTCGGACGACGTCGACGACCCGGCAGCGCTGGAGAACGACGTTCGGGAGCTGGCGTACGACGTCGAACTGGCACACAGTGTCGTCCCCTCACTGGTCGTTCGAACCGAATCCGAGTACGAGCGAGCGCGGGATCGACCGTTCTTCCGAACCGTTCGTCGGGACTCGCAGGCGCTCTATGGCTGACGAGTGCGGCGACGCCCCGTCGGCGGAACTGGCGATGGCACGCGACGCGCTCACAGCTTCGTACGGCGCGGACGAGGGTTTATCGGGGTAGACGCAAACAGTGATTATATGAGCGAGATCGTGAAGACGGAGGACGTGATGGGTGGCCAGCCCAGAATCGACGGCCACCGCATCAGCGTCCTGCAGATCGCGGAGTGGATCCACGAGGAGGGGATGTCCCCCGATACGATCGCAACCGAATTCGACCTCGACCTCGCTGACGTCTACCGCGCACTCACCTACTATTACGACAACATCGAGGAGATGAACGAGTGGCGGCGACGTCGCAACGAACGAATCCAGGAGAGCCGTGAGCGCCAGCCCTCCCCCGAATCGTTCTCGAAGACCGCATGAAGTTGTGTTGCGACGAGAATGTCAAAGCTTCCATCGTAACATTACTCGAGCAGGAAGGGTACGACCTAGAGCGGGTTCAGGACGTCGATCTCGGTACCGATGACCCGAGTGTCGTCGATCACTGCCGCGAAACGGACCGCGTGCTGCTCACCAACGACGATGATTTCTTCGCCTTCGACGATCATCCCGGGATATTCTTTCTCGACGAACAGACGACGCCCGCTCGAGACGTTGTCACCGCCGTCCAGCGGATAGCACAGCACGTGGATCGCGACGAATTTGCGGACCGGGTGTGGCACGTCCCGAACGGTTGGGTTTAACAGTCGATCGTCGCTCGTCGTACGGATCGATCGCCTTCTCGGTGTCACCCGTACTCGGGCCGCTCCCGATATTCGATCGGATCTCGCTCCCCGAGGCGCTGGAACGCCTCGAGCCGGTAAGCGCAGGCGTCGCAGGTGCCGCAGGCGGGCGCCTCGTCGCGGTAGCAGCTCCAGGTCAGCTCGTAGGGGACCCCGAGCTCCAGGCCGCGCTCGGCGATGTCGGTCTTCGAGCGCTCGACGAACGGCGCCTCGATCGCGATCTCCGTGTCGTCCGCGGTGCCGACGTCGACGACTCGCTGGAAAGCCTCGAAGAAGGCCGGTCGGCAGTCGGGGTAGCCCGCGAAGTCCTCGCTGTGGGCGCCCAGGAAGACCGCGTCGCAGCCGTTCGCCTCGGCGCAGGAGACGGCCATCGACAGGAGGTTGGCGTTCCGGAACGGGACGTAGGTGTCCGGGATCTCATCGCTCTCGAGGTCGGCGTCGGCGATCTCGCGGGACTCGTCGGTGAGACTGGAGCCACCGATCGCGGCGAGGTGGTCCGTCTCGACGTGGAGGAAGTCCGCGTCGAGTTCGTCGGCCTGGGCGCGGGCGCACTCGTACTCCTTGGACTCGGTGCGCTGGCCGTAGGAGGTGTGCAGGAAGTGGAGGTCGTAGCCGCGCTCGCGGGCCTCGTAAGCCGCGGTGGCGCTGTCCATGCCGCCCGAGGCGAGGACGACGGCGCGTTTCGGTTCGTCGTCGGAGTCGTTGCCGGAGTCGACGGCGCGTTTCGGATCGTCCGCGGAGTCGACGGCGCGTCGGGTTTCGTCGGCGAAGCTGTTCCCCGTCATCTGCGGGCACCTCCGTTCGCGCGGGCGATCGCGTCCGCGAACCGGCGGCGTTCTGGCTCGTCGAGCTCGCCCACCGTGGCGCGGGTGGTCGTCTCGGTGGCCGTTTCGACGCCCCGCATCGCCTCGCAGAGGTGGGTGGCCGAGCACTCGACGGCGACCGCCTCGGCGCCGATCTCCTCGGCGAGGCCCGCGGCGAGCTCGTTCGTCAGGCGTTCCTGCACTGTGGGTCGCCGGGCGCGCCAGCGGACGTAGCGGGTCAGTTTCGAGAGACCGACGACCCGGCCGTTCGGCCGGTAGGCGACGTGGGCCGTCCCGTGGAAGGGGAGCAGGTGGTGCTCGCAGAGGCTGTAGAGTGGGATCCCGGTCTTGACGACGAGGGCGTCG
>SKPV01000289.1 GCA_007119345.1 Halovivax sp.
GCCCTGACCGATCCATCTCCCTCGGCGGCGATGGACTGGGTCAACCCTCGCAGCGCGAACTTCGACATGTTGTAGGCCGCCTTGTCGCGGGTTACGATGTGGCCGTGGACCGAACACATGTTGCCGACGACCCCGCCGCCGTCCTCGTTGGCCCGGAAGTGGGGCAGACACTCCTTCGTCAGGAGCAGCGGCGCCCGCTGCATCACCGCCTGCATCGTGTCGTACTTCTCGACGGGGAACGACTCGATCGGGGCGACGTGCTGCAGGCCGGCGTTGTTCACGAGGTACCGGATCGAGCCGTAGTCTGCCGCCTCCTCGACGATCCGTTCGATATCCGTCTCCTCGACGAGGTTTCCGGCGACGGAGACGATCTCGCCGGGAAGCGAGAGGCCCTCGGCTTTCGACCCTGCCTCGTCCACGGCCTCGGCGTCCAGGTCCGTGCCGACGACGGTGAGGCCGTTGGCGGCGAACGCGAGCGCCGTCGCCCGGCCGATGCCCGAGCCCGCGCCGGTGACGACTGCCACGTTCTCGGATCGGTAGTGGGGATCGTCGAGGACGAGCAGGTCGTTGGCGGTGATCTCGCTCGGACCGTACCGTTCTATCGCCTCGTCGGCACTCATCTCGGTCATGCTCGACATCTGAACACACTGGTGCAAATAGCTGACGCAGGCCGGACGCGACCGCGACCGAGGGCCGATAGTGGGGCCATCTCCACCGTGCTGTGGAGTCGAACCTGACGGAATTCGATCCCGTCGACGACCCGTCCCAAACACTCAGGGCAACGGGGTGCGTTCCCTCGAGCGTGACTGTCAGGGAACACACGTCCCAGCACGAGCACGTGGAATCGCTCCCCGTGATCTCGAAGTCGGCGACGGTGACGGCCGTCGAGGCGATGGATCGTGACCGCCGACACGAGGTACGAGAGCGGTTGTTCGAACTCGGGACCACCCACGGATTCGCGGACGCCGTTCCGGACGAAGGATCGATCGACTGGGATCGCGTCTTCGACGCGGCAACGAGCGTCGATCCGCAGCTGGCCCCGCAGATCGGGAGCTTTCGCGACCGATTCGAACGAGCTCATCCCGCGCTGGTTCGGATCGCCTTCGAGACCGAGACGCCGTTCGACTTCGCGGCCGGACAGTACCTCTCGGTTCGTTTCGGGAACCGAACTCGCGCGTACTCCATCTCGAGTTCGCCGAACCGCGAGGAGACGGAACTCTGCATCCGTCGGGTCCCCGACGGCCGTCTCTCGCCTCGCCTCTGCGACGAGCTCCAGGTCGGCGACCGCCTCGCGGTTCGCGGCCCGAGCGGGCACCTGCTCCTCGAGGATCCGTCGGAACGCGACCTGGCCTTCCTCGCGACCGGGACGGGCGTCGCCCCGATGAAGAGCATGATCGACTACACCTTCGAGACGGGCCGCGACGAGTACAAGGGCGAGAAACGGGACGTCTGGCTCTTCCTCGGTGCGGCCTGGGCGGACGACCTTCCCTACCACGAGGCATTTCTCGACCTCGCGTCCGAACACGACAATTTCCACTACGTCCCCTGTCTCTCCCGCGAATCGTGGCTCGCAGACTGGTCCGGTGAGACCGAGTACATCCAGGACGCCCTGTTGAAGTACGTCGACGAGCGCGCCCTCGAGGACGCAGTTCTCGGCCGGCACATGGCGACCATGCTCGCCCAGCAGCCGCCCACCGACGTCGACGCCCGGATCGACCCGGGCTCGCTCGAGGTCTACGCCTGCGGCATCAACGCCATGGTCTACAGCCTCGAGACGGCCGTCACCCACCTCGGCGTCCCGACCGATCGCGTCCACGCTGAAGGGTACGGGTAGTCGACCAGGCTTCGTCGTCGACGAACCGACCGATCGCTCCCGGCCTCCGGCGGCTCCATCGACGTTCAATTCCTCCCTGACTCGACGGTTAGCGTTCGCTCGAACTCCTCCTGGGCTTCGTCGCTTCCGGCGACGATCAAGACGTCGTCCTCCTCGATGACGAAGTCGGCGCGCAGGTCGGTCAGCAACGCTCCGTCGCGCTCGATGGCGACGATCGTGCAGCCGGTCTTCGCCCGGAGGTCGAGGTCGGCCAGACTCCGATCGGCGAACGCCGGTACCTCTGTCCGGACGAAGCCGAACTCCGTGTCGGGCGTCACGATCTCTTCTTCCTCGATCAGCAGCGACGCCAGTATCTCGCCGGTGACCGTCGGTAGCGACAGCACGAAGTCAGCGCCCGCGTTGTACAGTTTCGGGAGACTGTCGGTGTCGTCCGCCCGGGCGATCACCTCGACGTCGGGTGCGAGCTGTTCGAGCACGAGCGCCGCGTAGATCGTCGGCGTGTCCTCGTCGAGGGAGAGAACCACCGCCCGCGCCTCGTCGACGCGGGCTTCCTCGAGCGTCTCCGGGTCGGTAATGTCGCCGACGACGTCGACGCCCGGCTTCTCCTCGAGGTCGACCACCGTCACCTCCACTCCCTGGTCCCGGAGGGTCTGCGTGACCGACCAGCCGACCGTCCCGTATCCGCAGACGACGGCGCGAGCGGACTGATCCTCGTCGTACGGGATCGGCCGCGCCTTCAGCTCCGGAAACTCCTCGCGTTCGCCCGCGATAAGCAGGATCGCGTTCTCGTCGATCTCCGTATCGGGATCCGGCGACACCACGAACTTCCCGCCGAGCCACGCACCGATGACGGTGATCCCCAGCCGATCGAAGACGGTCGCTTCGCGGAACGTCTGCCCGACGAGGTCACTCCCGCGCTCGACCAGCAGTTCCGTGATCCGGACGTCGCTCTCGACCTCGACGACCTCCCGGAACTTCTCCGCGTACGTCGCCGCCGCCCGCATCGCGAGACTCTTCCCGAGGAGCTGTCTGGCCAGGACGACGTCGTCGGCGCCGGCGTAGCGGTGGTAGGGCTCCACCTGGTAGTCCCTGATGACGCTGATCGCGCGGAGGTCGGGGTCAACCTGATCTGCCGCGAGCATCACCGTCGGATTGGTCTCGTCGTCGACGTCGGCGACGAGTGCCCGCGCCGATTCGGCGTTCGCGGCTCGCATCGCGTCCGTCGCCTCGGGATCGCCGAGTACCGCGTCGACGCCGTTCTCGTTGAGTTCGGTGACGAGTTCGGGGTCGGGATCGACGTAGAGGTGGTCCACGCCGACCGACTCGAGTTCGCTACGGAGGATCTCGTCCTGAGCGGAGTACCCGGTGACAATCACGTGGTCGGTGAGGGTGCTCGAGGTCGGCGGCCGCGTCTCGAACGCCCGACGGAACATCGGCACGGCGAACAGCGGGATCGCGAGAAAGACCAGTAGCACGCCCGAGAGATTCATCAGGACGACGAGAACGTGTACCGGTGCACTGTTCCAGTGCTCCGTGTCACCGCCGAAACCGGCCGTCGTGAGGGACTCGATTACGATCCGCAATGAGTGCAGGAACGAGAGTTGCATCCCCTCGAACGCCGCCATCGCCCACTGGTAGAGGAGGGTGTACGCGACGACCACGCCCGCCCCGACCGCGAAAGCTACCCAGATCCGTCGGCGCCAGTCGGTGGCGTCCTCGCTCTCGGTTCCAGTCGCGCTCATCGGTCTGCTTCGGATATGGAGGAATGTCAGATAAGGCTGTCTATGGCGTTCGTCCGTTTCTGTGGCGTCGATCGTCGTCCATCAGATCCGAACGGACCCTACGGTAGTGACACCGTCGACTCCGGGCGGAGGCGAGCCGTGCTAACTGGTAGTCGCCGGCTCCGCGAGAGACACGGGTAGGTTCGACGCGCGCCGGTAGTGACCCGCGGCGTCCGATCGTCGAACGGTTCGATCGACAATTTGATAACCGGTCACACATCGCGTGTGCGAATCGCTCCAGCGTCGCTGGGGATCGTTCGAACCGACCGCAGCGTCCCACTTAGGGGTGTACGGTGCGCGACCGGGCCGGGTGCCGGGAACCGTTCGATGACCGTCGACGGATAGCAGGACTCAAGGTGCTTCCATTGAAACCCGACGCTCGACACCGAAGGGTCACCATGTCATCTGATACCGAGTTGGCCAAGGAACTCGGCCTCTTCTCCGCGCTCGCGATCGGTGCCGGGACGATGATCGGTGCGGGAATCTTCGTCCTGCCGGCCACCGCGGCCGCCGAAGTGGGGCCGGCGGCCGCGCTCGCGTTCGTCGTCGCGGGGTTCGTCGCGCTGTTCACGGCGCTCTCGATCAGCGAACTGGGGACGGCCTTTCCGAAGGCGGGCGGCGGGTACTACTACATCAACGACGCGCTCGGGCCGCTGTTCGGCTCGATCGCTGGCTGGGGGAACTGGCTCGGACTCGCGTTCGCGACCGCCTTCTACATGATCGGCTTCGGCAGCTACGCGCAGATCTACCTCCCGATTCCGGACGTGCTCTTCCTCTCGGGCGGCCAACTGGCCGCGCTCGTCGCCGCGCTCCTGTTCATCGCGCTCAACTACTACGGCGCGAAGGAGACCGGCACCGTTCAAGTGGCGATCGTCGCCATCCTGATCGGCGTGCTCACCGTCTTCACCGTCGTCGGCCTCTTCCACTTCGACGTAGCGAACCTCGATCCCTTCTTCCCGGCGGAAACGGGCGGTTACTCCGCGCTGTTGCCCGCCGCCGGACTGGTGTTCGTCACCTACCTCGGGTTCGCCGAGATCAACACCGTCGCCGAGGAGATGAAGAATCCGGGACGAAACCTTCCGCTCGCGGTGATCGGCAGCCTCCTGTTCGTGATCGTCCTCTACGCCCTCGTTATGCTGGTCGTGATGGGGATCGACGGCTACGAGACCGTCGTGGAGCACGACGAACAGGCCGTCGCGCGACTCGCCGAGGTGATGCTCGGCGGCGCCGGCCTCGCGCTGTTGACCTTCGGCGGGTTGCTCGCGACCGCTTCCTCGGCGAACGCCTCGATCCTGGCCTCCTCGCGGATCAACTTCGCGATGGGACGCGACCGGATCATCAGTGACTGGATCAACGAGGTCCACCCGCGGTTCGCGACGCCCTACCGCTCGATCGCGTTGACCGGAGCGCTCATCCTGCTGTTTATCCTCTACGGCGACGTCGAGACGCTGGCCAAGGCGGGCAGCGTCCTCCACTTGATCGTCTACGGACTGCTTAACCTCGCGCTGATCGTCTACCGGGAGACGGACGTAGCGCGTTACGATCCGGAGTTTACGGTTCCCCTCTACCCGATCGTCCCGATCCTCGGCTCGGTACTCTCGTTTGCGCTCATCTTCGCGATGGCGCCGATCGAGATCGTCCTGAGCGTACTGTTCGTGATCTTCGGCGCCATCTGGTACGCGCTCTACGCCCGAAAGCACGCGGAATCGACCAGCCTCGTCGGCGAGGCGATCGCGCCCGAAGTGCCCGCGGCGACGGACGAGGCGGACGCATACCGGGTTATCGTGCCCGTCGCGAACCCGGCCACGCAGGGCGAACTGCTGCGCCTCGCCGCCGCGAGCGCCAGAGCAAACGCCGAGGGCGACGAGGGGGAGGACGGCACCGTCCTCCCGGAGCTGGTCGCCGTCAACGTGATCGAAGTCCCCCAGCAGACCTCCCTCGAGCAGAAGGTCCACTTCGAAGAAGAACGTATCGAACGCCAGCGCGAACTCCTCGAGGGAGCGAGAGAGGCGGCCGAAGGGATGAACGTCGCCTTCCGAACGCGTGCCATGATCGGGCGTAACCCCGGTCAGGCCATCCTCTCAGTTGTCGAAGAGGAGGAGGCCGATCAAGTGGTCCTTGGCTGGCGAGGGTTCCGCCAGCGACGGGAGCACGTCTTCGGCTCGACGATCGACCCTATTCTGCGCGACGCACCGTGTGACGTCACGCTCGTCAGTCTCAAGGATCGGGCGATCGGCCGACCGGTAGCGCTCGCCGGACCCGGACCGCACGCGCCGGTTGCCGCCCGTCGGGCTGCCGAATTCGCGTCGATCGACGACACGACCCC
>SKPV01000242.1 GCA_007119345.1 Halovivax sp.
ATCGAGGGCGAGGAGGCGACCGTCGCTCGCCTGCGCGCAGAACGCGGCCGGCTGGTCGGGCGCGATCGGTACACGCTCGCCGCGCCCTACGGCGCCGACGAGGGCGTTCCCACCGTTCTCGCCGCGTTCGTCGTCCAGTACTACGCCGAGCGCGACCTCCCGGACGCCCTCCTGTTGCCCGAACGCCACGACGACGACGACGTCGCCGCCTGGCTCGACGCCCAGGGCGTCGCCGTGCGGGTGCCGGGCGCCGGTCGCGAGGCTAAGCTGGTCGAACTCGCGCTGAAGAACGCCCGGCGCAACCTCGGCGGGCGCGACGAGTGCGGGATGCTGGCCGACGCCCTCGAGATCGACGCCGCCGACCGGATCGAGGGGTTCGACGTCAGCCACGCCCACGGGACGGCCGCCGTCGGGAGCGACGTGCGCTTCGTCGACGGGAGCGCCGACAAATCGGGCTATCGGCGAAAGAAGCTCGACGACGAGAACGACGACTACGAGAACATGCGTCGGCTGATCCGCTGGCGCGCCCGCCGCGCCGTCGAGGGCCGGGACGATCGGCCCGACCCGGACCTGCTGCTGATCGACGGCGGAAAGGGCCAGCTCGAGGCCGCCCGCGAGGCGCTCGCCGACGAGGGGTGGGAGGTCCCCGTCGTCGCGCTCGCCAAGGCCGAAGAGCGGGTCGTCACGCCCGACCGCGAACTCTCCTGGCCGTCGGACGCCCCGCACCTGCACCTCCTCCAGCGGGTCCGCGACGAGGCCCACCGCTTCGCCGTCCAGTACCACCAGACCGTCCGCGACGAGGTGAAGACCGTCCTCGACGACGTGCCCGGCATCGGCCCGGAGACGCGCAAGCGACTGCTGGGCCGGTTCGGCAGCGTCGAGAACGTCCGCGAGGCGAGTCTCGACGATCTGCGCAGCGTCGAGGGCGTGGGCGAGAAGACGGCGGAGACGCTGCGATCGCGGCTGTAGTGCGGTGGGTGCCGGCCTCGAACGATCTCTCCGCTGTCGGGACCGACCCGCGTCCCGGATCCCGTCAGGGAACGCGTCGGGCCCAGGTCTTTGTACCTCGCCGTCGTTCGATCGGTCGTGCCCGAGGACGACTCCATCGACGACCTGCTCGACGAACTCGACGCCCACGGCGATCTCGACGCGGCCGAACAGGTGCTCTCGATTCGGATGGAAAAGCGCCGGTACGGCAAGCCGGTCACCATCGTGGAGGGGTTCGACCTCCCGAACTCGGAGGTGGAGTCGATCGCCTCCGACCTCAAGAGCGCGATGGGAACCGGCGGCACCGTCGACGAGGGCCGGATCGAGCTTCAGGGCGACCACCGCGGTCGGGTGCCGGCGCTGTTACGCGACCGGGGCTTTCAGATCCGCGAGTAGGCGCCGATTCGCGGTCGCCGATCGTCGGGGGCGCGGTCGGAGCCGTAGCGGCGGGGCGCTCCGCCCGACCGCCGAACGCCGGCGAGACGGCTGCTATGCGATCGCGGGCGGATACGTTCAACCCGTCTTGAGGGAACGAATTTATCCCCCGTCGGTGAAGCCGGCCGTATGGAACAACACGGCATCGAGCTGCGGCCGGCGACCGCGGACGACCGCGAGGCGATCCGCGAGATCGCCCGGGCGGCCTGGCACGACACCTACGACCAACTCGACCCGGAGACCATCGACGAGACCGTCGACGCCTGGTACGACGACGAGACGTTCCGCGAGGCGATCGACGAGCCGGGCACCGCGGTGATCGTCGCCGAGCGCGACGGCGAGCTCGCCGGCTTCACCCATGGGGTCGTTTACGAGGACGAGGGCGACGTCCTCCGGATGTACGTCCACCCGGACCACCAGCGCGAGGGGATCGGCACCGCGCTGCACGAGCGGCTGCGCTCCGCGCTCGAGGACTTCAGCATGAACCGGATGCGGGCAATCGACTTCGCCTCGAACGAGGGCGGCCGGCGCTTCTACGAGGAGCTGGGGTTCGAACAGACCGGCACGGGCGGGGTCGAGATCGGCGACGAACGGTACGACGAAGTGGTGTACACGCTGGAGTTGTAGTCGACGACGAGGCGAGGCTCCCGCCCCGACGGCGATCGAGGGGCTTCTGACGCGGTCTCGCTTCCCGGACTTCCGTCGCCTCCAGCCGCGCTCGCGCTTCCCGAACTTCCGTCGTTTCCAGCCGCGCTCGCGCTTCCCGAACTTCCGTCGTTTCCAGCCGCGCTCGCGCTTCTTGATGCCGTTATCCGCCGGCCGGTCGGCCGTTCGGCCGTCGGGACGGACGCGGGGGAGCCCTCTCTCGAATAACTGGAAGGAATACACGCCACGCGTAATATTATTAACAAATAACTAACTTTCATATCGGCGAGTGCGCATTCGTTCACCATGAACCGGGACGATCGGACGAACGAATTCGATACCCGCGCGGTGACCGTCGGCGAGAAGCCCGCCGACCGCGCGGACGCCGCCGGCGACGTCGTCTCGCCGATTCACCTCGCGTCGACGTACGCCCTCGACGGCCTGGATCCGTCGCTCTCGCTCGAAGACGTCGATCCCGACGCCGGCGAATACCTCTACTCCCGACTCGCGAACCCGACCAGGCGGGCGCTCGAGAAGCGCCTCGCCTCGCTCGAGGGCGGCGATCACGCGATGGCCTTCAGCTCCGGGACGGCGGCGATCGCCGCCGTCTGCCTGTCCGTTCTGCGACCGGGCGACCGACTCGTCGCCTTCGAGGACCTCTACGCGGGCACGAAGCGGATGTTCACCGACCTCTTCGGCGAGCGGTTCGACGTCGACGTCGTCTTCGTTGACGCGACCGACCCGGACGAGGTCGCCGCGGCGATCGACGATCGGACGGCGCTCGTCTGGCTCGAGACGCCGACCAACCCGTTGATCCGCCTCTGCGACGTGGCGGCCATCGCCGAGCTGGCCCACGACCGCGGGGCGCTGGTGGGGGTCGACAACACGTTCCTCAGCCCGTACTTCCAGCGGCCCCTGGAGCTGGGCGCGGATCTGGTCGCCCACAGCACGACGAAGTTCTTGAACGGCCACAGCGATTCGATCGGCGGCGCCGTGATCACGGACGACGCCGACCTGGCCGAGCAGCTGAGCCTGACCCAGCAGATCACCGCCGGCAGCGTGCTCTCGCCGTTCGACAGCTACCTCACCCTGCGGGGGCTGAAGACGCTCCCGCTCCGGATGCGCAAACACGAGGAGAACGCGATGGTCCTCGCCGAGTTCCTGGCGGGCCACCCGGCCGTTTCGGCCGTCCATTACCCCGGACTGGATTCTCACCCGCAGCACGACCTCGCGACCCGCCAGCAGTCCGGCTTCGGCGGCGTGCTCTCGTTCGAACTCGCCGGCGATCGGGACGACGCCGTCGCCTTCCTCGAGTCGCTGGAGGAGTTCGCCCTGGCGGTGAGCCTCGGCGGCGTCGAGTCGCTGATCGAGCTCCCCGCCGCGATGACCCACGAACCGCTCGACCCCGAGACGCGTCGCGAGCTCGGCATCACGGACACGCTCGTCCGGATGTCCGTCGGCGTCGAAGACGCGGCGGATCTGCGCGCGGATCTGGCCCAGGGGCTGTCTCGGGTGCCGGCGGCGGCGCCCGCGACGAGCGCGGAGGACTGACCCGCGCGGGGAACTCCGCTCGCTCGAACGCGTACAGGGCCCCGGCGTCTCCGCTATTCGAACGCGCACAGGGTCCCGGCGCCGATGCCGCCGAAAGGGGTGCCGTTCGCGACGGCGGGCCGGGTTCCGAATTCGTCCTCGAGCGGGCGTCTCGAATAGGATATCGGACTACAAATTCGCCGATGCTGGTACAATCGTTCGTTTCTGCCGCCGTTCGACGCCCGTTCGCTCCCGGGATCGCCTGCTAGCGACGTCCGCACCCGCGCACTCCACGCGGCGACCTTCCGGCCCGCGAGGCGCCGTCCCGCGACGCTCCGGTTCGCCGGCACGAAACGGTCCGCTCTCGGGCCCGGTGCGCGTTCGGCGCGGGTACCCCCTCGACCGCCACCGGGAGGGCTACCGACGGAGCGGGTTCGTCCGCGGTCAGAACCGAGCGAGCGCGTCCGGATGCGGTGAGCGGCTCGCGTTCGGCGCCCCTCAGAACTCTTCCGCCGGGGGCGCGACGCCCTCCTCGTCGTCGCCGTGGCCCGCGAGGTCGAACTCCTCGCGGACCTCGATGATCCGGTCGCGGATGTCCGCCGCGAGCTCGAACTCGAGGTTGCTCGCGGCCTCGTCCATCCGATCCTGGAGTTCCTCGACGTAGCGGGCGGCCTCGTCGGCGTCGTCGAGGTCCTGGCCGGAGATGCTCGAGGTGTCGGTCTTGGAGCCGGGCAGGTTCGTCTCGCCGACCTCCTTCTGGATGGTCGTCGGCTCGTAGCCGTGCTCCTCGTTGAACTCCCGTTGGATCTCGCGGCGGCGCTGGGTCTCCTCGATCGCCGACTCCATGGCGTTCGAGGGCTCGTCGGCGTAGAGGATCACCTCGCCGTTGACGTTGCGGGCGGCCCGCCCCATCGTCTGGACCAGAGTGGTTTCGCTGCGGAGGAACCCCTCCTGGTCGGCGTCGAGGATCGCGACGAGCGAGACCTCGGGGATGTCGAGGCCCTCCCGGAGGAGGTTGATGCCGACGAGGACGTCGATCTCCCCGAGTCGCAGGGAGCGGACGATCTCGTGGCGCTCCAGGGTGTCGGTCTCGTCGTGCATGTAGGCGACATCGACGCCCGACTCTTCGAGGTACTCCGTGAGGTCCTCGGCCATCCGCTTCGTGAGGGTGGTGACGAGCGTGCGCTCGTCCCGTTCGATGCGCTCGTCGATGCGGTCCATCAGGTCGTCGACCTGCCCGCTGGCGGGCGAGACCTCCACCTTCGGATCCACGAGGTGGGTCGGGCGAACGATCTGCTCGACGATCCGCTCGGAGTGCTCGCGCTCGTAGTCCGCCGGCGTCGCGGAGACGTACAGCGTGCGGTCGGTCTTCTCCTCGAACTCCTCGAAGGTGAGCGGGCGGTTGTCGTAGGCGGTCGGCAGCCGGAAGCCGTTGCCGACCAGCGAGTCCTTCCGGGACTTGTCGCCGGCGTGCTGGCCCTTGATCTGCGGGAGGGTGACGTGGGACTCGTCGACGACGGTGAGGAAGTCCTCGGGGAAGTAGTCGAGCAGGGTGTAGGGGGTGTCGCCCGACTCGCGATCGTCGAGGTACACCGAGTAGTTCTCGATGCCCGAGCAGTAGCCCGTCTCCGCGATCATCTCGAGGTCGAAGGTGGTGCGCTCCTCGATGCGCTGGGCGGCGATCAGGTCGCCCTTGCGCTCGAAGTAGCTGATTCGCCGGTCGAGGTCCTCGCGGATCTCCTCCATGGCCCGCTCCAGCCTCGTCTCCGGGATCGAGTAGTGCTCGGCCGGGTGGACGAGGACGGCCCGCTGCTCGCCTTTGACCGCGCCCTCCAGCGGGTCGACCTTCACCATCCGGTCGATCTCGTCGCCCCAGAGCTCGACGCGGACGGCGTAGCGGCCGTACATCGGGAAGATCTCCAGGGTGTCTCCGCGAACCCGGAAGGTCCCCTGCGTGAAGTCGACGTCGTTGCGCTCGTAGTTGAGGTCGACCAGCCGTTTCAAGAGCTCGTCGCGGCCGATCTCCTCGCCGACCTCCAGGCGCTCGGCCATCCCCTCGTAGTTCTGCGGGTCGCCCAGCCCGTAGATCGCCGAGACCGAGGCGACGACGATGACGTCCTCCCGGGTGAGCAGCGAGCGCGTCGCGGAGTGGCGCAGGCGGTCGATCTCGTCGTTGATCGAGGCGTCCTTGTCGATGTAGGTGTCCGTCTGCTCGACGTAGGCCTCGGGCTGGTAGTAGTCGTAGTAGGAGACGAAGTACTCGACGGCGTTGTCGGGAA
>SKPV01000161.1 GCA_007119345.1 Halovivax sp.
GACGGAGACGACGACGGGATGGACGACGGAGACGACGATGACGGCGATGACGAGATGGACGACGCAGGCGAAGAGTGGGAAGAAGAGACCGACGAAGACGGCGAGGCCGAGTTCGAGCTCGAAGACGGCGACTACACGGTGACGGCGGAACACGACGGCGAAGAGGACGACGACGAGATCACGATCGACGGTGACGACGAGGAGCTCACGCTCACGCTGGACGTCGAAGTGGACGACGACGGCGACGACGATGACGACGATGACGGCTTCGGAGACGATGACGACGACGATGACGACGGGGTCTGATCGACGCAGACTCCGTCGAAGGTAGCGTCGAGACGATTCGAGCGGTTTTCACCCGTTTCGCACCCGGTTCCCCGTACGACCCCCGGTCGAACGCAACTTCCGCGAACCCTCCCGTCGAACGCAACTCGCGCGGGCCCTTCGGTCGAACGCTACTCGCGTCGGTTTCACGGGCGGTCGGGTCGGTCCCGAACGTTTTTATTCCGCGACTCCGCAATCGAGCGTACGATGACGCGGAGTACCCAGTCTCCTGGTCGAGAAATTCTCCGGTGATGGAACGAGTGTGGCGGTATCGGCCGCGGGCGACGCCGTCGAGCTCCGCCTCGGCGACGAAACCGTTCGACTTCCCGCAGCTCGCGCACGCGAACTGAGACGCGAACTGGGCGACGCGCTGCGTAGCGAACGCGAGTTCGTGAATACGGTCGGGCGGACGCGGGCCGACGGCCGCTACGTCGTCGAACGGCGCGAGGCCACCTCCGCCGGACATCGAAAAGTGTTCGACTCCTTCGCGGACGCGGTCGGGTTGTTCGACGCGCTGCCAGAGACGTTTACCGCGGCCGACGTCGGTGGCCACGGCCTCACGGGGAGTCGGCGACACGCGCTCGTGTGGCACTACGTGGAGCACCCGGCGTTCGATTGCGAACTCGTTAGAAGACAGCCGTTGACGGCCCGGAAGGGTCGTGACTCCCGATCTATCGACGCCGCGAGCGGAACCCTCGACGGGGGGAACCCCCGGCGGTGAACGATCGATCGTCGACGTCGAGCGAAGGAGAGGGGCACGATCGAGCGTCGTCGTCGAGCGAAGGAAGGGCGCGCGATCGGAGACTGGCAACGGCGGAACGAGTGCCGATCGGCCGAGCTCCGCCGACCCAACGAGTGCCGATCGGCGGTCCGGCTCGAACTACCGATCGAGACGTCCCGATCGACCGTCGCGGTCAATCGCCGACTAGCGACGCTCCCGGCGCACAGCTTTTCTGTTCGGCGAGTGAACGAACCGTTACGATGGAGGGGACGTTCGAATGAGGGACGAAGAAGAGATCCGGGAACAGTACGAGTTCCTCGCCGAGCACCTCGAGAGCGAGGAGATGCGCCACGACGGCGTCAGAGAGATGTTCACCTACTACAAGCGTGCCCTCGGCTGGGTGCTCGAGGAAGAACACATCTGACGCCCCAACCGGGTCACAATCCGACGTGAACGTATCGTCGTTCCGGACTGTGTCGGTACCTTTAAGTGGAGAGGGGGAAATTTCTCACGTGACGCTTCGCTTGGAGGGCCGAAGCGTCAGCGGGGACCAATTCAGGGCGGCAAGCGATCTCGCGGCCCTTTTCAGGCCGCGAGGTCTGCTTTCCTGTTTCGATCGAACGAGAGAGTCGCCACGCCGTCTCGAATGGAACGCGGTGGAGCGGAAGAACGAGAACGCACCCACGCCAACATTTCGACATGAAGGAGATATTTACCGACCGAAACCCCGTAATCCCTCATCACCGTTATCACTCGATTCGGCCGAGAACGCTCGTCGAACGGCGCCCTAGACGGGGAGGGACGAAACGACCCGATATATTTATTTAATTCCGACAAAAAGTAGGACCGGTACTTACCCAATGTACGACCTGACAGGATTCCAGCGCGACTTGCTCTACGTCATCGCTGGCGAGGACGAACCGCACGGACTGGCCATCAAAGAGGAGCTCGAGGAGTACTACGAGAAGGAGATCCACCACGGACGACTCTACCCGAACCTCGACACGCTGGTCGACAAGGGGCTCGTCGAGAAGGGCCGACGCGACCGCCGGACCAACTTCTACACGCTGACGCGGCGAGGCCGCCGAGAACTCGAGGCCCGTCGCGAGTGGGAAGCACAGTACGTCGACCTGTAAGCAGTTGCCCGTCCGCTCCCATCCCTGCCCCTCGACGGCCACCGACCGGTCGACGTCGAAACGACCGGCCCCACGTAGCCGCGGCTTCCTGTCGCCACGACTGCACCCACCGGGCGATCCATTCTCGTCGTCTACACAGCCCGACCATCGCTTCCCGTCGCCCGTTCCGAACGCACGGATCGGACCGAGACCGAGCGCTCGACGGCGACGCCGATAACCGCCCCTCGACGCGACCGGCTCGCGAACTCGACCGGCTCGCGATGTGGTTCTCGCGGGCACTCCCGACGAGCCGAGACGAAACGAACGGCCCTCGCACGAAATCAGATCCGTCGGTTCGTTTATTGACGCGGACGAGGTAGTTTCCGCGGTGGAAACCGTCTCCCTCCAGATCCTCGACGCTCCCCTCGACGAGACGGTCGTCCGGATCGCGCTCGCCGGCGCGCTCGGGATGTTCCTCGGCCTGGAGCGCGAATGGTCGCAGAAGGCGGCCGGGATTCGAACGTTCTCGCTGATCAGTCTGCTCGGCGCCGTCTTCACCATCGTCGCGCTCGAGACGCCCGTCGGCAGCGGCTTACTGGTGCTGGGAGGCGTCCTGGTGATCGTTCAGGGCGTCCTGCTCGCGCTCCAGGGGCTGCTCTCGACGGAGGACGCCGGCCTCTCCCTGACCACCTCGGTGTCCATGCTGGTCGCCTACGGCGTGGGCGCGCTCGTCGCGGCCGGCTTCATCATCGAGGGCGTCACGGTCGCGGTGCTCTCCTCGCTGCTGCTCGTCCTCAAGCGCGAACTCCACCAGTTCGCGTGGGGCTTGAGCCGCGAGGAGATGCGGTCGACGACGGAGTTCGCCATCCTCGCGTTCGTGATCTATCCGCTGCTTCCGGCGGAGTACGTGCTCGCGGTCGGGGGACTGACCATCCCCATCGAACCGCAGGTCGTCTGGCTGATGGTCGTCGCCGTCGCCGGCATCGGAATCGTCAACTACGCGGTCGTCTCGAGCTACGGCGGTCGCGGGATCGCCGTCACCGGTTTCTTCGGCGGGCTCGCCAATTCCACCGCGGTCGTCGGGACCATGCTCGATCACGTCCGCCAGCGACCGTCCGCGAGCTCGTACGCGGTCGCCGCGATCTTGCTCGCGGACGCGGCGATGGCCGCGCGGAACCTCGCCATCGCGATCGCGTTCACCGTCGGCGTCGACGGCCGGCCGCTGGTGGAGGCGGCGATCCCGCTGGGCACGGTCATCGTGCTCGCCGTCGGCCTCGCCGCCCTGACCGCCGACTGGGGAGAAGAGAGCGCCCTCGACCTCGAGAGCCCGTTCTCGCTGCACAACGCGCTCGCCTTCGGCGCGGTGTTTCTGGTCGTGCTCGTCGCCGGCGCGCTGGCCGAGACCTGGTTCGGCGTGCTGGGATTCTACGCGACCGCGGTCGCGACCGGGCTCGTCTCCTCGGCCGGCGCGACGACGTCCGCGGTCGTCCTCTACCGGGGCGGCCAGCTCGGGGCGCCGGAAGCGACGGTGGCCATCCTGCTGGCGACCCTCGCCAGCGTCGCCGTGAAGGCGGTTCTCGCCGCGTCGTCGTCCAACGATCGCTTCCGGCGCGGCGTGATCCGCGCGACGGTCCTCCTGCTCGCGGGCGGCGCCGTCGCCGCCGGGTTCGTCGTCGCGACGGGTTGAATCCCGGGCGGGTCGCAGATATTGCGCCGTTCACAACGAATATTTTTAGAACCGGCCGCGCCCTGTTCCCGTATGGACCGAGACACGGTCGAACCCGAGGTCGACGAGATACCGGGGAACCGCGCCCAGCGGTGGGCCGAGTACCACCATCAGTTCGCCGCCCCGAGCACGTACGTCTACGAATTCGTCTGGGACGCGTCGGCCGACGCGGTGGGCCCGTTTTGCACCGACGTCGACGGCAACGTTCTCATGGACTTCACCAGTCACGTCGCGGCCGCGCCGCTCGGGTACAACAACCCGACCCTCCGCGAGAAGTTCGCCGAGTTCGACCTCCCGGACCCGACCAAGATCGCCGGCCAGGACTTCTACGTGAGCAGCGACTGGCCGCCCGAAGACAGCGACCTGCCGGGTCCCTCGGAGCTGATGGACCGACTGACCGACGTGACGGGTCACTACGACATGGACGCCGTCTTCCTCTCGAACTCCGGCGCCGAGGCGGTCGAAAACGCGATCAAGATCTGTTACGCTCGCGGCGGCCATCGGGCCGTGACCACCGACGGCGCCTTCCACGGGCGCACCCTGGGAGCGCTCTCGCTCAACCGATCGAAGGCGGTCCACCGGAAGGGCTATCCGGAGATCCCCGGCGTGATCAGCGTCCCGTACCCCTCCACCGACGAGGACTACGAGAACCGGTGGCTCACGGACGGACCGGGGGGCAACGTCCTCGCGGACAAGCTCCACCCCGAGCAGGGCGTCATCGATCCCGCGGAGCTGGCGTACATCATCCTCGAACCGATCCAGGGCGAGGGCGGCTACCGACCCGCTCACCCCGACTTCGCCCGCGACATCGAGACGATCCGGGAGCGCCACGACGTGTGCGTCATCGCCGACGAGATCCAGAGCGGACTCGGACGCACCGGCGAGTTCTGGGGCGTCGACCACTACGACCTGACGCCGGACGTCATCACGTGCGCGAAGGGGCTTCGCGTCGGCGCCACGATCTCGCGCACCGACGTCTTCCCCGAGGAGAAGGGGCGTATCTCCTCCACCTGGGGCGCCGGCGACCTGCTGTCGAGCTTGCAGGGCGCGCTCACGATCGACGTCGTTCGGGAGGAGAACCTGCTCGAGAACGCCCGAGCGCGCGGCCGCCAGCTGCGCGAGCTGATCGAGGACGCCGCCCTCGACGGCGTCACGGACGTCCGCGGTCCCGGTCTCATGATCGGCGTCGAGTTCGACACCAAAGAGCGCCGCGAGGCGGTCGTGAAGGCCGCGATGAAGCGCGGCTTGCTGACACTCGGCTGTGGCTACAAGACTCTCCGACTGCTCCCGCCGATGGACGTCACCGCGCGCGAGATCGACCTCGCCGGCGGGCTGTTCTGTGAGTCCGTCGACGCCGTCGCCGGCGACGTGCGCGCGCCGGCGACCGACGGCGGCGTCTGAGGACGGTTCCGGCGACTCGCGTATCGCCTAAAACTGGTACCGGCGCTCGTCGTCCATCTGCGGATACTTGTCCTGGCCGGTCATCTCCTCGTACGTCATCCCCGAGAGGTACTCGTCGTAGGTGACGTCGTAGCCGGACCGGAGCTGGAAGTCGAGCTTGCCGGTGTCGACCGTGGTCTGAAAGAGCACGTGAATCGCCCGGCGGACGAGCTCGTCGGCGTCGTCCGGCTCGAGCGCGGCGTCGAGCATGGCGAGTTCGTTGCGCGTCTCCCGATCGAGCGAGACGGCGAGTTCGTCGCCGAGGTCGCCGTAGGTGTCCCGGACCTCCTCGGTCAGGTCGTCGAGGCTCATACCGGCAGGTTGCCACCCGGCGGCATATGGCTTTCGCGACGG
The DNA here is from genome assembly GCA_007119345.1 of Halovivax sp. Lineage (GTDB taxonomy): Archaea > Halobacteriota > Halobacteria > Halobacteriales > Natrialbaceae > Halovivax. The sequence goes on from SKPV01000161.1 coordinate 5,681, forward strand.
GAGCGGCCGACGCGGTCGCCGGCCGGCGGGAATTCCGCGACCACTACGCCTAAACGAGGGCCGTCCCAACGAACCGGCGATGAGCGACGGGGCCGACGACTGGACGCTGCCGGACGACACCGACCGGGTTCGAGCGTCACTGATCGAGTGGTACGAGGCCGACCACCGCTCGTTCCCGTGGCGAGAGACGGACGACCCCTACGCGATCCTCGTCTGCGAAGTGATGAGCCAACAGACCCAGCTGGAGCGGGTCGTCGACGCCTGGCGGGCGTTCCTCGACCGGTGGCCGGCCGCGGCGGACCTGGCCGCGGCCGATCGCGCGGACGTCGTCGGATTCTGGAGCGACCACAGCCTGGGGTACAACAACCGGGCGCGGTACCTCCACGAGGCCGCGACCCAGGTCCTGGAGGACTACGCCGGAACGTTCCCGGAGACGCCCGACGAACTGGAGGAGCTGATGGGCGTGGGACCGTACACCGCGAACGCCGTCGCGAGTTTCGCGTTCAACGACGGCGACGCGGTCGTCGACACGAACGTCAAGCGGGTGGTGTACCGGGCGTTCGACGTCCCGGACGACGACGCGGCGTTCGAGTCGGCGGCGAGCGAACTGATGCCCGAGGGACGCTCCCGCGTCTGGAACAACGCGATCATGGAGCTCGGCGGCGTGGCCTGCGGGCAGCGCCCGCGCTGTGACGAGGCGGACTGTCCGTGGCGCGAGTGGTGTGGCGCCTACGCCAGCGGAGACTTCACCGCGCCGGACGTGCCGACGCAGCCGCCGTTCGAGGGGAGCCGACGACAATTTCGCGGCCGGGTCGTCGGCGCGCTTCGGGAGTTCGAGGAACTCTCGCTGGACGAGCTCGGGCCCCGCGTCCGCGTCGACTACGCGCCGGACGGCCAACACGGGCGGGAGTGGCTCTCGGGGCTGCTCGCGGACCTCTCGAACGACGGGCTGGTCGCGATCGAAGAGAACGGGAACGGGGAGACGGTCGCGCGGCTCCGACGGTGAGGCGACTCGCAGGGACGGAGAGACGGTCGCGCGGCTCCGACGGTGAGGCGACCCGCAGGGACGGGGAGACGGTCGCGCACCCGGCCGGCGGGACCTTCTTTGTCCCGACGGCCGTCTCGTCGAACATGTCCGAATCCGAGGTGCGCGTCGTCGCGATCGTCGGCAGCCTCCGCGAGCAGAGTTACACGAGACGGGCGGCGGCGCACGCGCTCGAGGCGGCGACGGACGCCGGCGCCGAAACGGAGCTACTCGACCTCCGGTCGTTCGACCTGCCGACGTTCGACGCGGACGTCGATCGCGAGTCGGCCGGCGACGCCGAGGCCCTCGCGGCGGCCGTCAGGGACGCCGACGCCGTCGTCCTGGCGACGCCGGTCTACCACGGCTCCTACTCGTCGCCGCTGAAAACCGCCCTCGACTACTGCGGCTTCGAGGAGTTCGAGGACAAGACGGTGGGGCTGCTCGCCGTCTCCGGCGGCGCGTTCCCCATCACGGCGCTCGACCACCTGCGGTCGGTCTGCCGGGCGTTGAACGCCTGGGTGCTCCCCCACGAGGCCGCGGTTCCCCGATCGAGCGCCGCGTTCGAGGACGGCGGATTCGCCGACGGCGACACCGCCGAGCGGGTCGCGACGCTCGGCCGTCGGACCGTCCAGTACGCGCGAATCGAACCCGATCCCGACTCCTTCGAGAGCGGCCAGAACGTGGGCGCGAGGGGGAAGTGAGTCGGCGCCGACCGAGCGTCCGTCGACTCACCACTCGGGGAGTCCGCTGAGGAACCGGTGATTGCCGACGAACGAGCAGCACGCGAGCACGAAGAATCCGTTCACGACGGTTCGGACTTCCACCGCCATCGACCACGGGCCGACCGGTAAGACGAGGCTGAAGACCGTCCAGTCGACGAACCAGACGATTCCGAGCAGCGTCGTCGCACCGACGGCCAGCAGCGTCGCCGGCACGACGAACGACGCCGCGGGCGCCAACGCGTCGACCGACTCGGCGGCCGGCGCCGCGCCGTTGTGAACGAACAGGAACTCCAGCGCGAAGTGGGCGGAGAGCAACGCGGCGAGCGAGAGACCGGCGACGAGTAATCCGATCGCACCCCCGACAGCCTCCGCGACGATCAGCCAGGCGAGCCAGGTCGCCGCGTACGCCGTCGCGGCGGCGAACCGCGCCGGTCGCGCGATGAATCCTTCGCCGTCCAGCGCGGCGCCGACGAACCCCGTACGGAGCAACCCGCCGAAAACGAGGACGCAGAGACCCGCGACGGCGCCGAACGCGGTTCGCGGTTCGACGACGACGAGGGCGAACCAGCACCCGACGGTCGCCGCGTCGACCGCCGCTATCGAGAGCGCGATTCGGAGATCGACGATGCGTCGCCGCGTCCGCCGCCCGTATCCGGGACGGCGAATGACGCTCATAGGGGAAGGTAGGGGGGAGTCGGTTTCGTTAAGCGGGTCGTTACGGGCGGCGAGCGTTCGATCGACTCGGACGGCTCGATGGAGTCGGCGGAACCACTCGACAGAGTCGCGTTCGACGTCGGTTACCGCCGCCGGACGTGGTCCGTCCGGCACGATCGGGGAGGTGAATCCGGCCCTCCCGGGAACGGGACGGGTTCGGGCGGGTAGCATCGAATTACCCCGACGTGAAACCACCGGTAAGCGGCGCTTACGGTCGGCGCGCGGTAGCGGTCGGGCCGAAACGTTGGACAAAACTATTTACGGGGATGGTGTTGGCGGGATTATGCCCGACAAAGAAGGACAGAGCCTGCCGGAGCTGGTCGTGAAGGAAGCCGTCGGTGCGGGGATGGAGTCGCCGATGCGCGAGACGATTCTCGAGGCCGTCGAGGAATCGGAAGGCCCGCGACGCCGGTGGATGCGACTCCCCCTGATCGGCGTCGCGATGGGGATCGGCGCCGGTATCGGCTACCTCCTCGGGAGCAAGGAGACCGACGTGACGGAACTCGACGCGGAGTCGATGCCGATCGAGGGGGTCGAAGAGATCGTCGAGACCGGTGCGGAAGAGACCGGCGTCGAGATACCCTCCGAAGCGGAGGAAGGCGGCGGAAGCCGGCTGCCGAAGCTCCTCTTGCTCGTCGCGGTCGGCGGGGCCGTCGCCCTCGCCAGACGCCGGATGAAGTCCGAAGACGAGGGATGGGAGCCCATCGAGGAAGTCGATACCCCGATCGGCCGGGAGGAAGAGGGGATCGGAACCGACGAGGGGGAAGGTGACGAGGAGGACGAACCGGAGGGCGCCGATGCGGACGCGGACGAACAGACCGGGGACACCACCGACGCCGAATCCTGAACCGGCCGGACGCCGAGTCCTGAGCCGGCCGGACGCCGAGTCCTGAGCCGGCCCAGACCCGACCCGTTCTGCACTAGTCGACCCGCACCCCAACGCACAGTATTCGAGCAGAATCGGCCGTAGGCCCAACACGTTCCAGAGCCCGCCGGGTGGTTCACAGAGATTGTTACGTGGCGGGTCGGATGTCGACGTCCGCGTATCGACGGTCGGAGACGACGCACCCGACGACAGAGCTAAGGGACCGACGCCGACACAGTGGATCGATGGAGACGACCCACCGCGTCGTCGTCGGTGACGCCCGCGAACTGGAGACCGTCGACGACGAGTCGGTCGAGCTGGTCGTGACGTCCCCGCCGTACCCGATGATCGAGATGTGGGACGAGCTGTTCGCCGAGCTCGATCCGACGGTCGGCGACGCGCTCTCCGCGGGCGACGGCCGCGCCGCGTTCGAAGCGATGCACGCCCAGCTCGATCGCGTCTGGGACGAGTTGGCGCGCGTACTGGTCGACGGCGGCGTCGCTTGCGTCAACGTCGGCGACGCGACGCGGACCCTCGACGGGAGTTTCCGCGTCTATCCGAACCACGCCCGGGTGCTCACGGCGTTCGAAGAGCGAGGGTTCGACCCGCTTCCGGACGTCCTCTGGCGGAAGCCGGCCAACAGCGCGGCGAAGTTCATGGGAAGCGGCATGCTGCCGCCGAACGCGTACGTGACGCTCGAACACGAGCACGTACTCGTGTTCCGGAAGGGGACCAGCCGTCGGACGTTCGCCGCGGGGTCCGATCGCCGGTACGAGGCGGCGTACTTCTGGGAGGAACGCAACCGGTGGTTCTCCGATCTCTGGACGGAAGTCCGCGGCGAATTGCAGACGCTGGAGCGAGACGAGCTCCGGGAACGGTCGGCCGCGTATCCGTTCGAGATTCCCTACCGGCTGATCTGCATGTACGCCGCCTACGGCGACACCGTCCTGGACCCCTTCTGGGGGACCGGGACGACGACCCTCGCGGCGATGTGCGCCGGACGAAACTCGATCGGGTACGAGCTGGATTCGACGTTTCTCGAGGTGTTCGACGACAGACGCTCGACGGTTCCGGAGCGATCGACGGCGGTGGCCAGAAGGCGCCTGCGCCGCCACGAGGAGTTCGTCGCCGAACGGCGCGCCGACGGGAAGGAGTTCGCGTACGAATCGGCGTACTACGACCTGCCGGTGACGACGAAACAGGAGCGACGCATCAGGTTCTTCGACGTCGCCTCCGTGGACGCCGTCTCCGAGCCCGACGGCCGCCGCTACCGGGTCCGCCACGAGCCGGTCGAGTAGCGGCCGAGCCGGCGGATTCCTGTCGTTCGCGGTTCGACGCTCCGCAGCCGTGGCTGCGGTCACATCGCCGCCGATCCGTTCGCGACTGGCGGACGTCCGCGTCTCCGCTCCCTGGGCAGCGACGCGTTCCGCACTCCAGCGCTCCGCTCGCAAATCTGGGCGCGACTGCGCGACGGTTCAGATCGGCCGACATTCCGACCGCCGACCCCGACGCCCCCAGGCACCGGGTTCACCGGTCGGGAGATTCTCGGGTAAGGGTGATCGACGATCCGTCGCCGATCGGACGACGGACGCGCCGACCGACACCGGCCAACAGTTAAGTATTGAAGTGCGCTATCAGGTGGCATGACATTCGCCGGCGAACTCGAGTTCGGCCACGAGGATCGACAGCGGATCTACCAGTACGTCGAGCGACGCGGCACGGCGACGATGTCGGAGTTGGAGTCGGAACTTCGATTGGATCCGGGCGGGTTGCGCCACCACGTGGCGATCCTCAAACGAGACGGCCGCCTCGACGGCGAGGGCGAGCAGTACCGGGTGGCCCTCGACGCCGGGGCCGAAGAGGAGTACGTCTCCGACGATCTGGAGTTTCACATCCGGCCGGCTCGCCAGGAAGATCTCGCCGGGATCGTCGGCGCGATCCGTCAGGTGGCCGAAGAGAAGACCTACATCGTCGCCGAGAGCGTCGCGGACGAAGTCGACCACGAGAACGCGCTGTTGCGACACAACGAGCTCGAATCGCGGATGTTCTTCGTCGCGACGGTCGCCGACGAAGTCGTCGGCTGGGTCCACCTGCACGCACCCGAACTCGACAAGCTGAGCCACACGGCCGAGCTCACCGTCGGCGTCATCGACGAGTATCGATCCCACGGAATCGGCTCGCACTTGCTCGCGCGCGGGCTCGAGTGGGCCGGATCGAACGGCTACGAGAAGGTCTATCAGAGCGTTCCGTCGACGAACGAGGACGCCATCGCGTTCCTCGAGAGCCACGGCTGGGAGACGGAAGCCGTCCGGGAGGACCACTACAAGCTGAACGGCGACGCCGTCGACGAAGTGATGATGGCCGTGAAGCTGTGACCGGATCGCGGGCGAACGCGCCGGGAAGACCGCACGCGAACGCCGGCGTTCCGTGCGATTCCGGCGCGTCCCGGACTACGCCTCCGAATCCGGGCCGGCCGTCGCCTCCGCTTCCTGCAGTTCGAACAGGTCGTCGTAGTCGTCGGGTAGCTGCTCCTCGATGTCGTCCAGCGCGCCCCCGGTGACGGCCTCGTCGACCACCTCCATCACGACCATCGCCCGGTAGGCGACGTCCTCGTGCTCGCCGCCGCCGATCCGGTCGCGCTCGGCGGTTCGCCTGACGAACTCCTGGAACTCGAAGGACTCGACCTCGTCCACCTTCTCCAGGTGACGACCGAGCTCCTCGGGGAGCTGGGCGCCGAGGTTCTCCGCCTCCCCCGGCTGAATGCGCTCGCTGAGCGTCTCGAGGGTCGCCCGCGTCGCGCCGAGGGCCGCCTCGCGGGAGTCGAGCTGTGCGCGGTGCTGGACCTCGCCGATGAACTCCTCGTACTGCATGTCGACCCATCGGACCCAGGCCACGGAGAGGCTGCTACCTTCTGGTGAAAGGATCCTCGCAGGAAGTGGGTCCTCGCGGGAAGTGGATCCTCGCGAGAGGGGAGAAACGTCGCCCGGGGACCGGAGGTCACGGCTGCACCTCCGTCCGGGAATCGAGCGCCGTCGTGACGTCAGCGAGTCGGATCGATCCCCCGGTCCGACGGGGGGAATCGAAAGGTAGTTTTCCCGGACGCTGCTACGCTGGGGCATGCTCTCGATCGCGCTTGCCGGCAAGCCGAACGCCGGCAAGTCCACCTTCTACACGGCGGCGACGATGGCCGAGGTGGACGTCGCCAACTACCCATTCACCACCATCGACGCCAATCGGGGCGTGAGCTACGTCCGCACCGAGTGTCCCTGTCTGGACCGGGACGAACGGTGCAACGCGGACGACTGCCGAGCCGGCAAGCGGTACGTTCCGATCGAGCTCCTCGACGTGGCCGGGCTGGTCCCCGGCGCCCACGAGGGGAAGGGACTCGGCAACCAGTTTCTCGACGAACTCACGAACGCGGACGTCATCGTGAACGTGATCGACGCCTCCGGCGGGACGAACGCGGAGGGCGAGCCCGTCGACGTCGGCGAGCACGACCCCCTCGAAGACATCGACTTCGTCGAGGAGGAGATGGACATGTGGCTCGCCGGGATCGTCGATCGCAACTGGGAGTCCGTGGAGCGAAAGTCCCGCTCGCCCGACTTCGACCTCGACGACGCGCTCGCGGACATGCTCACCGGCTTCGGCGCGTCGCCGACCGACGTCGCCACCATCCTGCGAGACCTCGAGTACCCCGCGGACCCGATCCAGTGGGAAGACGACCACCGCGAGGCGCTGGCGCGGGAGGTCCGCGAGCGGACCAAGCCGATCGTCGTCGCGGCCAACAAGATCGACGTCGCTCCCGAGGAGAACGTCGAGCGCCTGCTGAAACTCGACAAGCCCGTGATCCCGACGACCGCGGAGGGCGAGCTCGCGCTCCGGCGGGCCGCCGAGAACGACCTGGTCGAGTACGACCCCGGCGACGCCGCGGTCGAGATCACCGGGGACGTCAGCGACGCCCAGCGCGAGGCCCTCGAGGGGCTGGCCGACGCGATGGAGCGCTGGGACGGCACGGGCGTCCAGACCGCCCTGAACTACGCCGTCTACGACCTGCTCGAACACCTCACGGCGTACCCGGTCCAGGACGCCGCGAAGTGGTCCGACGGCAGCGGCAACGTTCTCCCCGACGCCTTCCTCCTACCCGACGGCTCGACGCCGGTCGACCTCGCCTACGCCGTCCACTCCGACATCGGCGACGGCTACCTCCACGCGGTCGACGCCCGCTCCTCGCGCGAGGTTTCCGACAGCTACGAGCTGGCGGAGGGCGACGTGATCAAGATCGTGAGTGCGAACTGAGCGGCGCGAGGGCCGAAACCCACCGACGGGAGTGGGTCGAGCGCTGCCGCGCGGTCGCGAAGTCCGACGAGTAACGTCTCGCCGCCGGCCGCGATCCGCTACGGGTGGACGCGATCCGCTACTCGAGTCGTTTCTCCAGAACGATCTCGTCGTACTCGCGGTACTCGAGGGGATACTCGCCCGTCTCCTCGTAGCCGCGACTGCGATACAGGTCGGGCAGGTACGGGTGCTCGCCGGGCGTCGTCAGCCAGATGGTGCCGTATCCTCGCTCGCGCGCCCACCCTTCGGCGCGATCGAGCAGCGAGCGTCCGATTCCCCGGCCCTTCCGATCCTCACGGACCCCGAGCCGGCTCAGTTTGACGCGATTCGGCTCCGTCTCCTCGAGGCGGACCCCGCCGACGATCTCGCCCCCGTCGACGGCGACGAGGACGCGGTGCTCGGCGATCCAGTCGGAGACGGTCCGCTCGTCCGCCGATTCCGCCTTCGCCGGAAACCCGAGCTCGCGGTTCTCGCGGTACGCGCTCCGGTAGGCCGCGGCGAGCGCCGCGGCGTCGTCCGGTGTCGCCCGGCGGACGTCGACGTCGGTCATCCGTCGAGTCGACGAACGCGGGACGCCCCGTAAATTCTTTCGAACGCGGTCGGGGAACGAACGGACGCGTTCCGGTCGCGCCGCTGGTCGTCCGGGAGCAGAACCGAGAAGATCCGCGCTCAGTCGATGTGGCCTTCGCGGCGCAGCTGGTCGGCGTCCTGACCGGTGTATCGCCACTCGATCGTGGCCTTCTCGTCCTGCCAGTCCCACGGTTCGGCGACGACGACGTCGTTCTCGTTGATCCAGGTCCGATACTTCATGCGCCCCGGGATGCGTCCGAGTCGCTCTTTCCCGTCGGCACACCGGAGCTGGACGTGGTTGCCGCCGAGGTGCTCGGTTACGATCGCGAAGACTTCGTCGTCGTTGGGCATGCGGAGGTTCCGGCGCCCGGTCTCTTCACTCATACCACCGATACGAGGGGCGGGCGTATAAGTGGCCGGGAAACGCGGTACCACGACCCATCCCCGGAGTTGTGGTACCACGACCCACCCCCGGAGTCGTGGTGCCGCGCCCCACGACAGCCAGCGCACCACCGCGACTCATCCCAGCGTCCCTACCGGCCACTCACGCGAGGGCGATCCCGACGGGTTCGAACCAGACGGCGGCCACGAGGACGGCCAGGAAGACGTACGAGCCACGGATCAGCAACATCGTGGCCACGGTCGGCGGCGCGCGCCTGGCGACGACGGCGACCGCGCCGAAGGCGACGACCGCGAGGACGCTACCCGGGGGAAAGGCGCCGAAGGCGGTGAACCCGATCACGCCGACGAGCGCCGCTGCCAGGAGCCCGTAGGCTACGTCGTACGCCCGTTCCGGTCCGAAGACGACCGCGACGGTCCGCTTGCGGATCGACCGATCGTAGTCGTAGTCCTGGGCGTCGTCGATCACCTTGATCCCCGAGAGCAGTACCACGAAGACGGCCGCGAAGGCGAGCGCCAGGGCGCTCATCGCACCCGCCTGGACGTAGTGGCCGCCGAGAATCGCCAGGCCGATGCCGACGGGATAGCCGGCGGTCGCCCCGATCGGGTGCACGTCGAGGCGCGGAGCGTGGAAGTACGCGATCACCCAGGTCGGAATCGTGAGCGCGACGGCGACGGCGTCCGCGCGCAGGAAGATGACCGCGCAGGCGAGCGCGAAGAGGACGGTCGAGCCGACGAGTCCCAGCCGACAGCCGGTGACGGTGAGCGGGTGGTCGTCGTCCTCGTCCCGGACGTGGAAGTCGACGTACCCGTCCTGGACGTGGGCCGTGTAGACGGCGGCGAAGATGGCGACGACGTGGGCACCCGCCTCCACCGGCGCGACCGTTCCGGCGAGGATCCCGCCGAAGATCGACGCCGCGAGCGGCGGGAGCATGAACACCGGGTGGATCTGCGAGCGGTACGCGCGCGTCGCCGCCCGGATCCCGGTTCCGTGACGGGCGATCGGCATACCTCGGCCGACCACGAACCGACGTAAAACTCCACGGGGCCCGACCGGCGACGTCGGAGCGCGGACGACGACGCGCGAACGTGTCGGCTCTCCCACCCCTTGCGTCGTGGAAACTATATGCATGGAGTGGGTGGAGGGGGACATGACCGACCGGATCACGGTATCGTTCGACGACGACGCCCGCGCGGCCCTCGAGTCGCTCACCGGCGAGACCGGCAAGAGCCAGAGCGAGGTCGTTCGCCGCGCGCTGTCGTTCTACGCCGCGAACTTCGAGGCCGCTACCGGCGATCCGAGTCACAACTTAGAGCAGTACTACCAGATGCTGTCGTCCGGCGAACACGTCCTCCTCGACGTCGACTTCCTGCACTGCTTTCTGGACCGCCTGTACGGGGACGGAAATCCGGACCCGGACTTCGTCGAAAGCGCTGATCGTGTGTCGGAATACCACGTCCGCGAGTACGCCGAACGATTCGACGGGCTCGGAGAGCTCCTCGAGTGGCTCTCGTTCTGCGGGTTCCTGACCGTCAGGTCGGAGACCGACGGCGCCTACCACGTGGTGTTCCCCTCGGAGTCGATTCGGTGGTTCATGGTCCGGTTCATCGAGCGCAGCACCGCGGACTTGCCGTTCGACGTCGCGGTCGAGGCCGGCGTCTCGAAGGCGATTCTTACCGAGAATCGAGAGTGACTCGGCGCCCGGCAGGAATGATCGAAGCAGTCTGCGCCCGATCCGGCCGTTGGAAACCGACGTGACTCCCGCCGATTCGGGATCGACGGTAACTTCCGCCGATTCGGGATCGACGGCGACTCCCACCGATTCGGGATCCCCCGTCGAACGGGGTTCGATCGCTCGCGCCGGGATCATTTACGACCGTCATACTCGTTCACACTCAGGTAGAACAGATCGCAAATATCCTTCGTATTGTAAGACCGATTCTCAACAATCTTTTTTACTTGATATTGTCTGCGAACGACTGGCATACGGAGGACCCGACAAATGGCAACATCGGACAAGGCGCAATCGACAGGTGCGGGCGGAGAATCGTCGACCGGTCTCGTCGACCGGCTCAGAAACGTCGGCCCCGGGGCGCTCGTCGCGGCGGCGTTCATCGGACCGGGGACGGTAACGACGGCGAGCGTGATCGGCGCGGAGTACGCGTACGTGCTCCTGTGGACGATCGTGTTCTCGATCTTCGCGACGATGGTCATCCAGGAGATGAGCGCGCGTCTCGGGCTCATCACCCAGCAGGGACTCGGCGAAGCGTTGCGAAAGCAGTTCGACAATCCGGCGGTGAGCGCGGTCGCCATCGCGCTCGTGGTCGGCGCCATCGGCGTCGGCACGGCCGCGTTCCAGACGGGGAACATCACCGGCGGCGCGGCGGGACTGGCGACGATCACGGGCGTTGAGGCGAACATCTGGGGGCCGGTGATCGGCCTCGTCGCGGGTGCGCTGCTCTTCACCGGCAGCTACCAGCTCATCGAGAAGGTGTTCATCGGCCTCGTCGCCATCATGGGCGTCGCGTTCCTCGTGAACGCGATCGCGGTCCGACCGAGTCCGGCCGACATCGGGGGCGGCCTCGTGCCGACGATCCCCGAGGGATCGGCGCTGCTCATCGCCGGCCTCATCGGGACCACCGTCGTCGGCTACAACCTGTTCCTGCACGCGAGCACGGTCCAGGAGAAGTGGAACGAGCCGAGCGACCTCAAGGACGCCCAGTACGACACGATCTTGCTGGTGGCGATCGGCGGCCTCATCACGACGGCGATCGTTATCACGGCGGCGGCGGTGTTCCCGGAGGGGACCGAGATCGGTGACGTCGGCGAGATGGGCGATCAGCTCGAGCCCGTCATGGGCGGCTACGCACTCACGTTCTTCGCGATCGGGCTGTTCGCAGCCGGGTTCACCAGTGCGATGAGCGCGCCGCTCGCCGGCGCGTACGCGACGGCCGGGGCGCTCGGCTGGGAGCGGGACCTGAAGTCGACCCGGTTCCGGGCGATCTGGATGACGATCCTCGGCGTCGGCATCGTCTTCTCCGGGCTCGGCTTCAACCCCGTCCAGGTGATCGTCCTCGCGCAGGTCTTCAACGGCCTCCTCCTGCCGATCCTGGCCGTCTTCCTCATCTACGCGATGAACAACCAGGAGCTGCTCGGCGAACACACCAACTCGACGCTGCAGAACGTCCTCGGCGGCGTCGTCACGCTGGTCGTCATCATGATCGGCCTGTTGACCCTGAACGACAACCTCCCCGCGTTCGTCGACTTCTTGACGGGGTTGCTCTAAGCTAGGTTCATAATGACAGGACAACGCACGCAGATCGGCGTCGACGTCGGCGGCACGTTCACCGACGTCGCGCTGCTGGTCGACGGTCGGCTGACGACCGCCAAGGTCCCGACGACCGCCGATCAGAGCCTCGGGGTCATCGAGGGCATCGAGAAGGCCTGCGAGGACGCGGGCGTCGAGCCCGCGGAGATCGAGAGCTTCGGCCACGCGATGACCGTCTCGGTCAACGCGATACTCGAACGCGACGGCGCGCGGACGGCGCTGGTCACGACCGCCGGCTTCCGGGACGTCCTCGAGATCGGGCGCCAGGACCGCCCCTCGCTGTACGATCTCGAGGCCGAGAAACCGGAACCCCTCGTTCCGCGACGACGGCGGTTCGAGATCGACGAACGGACCCTACCGGAGGGCGTCGAGCGCGCGGTTCGCCCCGACGAGGTTCGCGAGATCGCCGAGGAGATCGCGGCGGCGGACGTCGATAGCGTCGCGGTCAGTCTGCTCCACGCATACGCGACGCCGGAGAACGAGCGGACGGTTGCGACGCTGCTCCGCGAGTCGCTCGACGTGCCCGTCTCGACCTCCTCGGAAGTCCTCGCGGAGTTTCGCGAGTTCGAGCGGACGGCGACGACGACGGTCGACGCCTACGTCACGCCCGCGATCGACGGCTACGTCGGCCGACTCGTCGACCGAGCGGCCGACGCGGGGATCCCGGCACCGCAGATTATGCAGTCCAACGGGGGCATCGCGGACGCGGAAACGGTGCGCGAGCACGCCGTGACGACGGTCCTCTCCGGGCCGGCGGCCGGCGTCATCGGCGCGGCCGACGTCGCCGGCGACGACGGGCTCGTCACGTTCGACATGGGCGGCACGTCGAGCGACGTGAGCCTCGTTCGGGACGGATCGCCGGCGCGGACGACCGACGCCGAGATCGACGGACTGCCGATCGGGACGCCGATGGTCGACGTGAACACGGTCGGCGCCGGCGGCGGCTCGATCGCGTGGGTCGACGCCGGCGGCGCGCTCCGCGTCGGGCCGCGCTCGGCCGGCGCGGAGCC
>SKPV01000285.1 GCA_007119345.1 Halovivax sp.
CGACCAACCGCATGAGGACGTCGTCGACCCAGCCGCCGTAGTAGGCGCTGATCAGCGCGACGTTCGCGCCGATGAACACCGCGATCAGCGCCGCCATCAGTCCGACGAAAACCGACACCCGGGCGGAGAGGATCACCTGCGAGAGGACGTCCTCGCCGTAGTTCGTCGTCCCGAGGTAGACGCCGTCGGTCGCCGACGGCGACTCGGTGCGGAGCAACTGCCCGTCCGCCCCTCGAGACGCCTCGGACGGGTCGCGGGGCATGAGGTAGGGGCCGAGTATCGCGACCAGGACGAAGACGAGGATGATCCCGACGCCGATCGTCCCGAGCGTGTCCTTTCTGATGATGGCCCCGACGTACCGCAGGTCCTTCCAGAGTCGGATCAACCGACGGTTGTTGGTGATGCCACGAACGAGCTTCCCGTTGAGCCGCTTCGCGAGGTCCGTGCTCATTCGTACCTCACCCTCGGGTCGAGGAAGACGTAGACGACGTCCGCGACGAAGTTCATGAAGATCACGACGCTTCCCATCAGGAAGAACACCGCCTGAGCCATGTCGTAGTCGTTGTGCATGACCGAGTCGACCATCTCCCGGCCCATTCCCGGCCAGCTGAACACCGTCTCGATGACCAGCGACCCGCCGAGCGCGACGCCGACGACGATGGCGACCACCGTCGTGATCGGCAGGATCGAGTTCCGGGCGGCGTACTTGTAGAGGATGATGTACTCCGGGTGACCCTCGGCCTTCTTGATCTCGATGAAATCCGAGTCGAGCACCTGGATCATGCTGGATCGCATCAACAGCGCCGGGGTCGCCATGTAGAAGATGACGCCGGTCATCAGGGGGAGGAACATGTGGTGAACGAAGTCGAGCGAGAGGTACCGATCCCAGAAGGTGGCGGCATCGTAACCGATCGAACGCAACCCGCCCGACGGGAACCAACCGAGGTGGAAGGAAAAGACGCTCAGCAGGATGATCCCGATCCAGAACTCGGGCGAGGAGCGAGCGACCAGCGTCACGATGATACCCGCCCGCTCTTTCGCCGTCCCGCGAACCCAGCCCATGAACGCGCCGACGGTGATCCCGATCACGTACGCGAGGAAGAACGCCGGCCCCATCAGCAAGATCGTGTTCCAGAAGCGAAGCCAGATGATGTCCTCGACCGGCCCGCCGTACCGGAACGACTCGCCGAAGTTACCCTGCAAGAGTTGCAGGAGGTAATCGACGTACTGTTCGTGCAACGGACGATGAAGGCCGAGCCGTTCGAGCACGCGCTGGCGTTGCTCCGGCCCCATCCCCTCGAGCAGGTACATCGTCGTCGGATCGCCCGGTGCGACTCTGAAGATGACGAACAACAGCGTCAGGAACGCGAAGTACGTGACTCCCAGCTGGAGGACGCGACGTGCGACGTACTTTCTCATCGGCGCCTCGGACCTCGATCGGTAGTATTCGACAGAGCGTCGGGCGCTCGCCCGGCGACCCATTTCTCGCTCATGTACGCTCCCTCCGTCCTAGGTCGTCGTGCAAGTTAATTGTTACCGTGGACCATGGTACATGTTGGCTCAGGTTGTGGCCAGCATCGGACCCACGGATCGTTTGTGCGAATCGCAACCGACGAACAACGTTGAAGTCGTGTCACGGAGCACCATACACCGAAGGATCCCGATGACGCTGACGGATACCACGATAGCGATCGTCGCATCGAACGAGTTCGAGGACATCGAACTCGAGTACCCGTTGTTACGACTCAGCCACCTGGGAGCCGACGTCGCGTTGGTCCCCGTCCAGGCCGGCCACCACCCGCGCCCGGCGCTCCGGGAGGCGGAGAGCAAGCCGGTGACGGGACGGTTCGGCACCCCGCTCCCGCCGGAGGTGATGGTCGAGGGCAACCGGTACACGGTCCAGTCGCTGGACGAACTCGACCTCGACGAGGTCGACTGCCTGCTGTTCCCCGGCGGATTCTCGCCCGATCACCTCCGGGTCGTCGACGAGGTGGTCGAGCTGATCCGGGAGGCGGACGAGCGCGGAACCCTTCTCGCCGCCATCTGCCACGGGCCGTGGGTGTTCGTCGAGGCGGACATCCTCGACGGGCGCGACGTCTGCGGCTACGAGGCGATCCACACGGACATGGAGAACGCGGGCGCCACGGTCCACGACGTTCCGGCGATTCAGGACGACCACGTCGTTACGGGGCGGGTCCCCGACGACCTCCCGGAGTTCACCGAGGCCGTCGCGGAGGCGTTGGTCGATCGGGAGGAGCCGGCCGAACAGCCGGCCTGATCGATCGGCTCGGCCCCCGATTCGCGTACCAGTATCGGGCTCGGTGCCGTCGGTGACTGTGACGAGCCTCGCGTTCGGCGAACCCGAGTTCTATCGTGCCTACGCAACGTCCACCACGCACGGGGCGCCGCTCGAGGACGTCACGGCCGGGACGCTCTATCGAACCGATCCCGGAAATCGTGGACAGGCGACCCACTGCTCCCGATTTCGCTCGAGTGAGCGATCCGACCGCGGCGTGACGACGGCGAGCGATCCGACCGCGGCGTAACGACGGCGAGCCATCCAGCCCCGACGCGACGACGGCGAGCGGCCGCTGGGTTTGCGAGAAAACCGTCGCCGACGTCGCGATCGCGTGCGACGACGAATCGAGTGGAGTCCGTCGACGTCGCGGTCGTGTGCGGCGACGAATCGAGGAGAGTCCGCCGACGTCGCCGAACCGGATCGACGGGGAGACGCTGCGGCCTGTTTCCGACTCATTCCGGCGGTTCGTGCGGATCGGGCCACTCCTCCTGGAGTTCGTAGTCCGGCGGGTAGAACAGGTTGCCGTCCTCGTCCCACTCGAAGCCCGCGTCGGCGAGCACCTGTTCGGCCCGCTCGAGGTCGTAGGGGAACTCCGTCACGTCCTCGTTGTACCAGAATTCGAGACCCGGCGACAGCGGCGCGACGATGACCTCGGCGAATCCGTCGGCGCCGATCTCGACGATTTCCTCCCGAGGGATCGTGTGTGCGGTCGCCTCCCGGACAGCCGGGTGAGCGAACGGTTCGCGCCGGCGGTTGGGGACACCGTAGTGGATCGACGTCATCAGCGCGCTCTCGAGTTCGATATCGGGGTCTCCCTCGAGGGCGGTCAGCTGATCGGCCGGCAGGTCGAAGTTGGCCATGTCGACCGCACCACCTTCGACGACGCTGGCCGTGCCCGACGGGTCGGCGGTTTCGACGCGAATGAACTCGTCGACGTTCGGCTCGTGGTGGTGGCCCTCGTGCGCGCTGAGTCGGAGGTCCTCGCCGAGGGACATCTCCTCGAACTGGAACGGCCCGCTACCGACGTAGTCCTGTTCGGCGACGATGTCGTCGGGCTCGCGGCCCTCCCAGACGTGCTGCGGAATGAGACTCGCGAACCGACCGGCCAGCACTCGCGTCTCCATGATCGCGTCAGGCTGGAGCAGTTCGATGCGAACGTCGAGGTCGGTTTCGGCCTCGACGGAATCGACGTTCTCGGCGAGACCAGCGAAGTCGGGATTGTGCTCGTCGTGGTATTCGAAGGAGAACGCGACGTCGTCGGCGGTGACGGGTTCGCCGTCGTGCCACTCCGCTCCCTCCCGCAGGACGATGTCGAGCGCTTCGTCGCCGTCCCACTCGACCGCCTCGGCGGCCCACGGCACGGGCAGGAAATCCTCGTCCGGGTCGACGTGCATCAGCCGGTCGTACACCAGCGTGATCATGTCCCGGTTGGCGCGGGTCACCAGCCCGGTCACGGGATCCAGATTGGTCAGATCCTCGTGAGAGGCGGCCGAAAGTTCTCCATCCTCCGTCTCGATCTGGACCATGTTCCAGATCCCGGCGAGGCCGTCCTCGAGCATCCCGCTGACGTTCGACACGCGATCGGTCCGGAACGGCATCGCCCGGTCCTGGACGACGATCGGGTGGATGACGTGATCGTCGACCATGAACTCCTGCATCTCGAAGACGATCTCCTGGCGGCTCGCCTCGTCGACGGTCGACCGCTGCTCGGCGAGCATCTCCTCGTACTCCTCGTCGACGAAACCGGGAACGTTACCGCCACCCTCTTCGAGGGTCCCCTCGCTCGCGATGTCACGGAGCGCGCGGTCGGGGTCGAACCCGTCGAGCCAGCGCATCACCGTGTAATCGAAGTCGCGAGTGGTGAAGACGCGCTCGAGGTGGGCATCGAGCGCTCGCGTGTTGTAGTCGACGTCGAATCCGACCTCCCGGAGTCGATTCGCGTGTTGCTCTCCGTACCAGAATCGTAGCGGTGCGTCCGGATCGAGATTCTCGTAGACGAGCTCCGGAACCGGTTCGCCCTCGGGTTGTGCGACGGTCGCGGCCTCCCTCGCCGAAACGGATCCGGCCCCTCCGACGGCGCCGATCGTCCCTACCACCCCCGTCGCGCCGGCGATCCGGAGAAACCGCCGCCGCGAGTGCGTTCGTCGCCGCCGCCCCGCCGTTTCATGGTGTTTGTTAGCACCCACCATAAAGAATACACCGAGAGTGGGCGACATATAACTATCTCAAAAAATTATGATGTTATTCGAAAGGACCAAACGCGAGAGCGAGAGCGGCGGGGAAGCCGCGAGCGAAATCGATAGCACACGCTGACAGGTACTCCACCGTCGAGACCGACCGGCTCGTCGCGAACAGCGAAAACGTGCGCAGGGGGAAGGTGGCCGCTAATCGGATGCGCTCCGGGAACGTTGCCACGAGAACGGCGCCCGACGCCCACTGACGTCGACCGCGATTCCTCGTCGGTCCTCCGCGCGCTGTTCGGCGAGCCGTTCCAGCCCGTCTTCTACGCCCACGGCGATACGCACGTGGACTCGCCGGCGGCGGCGATCGGCTTCGGGACCTTCCTCGTCGCGGTCCGCTACGTCGCCCGGATCTTCTCGGACGCTCGTGGGTCCCGACGCTGTGATCGCGCGCTGACCGCCGTCGACGCCGACGTCGACGATTTTCGTGCGCCCGACGCCGTCGAAAGCGGCGCGGGGCGCTCCCGCGACGGCGATTCTCCCGATCGGTCGGTCGCGCGACGGCGATCACCCCTCCCAGTGGGTCGGCGCGATCCCCATCCGGCGCACGACCATCGGGTAGAGCAGACCGACGAGGACGGCGATCGCGACGCCCGCCAGCAGGTCGACCGAGTAGACGGTCGCGTCGATCGCCCGTACGAGCAGCAAGATCAGTCCGATCAGCGCGACGTAGTGAGCGATCGCGTACAACGGTCCGTCCCGATCCATAGGCGCACCGACGGTCGCCAGGCGGTAAGCGCTAGCGGTGGTGAGCGCCGCGGACCGACCATTTATCCCCCCGAACCGAAATCGAACGGGTATGACCGCGCAGCCGCCGCTCGTCCTCGACATCGACGGGACGCTGACCCGCCCCGACGCGTGGGGGATCGACCCGCGCGTCTTCGACCCGCTCCGGGCGTGGGAGGCGCCCATCGTCCTCGCCACCGGGAAGGCGTTCCCCTATCCGATCGCCCTGTGTCACTTCGTCGGGATTCCCGAGCTCGTCGTCGGCGAGAACGGCGGGGTCGTCTACACGGGGGAGGACGTGATCATCGCCGGCGACCGCGAGGGTGCCGAAGCCGTCGCTCGCGAGTACGAGGCCGAAGGATACTCGCTCGGCTGGGACGGCGCCGATACGGTCAACCGGTGGCGCGAGACGGAACTCGCGGTCCGTCGAGGACGTCCGCTCGAACCCCTCGAGCGGATCGCCGCCGAGCGCGGTCTCGAGGTGGTCGACACCGGCTACGCCTACCACGTGAAGGACCCGACGATCTCGAAGGGGCGGGCGCTGGAGATCCTCGCCGACGAGATCGATCTCGGGCTCTCCGAGTGCGTCGCGATCGGCGACTCCGCCAACGACGTCTCGACGTTCGAGCGGGTCGGCGACAGTTTCGCCGTCGCCAACGCCGACGAGGACGCCAGACGGGCCGCGGACGAGGTGCTCGACCGCCCTCACGCGGACGGCGCGCTGGCCGTTCTCGATCGGTTCGGCGGCGGATCGAAGCGATCCCCGAGATGATCGACGACGGCACGCCTGCGATCCCCGTCGGCCATCACTTTTGGTGCTTATTTGGCCGGTATCGGCCCGCTCCGGGTCGATATCGACAGATTGGCAAGAAACGTTAAGGGTCGTCGACACCAGGTGGTCGGTAGCGATACTGTCAATGATTCCCACATGACACGCACAACCCTCGTTCCCGACCGAATCAGACGCCGGTACACGGCGAAGCTCAGCGCCGTACTCGCGGCCGTGATCGTGCTCACGCTCGCGATCGCGGCGCTGTTCGCGTTCCACGTCTCCCAGACGGCCCAGGACGGCCAGGTACCCCTCGACGCGGCCATCGCCGCCGTCTCGGGACTGGCGATCGTGTTCTTCCTCCACCTCGGCGTCGTCGGCATCGTCCTCGGCGGAAACGTCTCGCTCTCGCTGCGACAACTCGCCGAGAAGACCGAACCCATCGGGGCGGGCGAGCTCGACGTCGACCTCGAGACGGACCGCGTCGACGAGATCGGGACGCTCTACGGCGCCGTCGCCGCGATGCGTGACTCGCTGGCGGTCACCCTCGAGGACCTCGAGACCCAGCGCGAGCGCGCGATCGATGCCCGACGGGAAACCGAGCGACGGGCGGAGGCGCTCAGCGCCGAGGCCGAGCGGTTCTCGGAGGAGATGGCCGCCTGCGCCGCGGGCGACCTGGATCGGCGGCTGGAACCCCGATCGGACGACGAGGCGATGACCGCGATCGCCGATTCGTTCAACGAGATGGTCGACGACCTCGGCACCACCGTCGGGCGCGTCAAGCGCTTCGCGGAGACGGTCGACGAGGCGGCCGCCGAGGTCCAGAGCGGCGCTCGCGAGATCCGCGAGGCGAACCGGGAGGTGGCGAGCTCGATCCAGGAGATCTCCGACGGGTCGGCCAGTCAGACCGACGACCTCGAGGCGGCCGCCGGCGAGATCAACGACCTGTCGGCGACGATCGAGGAGCTGGCGGCGACCGCGTCCACGATCGCCGACCAGTCGCGGCGGGTGGCCCGGCTGGCCGACACCGGCCGCGCCGACGCGACCGACGCCGCGGGCGCGATCCGGGACGCCGAGGAGCGCACCGAGCGGGTCGCGGAGACGATCCGCCGGCTGAACGACGACGCCGAGAAGATCGAGGAGGTCATCGAACTGATCGACGACATAGCCGGCCAGACCAACATGCTCGCGCTGAACGCCTCCATCGAATCCGCTCGCAACCAGCAGGACGTCGAGGGGAAAGACGGCGGATTCGACGCCGTGGCGGGCCAGGTCAAAGAGCTC
This sequence comes from Halovivax sp., assembly GCA_007119345.1. Lineage (GTDB taxonomy): Archaea > Halobacteriota > Halobacteria > Halobacteriales > Natrialbaceae > Halovivax. Next base: position 7,319 of record SKPV01000285.1, read on the forward strand.
GCCCAGGAGACGAAAGAGGCGGTCGACGAGGTCGAAGAGAGCCTCCAGTCGATCCAGGAGGACGCCGCCGCCAGCGCGGCCGGTATCGGCGAGGTCGAACGCGAGATCGACACCGCCGCTGGCGCGGTCGAGGATCTACACACCCAGCTCGAAGAGATATCGGGCGACATCGACCGCGTCGACGAGGGCGTCCAGTCGATCGACCGCACGACCGACGACCAGGCGACCTCGACCTCCGAGCTCGCGACGATCGTCGACGACGTAGCGAGCGTCTCGGCGGAGACCACCGCGCAGGCCGAGGACGTCGCCGCCGCCTCCGAGGAGGCGACCGCGACGAGCGACGAGGTCTACGGGGAAGCGGAGTCGCTGGCCGAGCGCGCGGATCGCCTCGCCCAGGCGGTCGCGGTCTTCAGCGTCGCCGGGGAGTCGAACGACACCGTCGCCGCCGACGGGGGTGAGCGCCGATGATCCCCGAACTCCAGCTCTATCAGCTGACGGCGGCGGTGCTCGCGATCGTGACGCTCGGGACCGTCGTCGCGACGGTGCGATTGCCACCGCGGCGCCGCCAGTACGGCCTGGCCTGCGTCGTCATCGCGGGTTCGATGGGCGCCGCCTACGTCCTCATGTCGGTGGAGTTCCTGACGATCCAGAACGTCGAGGGCGAGTGGCTCCCCGCCGCCCGCTTCGGCGCGTACCTGATCGCGTTTTCGGCGATGCTCGCTTTCCTCACGCACGTCGCGGGCGTCGGCTATCGCTGGATGGCCCTGCTCATCGTGCTGCTCGTCGGCGTCATCGGCGGAACCGTGACGGGCTGGTACTTCGACGAGCCGATCTCGCTGGCAGCGGCGGCGGTGACGGTCGGCTGTCTGACCGTGCAGTCGGTCGTGCTCCTCCGTTCGATCCCAGCGCGAGCGACTCGCGTCAGCGACGAACGCCGCCTGCTGTTCGGGAAACTTCGCAACCTCGGGTTGCTGATCTGGTGGCTGTACATCGTCGTGGGACTCGTGTCCCGACAGAACCTCGGATTGCTCGACGCGTTCGTCGGGATCTTCATCGGGGCCTACCTCGACGTCGTCATCGTGGTCGGGTTCGTCGCGATCTTGCTGCGAAACGGCGAGGCGCTGGACCACCTACGAACGTCCGAACTCGGCGACGGACCGAGCGACGGCGACTCCGACGCGGCGTCCGAGCCGGTGACGCCCTCGCCCGCGGAGTGAGACGCGGAGACGTCACGACTGCGTCCGGTCGGGACCGAGAGCCCTTTGACCCGGCGCGGCCGATGCAGGGGTATGGACGCAACCACGATCGCGATCGCGCTCCTCGGGTTCGGGAGCGCGGCGGCGGTCGGCGGGGCCACGTTCTGGGACGCCCACCGAGTCGGCGTCTCGCGACCGCGGCTCTGGGCGACGGTCACGGCCGGGACCGTCGCCGTCGGGTTCGCCCTCCCCCTCTTCGCGACGGTGCCGCTCACCGGCGTGCTGCTGACCGCCAACACGGGGCCGGTACTCTACGGCTTCGAGCGCGAGGTCTCGGCGGGCGGCGACGAGCCGGCCGAGCCGGGCGAGCTCCCCGGCGGCCCGAGTCGGCCCGAGCGAGCCGACGAGGAGTGAAGCGCGCGGCCCCGGGGCGTCGAGCCGGGGCGATCGTCCGCGCCGCGCGACCGCCGACTCCGTACGGACCGACCACCGGGAGAGGCTGCGCGATTGCCGGTTCGTCGCGGAGACCGGTTCCGCACGCCGGACGGAACCAGCCTCACGGGGATCCAGCCTCACGGGGATCCAGCCTCGCCGACGATCCAGCCTCGCCGACGATCCAGCCTCGCCGACGGTCCTCGACGGAAGACATATGCCGACCGGCAAAGTACCTCTCCCCGAGAGATTTCGATTATGGAATGGACCAGGCGAAGGGTGCTCGCGGCCGGGCTCGGTGGGACGGCCGCCGTCGGCACCGGCCGCGCGATCCACAACGTCGTGCTCGGCTACGGACGGCTCACCGGCACGAACCTGCTCGAACAGGATCTCGATCCGCTGATGCTGGCGAACCTCCGCCCCTCCCGAGATCGCGTCGCCGACTTCGACGGCGCACGGATCACCTTGAGCGACTGGACCGTTCGGCTGCGTGCGGACGGCAGCACCCGCCACACGTTCGATCCGGGGACCGACGACCCGGCCGACGCCGCCGCGGTCGACGAGGACTTCGGTCTCGAGGGCGGTCCACTCGAGGAACTGGTCGCCGATCTCGGGGCGCTCGCGGCGGAGGACGTCCGATTCGAGTACGACAGCTACCCGGCGTTTTTCGAGCGCGTCGCCGGGGGCGACGCGAGGCCGTACGCGGTCCAGGCGCTGCGCGGTCCTCGCAGCGGTGACCCGACGGTCGTCGCGGACTTCGCGGGCGCAGATCCGACCGATCCGGAGTCGCTCGTCGAGGGGCTGAAGGACGGATTTCGCGAGCACACGCGCTACGACTACGCCCGGTACGCCGCCGGCTCCGTGGAGGACAACGTCATCTTCGGCGCGCGGGACCTCCGACAGCACTTCGAGTCCGAGACCGGGTTCGAGGCGCTCGAAGCCGGCGAGGACAGCGGCCTCTTTTGCACCGAGCTGACGCGGCGCTCCGTGGACGCACTGCAGGCCGTTCCCGCGCCGAACCAGCGGCTCCCCGTCGTCGCCGGCCGCGTCTACAACGGGCGCCACAAGCACGTGTTCACCGTCGTCGCGAGCGCGATCCGGGACGCCGGCGAGCTGGTGATCCCCGTGACGTTCCTGGATTACACCGACGCGGTGCAGTACGACGACCTCCGGCTCAGGTGGCTCGTCGGCGAGGGGCTGGACGCGTACCACGACACCCAGCGCGCGACGCGGATCACCTGGTACCGGTGAGGACGAGCGACGGCCGACCACGGCCCTTATACGCCCACGAGCGCATCACTCGCGTATGAGCAACGGCGGCGGGCCGAAACAGGTCGATTCACCGGACTACCACAGCGTGAATCACACGGCGGCCCAGACCTGCGGCTGGACCGCCAACGCCCTGCGGGGCGAGGGCAAGTGCTACAAGAACATCTTCTACGGGATCGAGTCCCACCGCTGCATCCAGATGACGCCGGTCGTCCGGTGTAACGAGCGCTGCGTCTTCTGCTGGCGCGACCACCAGGGCCACGCCTACGAGTTAGACGACGTCGAGTGGGACGACCCCGAAGCCGTCGTCGACGCCTCGATCGAGCTCCAGCGGAAGCTGCTCTCGGGGTTCGGCGGCAACGACGAGGTCCCCCGCGAGGTCTTCGAGGAGGCGATGGCGCCCCGTCACGTCGCGATCTCGCTCGACGGCGAGCCGACGCTGTACCCCTACCTGCCGGAGCTGATCGAGGCCTTCCACGATCGGGACGTCACGACGTTCCTCGTCTCCAACGGCACCCGCCCCGACGTGCTCCGGGAGTGTGACCCCACACAGCTCTACGTCAGCGTCGACGCGCCCGAGCGCCACACCTTCGATCGGGTGGTTCGCGCCCTCGAGGACGACGCCTGGGAGACGCTGCTCGAGACCCTCGACGTCCTCGCCGAGAAGGACGAGACCCGGACGGTCCTCCGGACGACGCTGCTCGAGGGCGAGAACATGCACAGCCCCGACTGGTACGCCGGCCTCTTCCAGCGGGCCGAGCCCGACTTCGTCGAGCTGAAGGCCTACATGCACGTCGGTCACTCCCGCGGCCGGCTGGATCGAGAGACGATGCCGGACCACGACGGGGTCGTCGCGTTCGCCGAGGCCGTCGCCGAACACATGCCCGACCACCCGGTGGTGAAGGACGTCCCGGCCTCGCGGGTCGCGCTCGTCTCGACGGTCGAGGACACCTGGGTGCCGAAACTGAAGAAGGACAGCGCGTTCTGGGCGCGCGATCCGGTCGCCGGCGACTGATCCCGCGGCCCGATCGGTCGGGGCGTCGTGGTCCCTACGTCAGAAGCGCGGCGATCCGTTCGGGCGGAACGTCGGAGCACGCTCGAACGAAGCGCCTCGGGCGATCGGTCCCGGAGCCGTCTCGATCGACCGTCACTCCGCGAGCGATTCCACCCCGAGGTGTGTCCTCAGCCCGGGTGTCCTCGAACGAGGACGGTTCCGTCGCTCGAAACGGTCACGTCGCACCCCGCGTACGGAAACGTCACCTCGAGGGTTCCGGGCGGGGACGCGTCGAGAACCCGGGAGAGCGCACCGGTGTGGACGGTTTCGAAGAGCAGCGGCATCTCCGTCGGATCCCGATCCGTGACCGCGGCCACCGCCCGGACGATGGCCACGACGGGGTCGTCACCGCCGCCCGGATCGAATCGGTCGTGGAACGCTCCCGTCGAGGGGTCGTACCCCCGCACATCGACGTCCACTCCTCCCCCGGTCGCTTCCCCGCTCGACTGCGTCGTGTTGTCACCCATTAGTCACTCCTCCGTCCTCCGTGCGCGTAAGATGGGACACTGACCCGTCAGGATCCGTCAGCGGCCGTCGGCGCCCGACTTCTCGAACAGGTGCCGGAACACGACCCGCTGAGCGCTCCGGAGGTGCTGGTTGAACGTCTGTCGCGTGACGCCGAATCGCTTCGCCAGGTCCTCGCCGGTGCTCTTCCGGGGCGAATCGAAGTACCCGCCGAAGTACGCGGCGTCGAGGGCGGCGAGCTGACGCTCGGTCAGCGCGTCGGAGACGATGTCGGAGAGGAGGTGCGGCGAGTAGACGAGCTCTCCCGACACCAGTTCGACGTCCGAGTGGAACTCGCGAATGCCGGCGGCGGCCCGGCGAGGGTCCACGTCGCCCGGCAGCTCACCGAGGAACCGGACCTCGTCCGGGGCGATGACGACGGCCCGCGGCCGACCGCCCAGCGACTGGAACGTCTGGGAGACCGTCGCCGAGTCGGCGTGGGCCTCGACGCGCGTGCGACCGTCGACGGTGCTGAGCAGACGAGCCTCGAGGTAGTGGGGCACCTCTTCGACCGCGTCGACGAACTCGCTCGCCGGGAGGTCCGCCGTCGACATGTACTGGACGACCGTTCCGTTCGGCAACGGGATGACCGACTCGACGTCGATCCGCGTCTCGCCGCCGCCCCCGGCACGAAGGGACGGCGGCACCGCGGCCCGATCGGTCCGGTACTCGAGCAGTCGAACGTGATCGCTGGTCAACCGCTCCTCCCGGCGCTTCATGGCCGTCACGTCCTCGAACGAGACGACCGCGAATTCGACCTCCTCCTCGTCGAACAAGGGGACCGAGTTGCTCGACAGCCAGCGCTCGGTGCCGTCGGGGAGTTCGATCCAGTGTTCGAAACCGTAGTCGGGTTCGCCCGTTTCGAAGACGCGAGTGACGGGATGATCCTCGACGGTAACGGGTGCACCGCCCTCGTCGTAGGTGTTCCACTCGGGCTCGTCGTATCGCCGACCGGTGACCTCCTCGCGGGATCGTCCGAGAGTCTCCTCCGCGCGATCGTTCGCGTAGACGATATCGCCGGAACGATCGACCACGACGGTGGCGATCGGGCTCGCGTCGAGTACGCGATCCGAAAACGACCCGGCCCCGTCGGTGCGGCCGTCCCGCACCCCGGCCCTGTCGGTGCGGCCGTCTCGCGGCCTGGCCTCGTCGGGCCGGCCGTCCCGGCCGGCATCGTCCGACGGCCGCTCCGGAGCGAACCGGTTGCTCATTCGCCACCCGCAATCGTGCCGGCACCGATCTCGTGATCACGCCGGCGCCCGTCGGATCCTTCGACAACTCGGACACGTCGCATAGATTCGGTAGGCTTCGAGCGAACAAGTGCGTTCCCCGAACCGAGGGAGACAGTCCGCTGCCGGAGAGCGATCCGCGAGGAATCCCCGCGAACGCCGTGTCCGACCGAGTCCGTCACCGAGGCGAGTCCGGGAAGATGCGCTCGGGAAGGTACGCGGAGACGACCCAGTTGGGATCGTTCACGACCTCGTTGATCTTCAGGTCGACGGCCGCCGAGCACAACAGGTAGGCTCGCTCGCGGGAGAGTCCGCGTTCGTCGTGCAGGTGGTCGATCATGTGTCGGACGGCGGCTTCGGTCGCGGTCACGAGGTCGTCGGCGATCCCGGTGGTCCCGTACATCGGTTCGTCGCGACCGGTCGGCGTGAACGGCCCGTCCGTCTCGAACTGCGGTTGCTCGATCGATCGGTCTTCGAGGAGTTCGAACCGGCAGCGCACGGACATCGGCGCCTCGATCCCGGTCACGCAGACTTCGCCGTCGCCCTGGGCGGCGTGACAGTCGCCGACGCTGAACATGGCCCCCTCGACCGCGACGGGAAGGTAGACCGTCGATCCGGCCGTGAGATGTTTGACGTCGAGGTTTCCGCCCACCGATCGCGGCGGATTCGTCCCGTGAGGACCGTCCTCGGCCGGCGCCACGCCGATCACGCCGGGAAACGGATCGAGCGGGACGTCGATCCCGTCGCAGAAGTGGCCGACGTCCCCCTCGAGGTCCCATACGAACAGTCCCGGTTCCGGGAACTCCTCGGCCAGCAGCCCGGCGCCCCACGCACCGGGCGGGAACAGGGTGTACCCCCAGCCCTCGTGTTCGAGCCCGAGAATCTCGATCGCCAGCACGTCTCCCGGGCGCGCGCCGTCGATCTCGATCGGCCCGGTCAACGGGTGCACCGGATCGAGATCGAGTGCCGCGACGTCCGCCGCCGTTGAATCGGGGCCGATCTGGCCGTCCGTCGCGTCCCGGCACGCGAACCGAACGACCTCGCCCGGCGCGACGGTCCGAACCGGATCCAATCCGTTGTCCCACGCGCTGTGGACGTGAGCCTCCTCGGCGAGCACCACGTGATCGATCGCGTGATTCTCTCGGGCCATTCGACCGCGACGCACGCCGCGCCGGAAGATAAAATGATCACCCGGTTCCTCACGGGGCGACGTCGATAGCGGCCCGGAGCGCTCGTCCGAGATTACTCGAGGTCGAAGCGATCGAGCGTCATCACCTTGTGCCACGTCTCGACGAAGTCCTCGACGAACTGCGCTTCGCCGTCCGCGGCGGCGTACACCTCCGCGATCGACCGGAGCCGGGAGTTCGACCCGAAGACGAGGTCCACACGGCTCGCCTCCCACTCGACCGCGCCCGTTTCGCGGTCGCGCAGTTCGAAGATCGCTTCGCCGTCCGAGCTCGCTTCCCACTCGTAGCCCATGTCGAGCAAGACCTCGAAGAAGTCGTTGTTCAGCGTCTCCGGTTCGTCGGTGAAGACGCCGAGGTCGGAGTGCTGGTAGTTCGCGTCCAGCGCGCGCATGCCGCCGACGAGTACCGTCATCTCGGGGGCCGTCAGCGTCAGCAGGTCGGCCCTGTCGACCAGCAGCTCCTCCGCCGAGCGATCCATCACGTCACCCTCGGTGTAGTAGTTGCGAAAGCCGTCGGCGTCGGGTTCCAGCCACTCGAAGGACTCGACGTCGGTCTGGTCCTGCGTGGCGTCGGTACGCCCCGGCTCGAACGGAACCTCCACGTCGTAGCCGGCATCCTGTGCCGCCCGCTCGACGGCGCCACAGCCGCCCAGCACGATCAGGTCGGCGAGCGAGACTCGCACGTCGTCCGATCGCGAGCTGTTGAAGTCCTCCCGGATCTCCTCGAGGACCGTCAGCACGGTCGCCAGCTCTTCGGGCTCGTTCACTTCCCAGTTCTTCTGGGGCTCGAGGCGGATGCGGGCCCCGTTCGCGCCGCCGCGCTTGTCGCTGTCGCGGTAGGTCGACGCCGACGCCCAGGCGGTCTTGACCAGCTCGGAGACGGACAGTTCCGACTCGAGGATCTCCGCTTTGAGCTGGGCGATCTCTTCGTCGCCGATCAGTTCGTGGTCGACGTCGGGGAGTGGGTCCTGCCAGAGGAACTCCTCGTCGGGAACTTCGGGGCCGAGGAACCGCTCCGAGGGGCCCAGGTCGCGGTGGATCAGCTTGTACCAGGCCTTCGCGAAGGCCTCCTCGAGTTCCGCCGGGTTCTCGTGGAACCGCTTGGCGATCTCACGGTAGTCCGGGTCCTCCTTGAGCGCGAGGTCCGTCGTGAGCATCATGGGCGTCTGGCTCCCCTCCGGATCGTGGGCAGCCGGCGCGGCGTCCTGTGCCTCCTCGTCCACCGGCGTCCACTGGTAGGCACCGGCGGGGCTCTCGTCGAGCTCCCACTCGTAGGAAAACAGGTTGTCGAGGAAGTCGTGGTTCCACTGGATCGGCGTCTCGGTCCACGGGCCCTCGAGGCCGCTGGTGATGGTGTCGTCGCCCTTACCGGTGCCGTAGTCGCTCTCCCAGCCGAGGCCCTGCATCTCGATGGGTGCCTCTTCGGGGTCCGGGCCGAGGTGATCGTCGGGGGCCGCACCGTGGACTTTCCCGAACTCGTGTCCGCCGGCGATGAGTGCGACCGTCTCCTCGTCGTTCATCGCCATCCGTCCGAACGACTGGCGGATGTACTTCGCCGACTCTTTCGGATCCGGGTTTCCGTCGGGGCCCTCCGGGTTCACGTAGATCAGGCCCATGTGGTCGGCGGCGAGGTCGCCCTCGAGGTTACCCTCTTCGTCGTGGCGGTCGGAGCCGAGCCACTCCTCCTCGGGGCCCCAGTCGACGCTTTCGTCGGGCTCGAAGTCGTCTTCGCGTCCACCGGCGAAGCCGTAGGTCTCGAAGCCCATCGACTCGAGGGCGACGTTGCCGGACAGGACTAGCAGGTCCGCCCACGAGAGTTTGCGTCCGTACTTTTTCTTGACCGGCCAGAGCACACGGCGGGCCTTGTCGAGGTTGACGTTGTCGGGCCAGGCACTGAGCGGCGCAAAGCGCTGATGGCCTCCCGAGGCGCCACCACGGCCGTCACTGGTCCGGTACGTCCCCGCGCTGTGCCACGCCATCCGGATGATGAGCGGTCCGTAGTGGCCGTAGTCCGCCGGCCACCAATCCTGGGACGTCGTCAACACGTCCGCGATGTCCGCCTTCACTTCGTCGAGGTCGAGTTTCTCGAACTCCTCGGCGTAATCGAAGTCCTCGTCCATCGGATCGACCGGACGGGCGTTCTGGTCGAGGATCTTCAAGTTCAACGCGTTCGGCCACCAATCTTGGTTGGACCCAGTCATCATCGGAGATTTGGCCTTTCCCTTATTAAGAGTGTCTAATTCGGAAACCATCCCTTCGCCGAAAACCAATCGATCTTTCGAATTAGTGAAATCGGTCGGCGATGGCTTCGTACCGACGATCGCGAACGTTTCGCTCGACTGACGAAGAAGTTGGTCGGAGGTTCGCCCGAGAGAGGGCAGACGAGGTCGGCGACACGACGACGTTCGAATCGCCCTGGCCGGTCGTGACGCGTACCCGCGGGCGTGATTGCGAAACCATTACCTCCGTCGACGCCAAGACGGCGACATGTTCGATCCGGTCCCGATCGGCGAGTACCCCCTCGAGCACGCGGTTTTTCTCGCGCTCGTGGTCGGTTCGTCCGTCTTCTTCGGCGCCCTCGCCGCGTTGAACGTCCGTCACGGCCGCCGAGCGCTCGAACGCGAGCGCACGTGGGTCAGCGAGCGCCTCGGGGTGGCGGACCCGGACGCGGTCGCCGCCTACCAGCGGGCCAAAACCCGTCTCGGGCAGCTCCGGACGTGGACGGTCGTCGCCGCGATCCTCGCCGCGCTCTACTCCGGGGCGCTGGCGGCCGCGATCGAGTTCCTCGAGGGGCTCGGCTACGGACCGGTCGTCACCGGGACGCTGTTTTTCCTCGGCGCGGTCGTCGCCCTGCGAGCGCTCTCCGTCCCGTTCGACGTCTACGACACGTTCGTGGTCGAGGAACGCTTCGAGTTCAACGAGCAGACGCCCGCGCTGTACGTCCGAGACCTGCTACTGGGGCTGGCGATCACGATGGTCATCGTCGCCGCGTTGGCGGCCGCCGTGCTCTGGGTGATCGAGGCGCTGCCCGCGCTGTGGCCCCTCGCCGCGCTCGCGCTCTTCGCCGGCTTCTCGCTCGCGATGCTCGTCGTCTACCCCCGGGTGATCGCGCCGCTGTTCAACGACTTCGAGCCCGTCGAGTCGGGCGACCTCCGCGAGGCCGTCGAGCGCGTCTTCGACCGCGCGGGGTTCACCTGCGACGACGTCTACGTGATGGACGCGAGTCGGCGCTCCTCGCACTCGAACGCCTACTTCGTCGGCTTCGGGCGAACCAAGCGAGTCGTCCTCTTCGACACGCTCGTCGACCAGATGGACCTTCCCCAGCTCGAGGCCGTGCTCGCCCACGAGCTGGCCCACTGGAAGCGAGCGCACATCTGGAAGCAGTTCGGGGCCGGCCTCGTCCGCATCGGCGCCCTTCTCGGGGCCCTCTGGGTGCTCGTCGAGCAGGCGTGGCTCTACGAGATGTTCGGCTTGCCCGAGGCAACCTACGCCGGACTCGCGGTGGGCGCGCTCTGGCTCTCCCCGCTCATGCAGCTCTCGCGCCCCATCGAAAACAAACTCTCGCTGGCCCACGAGCGCGAAGCGGACGCCTTCGCGACCCACGTGATGGGCGACGGCGAGCCGCTGATCGAGGCGCTCGCGACGCTCACCGGGGAGAACCTCTCGAACCCGTTCCCGCACCCGTGGTACGCCACCTTCCACTACTCGCACCCGCCGATACCGGACCGAATCCGCTACATCGAGGCCCTGGACGGCGAGCCGGCGGACGGCGACGAATCGCCCGCCGCCGGCGCGACCGGCTCGGACTGAGGGTCGGGCGCGATCGGCGGGTCGTCGAACGGGGTGCGTACCCATGGCGAGCGTTTAAGCACAGCCCGGTGGCGGAGACGCACACGCATGAGCGACCGACATCCAAATCGAGACGCGCGACGGTCGGGCCGGGACGATCAGAACGACGGACGGTCGGGCCGGGGCGACCGGTCCGCCTGGGGAGTCGACCTCCCGCGGCGGACGATGAGCGAGTTCAGCGCATTCAACCGCGCGGCGATACGAACGTCGCTGAGCGCCCTCGAGTTGCAGCTGACGACCCAGCGGATGGGAGCGGACCTGTCGAAGGCCCCGCTCGAGAGCTACCTGCGAACCGTCGACGCGTTCGCACCCGACTCGACGGAGGCGGCGGACGCGGACGAGGGCCCGCCAAGGGGCGAGCGACAACCGGCGCCCGAGCCGACGGGCCGACGCGGTCCGCAGCTGGCCGCGGAGCCGCCGCCGGCGCGGAGGCGACC
>SKPV01000261.1 GCA_007119345.1 Halovivax sp.
CAGTCCGTCTCGTAATGCGTTGACTGTCGAACCACGAGGTATTAACGGGTCGACGCGGTACCCACTTCCATGACCGAGGTACGCGTAGCCGGTGTCGGCCTGACGCCGTTCGGAAACGAGCCCGAGCGGACGGGACGGGACCTGTTCGCAGCGGCGGCCGCGGACGCCTTCGCGGACGCCGACGTTCCGCGCGGGGACGTCGAAGACGTCAGGTACGGCAACTTCATGGGCGAGCTGGCAGAGCACCAGGGCCACCAGGGGCCGCTGATGGCCGAGGCCGCGGGCGTGACGGCGCCGGCGACCCGGTACGAGGCCGCCTGCGCCTCGAGCGCGGCGGCGGTTCGCGACACGGTCGTCGCCATCCGCAACGGCGAACGAGACGTCTGTCTGGTCGGCGGCGCGGAACGGATGACCAACCTGGGCACCGCCGGCGCGACGGAGGCGCTCGCGATCGCCGCCGACGACCTCTGGGAGGTCCGTGCCGGGATGACGTTTCCCGGCGCCTACGCCCTCATGGCGAAGGCGTACTTCGAAACCTACGGCGGGGGTCGCGAGGACCTGGCCCACGTCGCGATGAAGAACCACGACCACGCGCTCGAGAACGAGAAGGCCCAGTACCAGCGCGCCATCGAACTGGAGGACGTCCTGGACGCGCCGCCGGTCTCGGAACCGCTCGGGCTCTACGACTCGTGTCCGATCTCCGACGGGGCGGCCGCGCTCGTCCTCGTCAGCGGCGAGTACGCCGAGGCCAACGACCTCGAGGCCCCGGTGGCGATCACGGGAACCGGTCAGGGCGGCGACCGGATGGCGCTGCACGACCGCGAGCACCTCGCGCGCTCGCCGGCGGCCGACGAGGCCGCACGGGAGGCCTACGACGACGCGGGGATCGCGGCCGAGGACGTCGCGGCGGCGGAGGTCCACGACTGCTTCACGATCGCCGAGGTGCTCGCCATCGAGTCGCTCGGTATCGCCGAGGTCGGCGAGGGAATCTCGGCGGCTCGGGAAGGGTACACGACCGCCGACGGGTCGGTCCCCGTCAACCTCTCCGGCGGCCTCAAAGCCAAGGGCCACCCCGTGGGCGCCACCGGGGCGTCCCAGATCGCCGAGCTGACCGCGATCCTGCGCGGCGACCACCCCAACAGCGGCGCCGTCGACGGCTCGACCGTCGTCGCGCACAACGCGGGCGGCACGGTCGCTTCGTGCGTCGTCCACGTGCTGGAGGTGATCGAATGACCGCGACCGACGGCGTCGGCGACGCCGGCTTCGACGAGTGGCTCGACGCCCTCGAGCGCGACGAAGCGTACTACCTCGAGTGTCCCGCGGGCCACGGTTCGCTGCCCCCGCGACGCGTCTGTCCGGCCTGTGGCGAACCGGTGCTCGAGGAGCGCCCGCTCCCGGACGTCGGCGAGATCGAAACCTTCACCGTCACGCACGTCCCCACGCCGTCCTTCGAGGAGGACGCCCCGTACGCGGCGGCGATCGCTGACTTCGGTCCGGTGCGGATCACCGGCCAGGTCGTCGGCGCGGACGTCGCGGACGTCGAGAACGGGATGACCGTCCAGCCGACGGTTCACGTCTCGGAGACGACGGGCGATCGGCTGATCGCGTTCCGAATGCGATAGCCACCGGCGCATCGGACCGGAACGCCGATGCGGGAGGATTTGTCCAGGAATCGTCGCGGGAGCGAACTCCGGGGCCGCTCAGTCGTCGGCCGTCGCCGGAGCCTCGGTGCCGACTCGGCGCTCGAGGAAGTCGTCGAGCAGCTGGAACATGCGGAGCTTCTGGGCCTGGTCGGAGGAGGCGTGTCCCTCCTCGCCGAGCTCGCGGTACTCGAAGTCGCCGCCCTCGCCCGCTTCGTAGCCGGCCTCCTCCAGGGCGTCCCGGAAAGTGCGCGCCTGCGAGACCGGGACGCGGCTGTCCGTGACGCCGTGGACGAGCAGTAACGGCGCCTCGAGGTTCTCGACGTGCGTCGAGGGACTGCGCTCTGCGTACAGCTCCGGATTCTCCTCGGGCGTGCCGAGGTACTTCTCCATCAGCTCGACCCGGTAGTGGGGCATCGTGTTCTCGTACTGTTCCTCGAGGTCGGTCAGTCCGATCCACGCGACGCCGCCGTCGTACAGGTCCGGGTACTGGACCATCTGCCAGTAGGCGGAGTACCCGCCGTAGGAGCCGCCGAAGACGACGACGCGCTCGTCGTCGATCCAGTCGCGACTCTCGATGACGTGCTCGGCGGCGCTCGCCACGTCGCCCTGCTCGGCCCCGCCCCAGTCGTCGATGAGCTTCTCCACGAACTCGCGGCCCCGGCCGGTCGAGCCGCGGTAGTTGACCTGCAACACGGAGAAGCCCCGAGAGACGAGCACCTGCGTGTAGAGGTCGAAGGATTTCGTGTCGCGAGCGCGGGGGCCGCCGTGTGGGTTCACGATCAGCGGCGACGGGCGGACGCCCGAGTCGTACAGGAGGGCGCCGATCTCGAGTTCCTCGTACGGCTCGTGGTCGACGGCTCGCGCCGGCGTCTCCGGCACGCCGTCGGACTCGAACGTGAGGTGCTCCGCGTCGGCGAAGTCCTCGGGATCGAACGGCCCGTACTCGGCCTCGAGGAGCGTCTCGTACTCGTCGGTCTCGAGGTCGTAGGCGAGCAGCTCGGGCCGGCGGGTGGGCGTCGTGTGCTGAAAGACGACCCGACCGTCCGCGAGGGTGACGGTCCCGGTGTACTGCGCCCCGAAGGTCGCGACTCCGTCCGGAACGTCGAGCTCGCGGCCGTCGCCGGTTTCGAGGTCGTAGACGACCGGAACCGCGAGCGCGCCGCGGGCCCGACCGACGAGGACGCGATCGCCGTCCGGCAGAAACGCGATCCCGTGTTCGTCCCACTCGCCCTCGCCGTACCAGGTCACCTCGTCGGTCCGCAGATCGTAGACGCCGGCTCGGCCGAGGTCGTCGGTGTTGTCGGAGACGAGCAGCCGATCGCCGTCGGGCCCCCAGTCGGCGGGCGACGCTTCGGCGCCGACCGCCCCGATCTCGAGGTTTCGCGGCTCAGAACCGTCGACGTTCGCCACGTAGACGTCGCGGTTGTCGAAGTCGTCGGTCTCGTTCGTCGCGTACGCGATCCGGTCACACGCCGGCGAGAGGTGCGATCCCCAGACGGCTCGGTCGTACTCGGTGACCTTCGAGGTCTCGCCGGACGGGAAATCGTGACGGTAGAGGTTCATCTGGCCGTCCCGGTTGGATCCGACCAGCAGCGTCTCGCCGTCCCCGCCGACATCGTGGATCACGACCTGCCCGTCCATCGCGACGACCGGTTCGATCTCGCCGTCACGCGACATCGCGTACAGGTCGTTCTGTTCGTCGCCCGCATCGTCCTGGTGGAAGAAGACGCGATCGCCGTCCGCGTCCCACGCGAGGAACCAGCGGGCGTTGCGCGGCACCTCGCCGTCGGACCACCGCTCCAGCTCGCCGGTCTCGACGTCGAGGACGTGGAGCTCGTTGCGACCGGTGACGTCGTAGTAGAGCGCGACCGCCTCGCCGCTCGCGGAGGCGGTCGGGTGCGCCATCGTCGGGAGGCTCGCCAGCTCTTCGAGTATCTCGTCCGGATCCGTCATGGACGATCCTACGAAGTCTCCCCACATCAACCCTTTCGATTCGAAAGGCCCGGACGGTTCCGTTCGTCCCGACCCACGACCCGGTCGGGATCGACGTAGAGATTCGGAGGATGCGGTCGACGGCACGAGCGATTCGGAGGATTCGGTCGACGGCACGAGCGATTCGGAGGATGCGGTCGACCGGACGACGCCCGCGTCACTCCCCGCCGACCGCCGCCAGCGCCCCGTCGAGGTACGCGAGAAATTCGTCCGGGTGTTCGGCGTGGGGGAGCAGCGTCGTGTAGTCGACCACGACGAGCTCGACGTCCGCCGCATCCGCCAGCTCTCGCCCCTCCTCCAGCGGGATCAGCCCCGCGTCGCGACCCCAGACGAGCGTCACCGGAACGTCCAGCGCGGCGAGCTCCGTCGCGAGGTCGAGGTCGGGATCGAGCGTGCCCGCGGCGAAGGAAGCCGGCGCGAACCGCGCGCCGGGCTGGTGGGCGCTCCGCCAGGCGTACGCGAGTTCCTCGTCGTCGAGGCTGGTCTCGTCGTAGTAGCCGTCGCGGGCGAAGACGTATCGGAGGGCGGGCTTGCTCGCGAGCAGGTTGAACGCGGTCGTGCCGAGCAGCGGCGTCCGAAGCAGCCGTCGGAGCCAGGGTCGCTCGGTTGCCGTGTCGGCCGTCGGACAGACCAGGATCAGCCGCTCGACGGCGTCCGCGGCCGGGTGGGCGGCGGCCGCCGCCGCGAACGCGCCCGAGAGCGACGAGGCGAGTACGATCGGTTCGTCGGCGACGTCGCCGACGAACTCCCGGAGGAACTCCTCGTAGAGCGTCGCGGAGTAGACCAGCGGGGGTCGATCCGACCGTCCGAAGCCCGGCAGGTCGACCGCGATCACGCGGTAGTCCTCGGCCAACCGCTCCGCGACGGCTTCGAACTCCGCGCTGCTCCCGGCCGCGTGGATCCCGTGGACGAGTACGAGGTCCCGCGCGTCCGGATCGCCGGCGACGGTGTACGAGACGTCCATCCCGCGCCACCGGTAGGTTCGCTCCACGCCGGGAAGCGGGTTCTCGAGCGACCCCGCGCGGCGGCGGAGGAGGCGATTCCCCGCGACGGCCGTCGCGACGGCGCCGACGGTCAGTCCGGTGACGGTACGAAGCTTCATGCGCGGCGCTACCACGTCACCGGCCTTATTCGTAGGTGTCCGTCTCGCCGCGGGTGAATACGGAATATACTGCCGGAGATCGTCGTTCGAGTCTCGGTCGGGGAGCCGTCCGCGGTGGGCCACCGACGGTCGGCTCCTCAGTCTGCGTCCCCGGACGGCTCGTCGTCCGCGTCGAGCCGGTCGAGACAGCGCTCGACTGGACCGAGGAACTCGTCGGCGATGGTGTACGGGTCGGTCTCGCCCTGGCGGACGGCGTCGGCCAGGGACTCGACGCCGCCGCGTCGGTCGAGTTCGGCCTCGAGCATTCCGTGGAGGTCCTGACGCAGCAGCGTTCGGATCTCCTCGGCGTGGCGACGACGGGTTCGCTCGGCGACCTCGCCCGATTCGACGAGGTGCGCGCGGTGATCGGCGAACGCCTCGACGAGGTCGTCCACGCCCTCGCCCGACGTCGCCACCGTCTCGACGATCGGGGCTCGCCACGACGCCGTCGTTCCGTCGTCCCCGTCCGCGCCGTCGGCGTCCGAGCCGCCGACAGCCGCCTCGGCCCCGTGGTGGCCCGCACCCGCGCCGAAGCTCGGGCCGTCGCCGAGCTCGATCATCTCGAGCAGCTCCTGGACGGTCCGGTCCGCCCCGTCGCGGTCGGCCTTGTTGACGACGAAGACGTCGGCGATCTCGAGGATGCCGGCCTTCAGCGTCTGGACGGCGTCGCCCGACCCCGGCGGGACGAGGACGGCGACCGTGTCCGCCGTTCGGACGATGTCGATCTCGTTCTGTCCGGCGCCGACCGTCTCGATGATGATCTTGTCCTTGCCGAACGCGTCCATCGCCTTGACGGCGTCCGCGGTGGCCGTCGAGAGACCGCCGAGCGTGCCGCGGGCGCTCATCGAGCGCACGAAGACGTCCATGTCGCCGACGGTCGAGGCCATCCGGATGCGGTCGCCGAGCACCGCGCCGCCGGTGAACGGCGAGGAGGGGTCGATCGCGACGATGCCGACGGTCTCGCCGCGGTCGCGATAGGTTTCGGCCAGCTTGTCGACCAGGGTCGACTTC
>SKPV01000105.1 GCA_007119345.1 Halovivax sp.
GAGAACGACGTCGATGACGACGAGAACGACGTCGATGACGACGAGAACGACGTCGATGACGACGAGAACAACGTCGATGACGACGAGAACGACGTCGACGACGCCGACGACGAAGAAAACGATGTAGATGACGAAGCGGACGATGAGGAGGTCGACGTGGATGACGACGAGAACGACGTCGATGAGGAGAACGACGTGGGCGCCGAGGACGTGACGATCTCGCACGCGACCGCCGGGGAGATTGACATCGACGAGGGAACCGCCGAATCACTGACGATCGGTGATGCGAGCGACCTCGAAGATGCGGTAGCAGAGGACGTTGACGACGACGTCGACGACGAGGTGGACGACGACGTCGATGATGAGGTGGACGACGAGGTGGACGACGAGGAGAACGACGTCGATGACGAGATGGACGACGACGAGGAAGATGACGTTGAGGACGATGTCGATGACGACGATACGGATGATGCGCCGTCGATAAGTATGCTGCGCTGACGATCGTGACGATTACGGTCGGAACGGTCCGGCCGTCCGCTGACCGGTTCGTTTTTTACGGGCGACGGAGGGACTTTCAGAACGTCGCGGAGAGGGTTGGGGAGATCGTCGTCGGCGTACCTTCGAGACTGGAGCGGTCGAGGTCGGCGTTTTCGAGGCGCCGGCGGGGGCCTGCGTCGACGCTGACGCGAGTTCTGCGTCGTCGCCGACGCGGGAATCCACGACCGTCGGGGCGAAGCGTTGCCGACGTCGGCGGAACCGAATTTCTGCCTCCTCGGTGATGCCGGGCTATCGTACCGGGTCGCTGTCGACGGGTGTTCGACCGTGCTACGCGGGTCTGCCGGCGAATCGCGCCCGTTGTCGGTCGTCCGTCTCGAGGCGACAGTCGCCGCAGTAGTACCCGTGATACTTGTTCGCCCGATCGTACCGATCGCCGCAGCTGATGCACAGTCGAGTCGTTTGTGGTGTCATTCGATTCCCTCCATCCGATCGCCGCCGACCGGTCCCGAAACGGCCGTCGATCGCCGAACGGCCGCCGTGCGGTCACAGAACGGCCGCCACCGAATCGCGAAGGGGGCCGTCCTGACAGCTGGACACTCGCCACCGAGTGTCAAATAGCGCAGGTGAAAAACGGCGTCGATTCGGGTCGAACGCCGCCGGCTCTTCGGTCGGGAATCGACGACACGAGGATGGGTCTCAGTTCGAACCGGACGGGTCTTCGTCGAACAACATCGAAAAGAGCTTTCGCTGGGCCGCTCGCAGGTGGTGATTGAACGTCGGTTGCGCGATGTCGAGCGTGTCCGCGACCTCAGTCCCCGTGGCCTCGCGCGGCACGTCGAAGTACCCGCTCACGTAGGCGGTCTGCAACACCTCGAGCTGACGATCGGTGAGACGGCGCTCGAACTCGGCTCCGAACTCGTACGGCGACGCGGCGTCGTCCTCTCGGTCCTGCTGGCGGACGACCGCCGACTCCGGATACCACCGCGTGAACGCCGAGACGAATTCCCGCACGTCCGCATCCTTCGGAAGGTGGACGACGATCATCCCCTGGCCGGCGGAGGCCGTCATCCGCTTCGGGAACGCTCCGAGGTCGAGCAGCCGCGAGACCACGCTTTCGTCGGTGAGCGTCGACTCGAACAGGAGCTTATCGTCTCGGTCCGTGACGAGTCGGCTGTCGGTGACCGCCGTCGTCCCCGCCGCCAGCGACAGGATCTCGTCCGCCTCGGCGCCGTCGATCGTAAAATACCCCCGGAGCGAGCCGTCGGGGCGGGTGAGCACGGTCTCGAACGTGAACGAGCAGTCCGCTCGCGTCGTCCACGCTACGAACGGGACGCGGTCGTCCTCGATTGCGAACTCGAGTTCGACGACTTCGCCGCCGACGAGCGCACGTTTCGTCTCGATCGCGTTGATCGCGTGGCCGATCCACGTGCCGAGGCTCCGGTAGACTCCGTCGTCGAGTTCGCCGTTCGCTCCCGGTCGGTCGGCGTACAAGGAGATGCCGCCGTATCGCAGCCCGCGGAAGACGAACGGAACGGCTCGAACGGAGCGAAACCCCCGTTTCAACGCCTCCTCGCGCCACCGTTGGGCCGACGGCTCGGAAACGAGACGGTCGATCACCGTCTGCTCCCCGCTGTCGATCGCCGCCGCGAGCGGCTCCGCGTCCGTCTGCCACTCGCCCTCGCCGGACTCCAGCGGTTCGAGGTAGCGTCGGCCGCTGCCGGCCCGTTCTCGCGGGACGATCCGCTCGCTCACCTCGTCGTACTCGCCGGTCCAGGCGAACGCCCAGTCGTCGCCCGCGACGAATCGCTCGCAGAGCGCCGCTTCCAGCTCGCCCCGCGTCCTCGACTCCTCGATCAGTTCCCCCACGTCCCGGATCAGCGTGAGGAGGCCGGTGAGGTGGTCGACCGTCGCGACGCTCGCGTCGCGTTCGCGCTCGACCGCGGCCAGTCGATCGGCCCGATCGACGCCGACGAGCGCGTCCCCCGCGATCGCCGACATGATGCGCGCGACCGCGAAGTCCGGTTCGGTCGGCCGGTCGGAACCGGCGGCGCCGGCGACGAGGATCCCGTGACCGGACAGCGCCAGGACGATCCCGCGCGCGAATGCCGGGTTCTCTACCGACGATCCCGACCACGGGACGACGTCGTCGACGTATCGCGGCTCGCCGTCGAAGAACGTGCGCCAGCGAGGATCGGCGCCCTCGTCGGCGAACGGCAACTCCTCCGGTGGGCCGTCGTCTCGCGGCGACCGGGCGGCGAGTCGGAGCGCGTCGCCGTCCTCGTCGTAGAGGTAGGCGGCTGCGGCCGAGAGAGCGCCGACGGCGCTGCACGCGTCGACGACCAGTTCACAGACGGTTTCGGACGTCTCGTCGTCGCCAGCCGCCCGGAGGAGCTCTTCGACTGCCGTCAGTCCACCCCTCGCTTCCGCCGCCTCGACGACGATCGTGAGCAGCGATCCGACCGATCGAGCCAGCGCGACGTCCTCCGTCGAGAACTCGCGGGCCGTTCGGGTGTACGCCCCCAGCAGGCCCCACGTTCGCCGATCCGAGCCGATCGGGACGCAAATTCCGCTAACGACGTGGTTGGCGGCGAGCGGAGCCGGCAGGTCGAACCGCGACTCGGTCCGCGCGGATTCGAAGACGACCGGTTCGGTCGCGGAGATCGCGTACCCCAGGTGCGAGTCGGGGCTGTCGTCTATCGCGTGACCGACGAAGGTCTGGGTCCAGCCGACGCCGGTCCGAAGGACGACCGATCCTTCGCCCGGTCGTCGTTCGAAGACCCCGACGTAGTCGCAATCGAGCTCGCCAGCGAGGGCTGAGACGACGGGCTCGAGGCGCTCATCGAGACTCCGCGCCTCGCTCGTCGCGGAGACGAGCGCCGGACCGATTCCCTCCGGGTCGATCGTCCGGCGAATCTCGCCGAGTCCGCGGTCGCTCGTCGGCGAGACGAGACAGAGGAATCCCCCCTCGACCGGGTCGATCGACCGACGCACGAGGATCGGAGAGTCGTCCGATCGGATGGCGATCTCGCGTCGAGTCGGTCGCGATTCGGCGTCGTCCGATGAACGCCCACGGCGGATCTGCTTCGGATCGTCGTTCGGCCACACGTCCGTCCACGATCGGCCGATCAGCGTCGTTTCGTCGTATCCGAGCACCCGCGAGAACCCCTCGCTCACGGCGACGAACGACAGGTCGTCGGTCACGAAGCAGCTTCCCGCGATCGGCGAGGGGCGGCGCTCGTCGATCGCCCGTCGCTCGACGGCGACCGCGATCCGCGACGCCAGCAGTCGGCAGTGCCGGCCCGAGGGCCCCGCCCGGAGGTAGTCAGTCGCCCCGGCCGCGAGCAGCTCGGCGACGACGTCCTCCTCGGCGACCTCGGAGAAGACGAGGAACGGTAGCTCCGGGTACGCACCGCGGACAGCGCGGAGCAACCGTATTCCGGTGGCATTCGGGAGAGAAACGTCGCTGACGATGCAGTCGACCGGTCGCGCTTCGAGCGCGCCGAAAACGTCCGCCACCGTCGACCGAACCGTGACCTCCATTTGGTGCTCGGCGACGAGGGTGTCGCAGACGCCCTCGACCGCCGTCGGATCGGCAGCGACGAAGAGAACCGCCGGTAGTTCGTCGGCGACGTCCTCGGTGCGGATCGTGTTCATATTTCGGGTGATCGATGACGACGACGCTCGGGCACTCCGAGCGAAGGATTCCGAGTCGCGGTCCCCTCATCCGTCGAGGCGGTCTCGCTCGCCCGATCGTCGGCCGTCGAGGCGGTCTCGCTCGCCCGATCGTCAGCCGTCGAGGCGGTCTCGCTATCTCGACCGTCAGCCGCGTTCCGTCGGGGCGGTCGCCGATCGATCCGGTCGGCGGCGTACGGTCGGCTGCTCGTCATTCGCGCTCCTCGTCACGTCTCGCGATCGTTTCGCTCGTGGGTTCGCGATCACACGAGCTGGATGGGCTTCCCATAGCGGACACTCTCCTACATTTGGGGACCCACAGCGGGGAAAACCAGGTGCCTATGGGCGTTGAATCGGCCGACCGACGTGAATTGAGTACCGCGTAATCGAGTACCGCGTCGTTCACCGTCCTGCACGCGACGACGGACCGCTTCGGGAACGCGTGAGGGAGCCGGCCGTAGCTGGAGGGCGAGCGAACCGTCTGTCGTGCACGCTCGACGCGATCGGATTCGGCCGGGACGGGCCGAAGACGTTCGTACGGATCGGCGAGTTCGGGACCGGGTCGGATCGTCCTGCCAGAGCGCTCGTCGATCTCGATGGCTTCGAAACCGTCCGATCGGCGGAGAACCCACCCGATTCGAACACGCTAACCGGTCGGTACTCTCGACCGATAGCACCGGCGACCTTCCGTCGCTATCTATGAAGACATCGTCCATATCCTTCCGGCGAACCTCACCGTACGTAGACCACGATGCCCCCACAACCCGCGTTCGAGGAACGTGTCGCGACGCGTGCAGATCAGTTGCCGGCCGCCGTTCGCGACGCCGTGGCTGCAGTAGAAGGCGTCGGTCCGGAATCGCTCGGCCGGATCGACGACGTCGTCGACGCGGAGGCGCTGGGGGCACTCTTCGGTATGGGCGAGCGGGCCGTCGAATCCGCGGCGGGAACCGTCACCTTCGAGCTGTCGAACTGCGTGGTGATCGTTCGCCACGACGGTCGCGTCGTCGCGCTCCCTCGAGCGTCCGCCCAGGTACCGTCCGCAGAAACCGCTCTCGCGATCTGCGACGGCGGGTTCGGACGGGTCCTGTCGACCGTCGTCGACGCCGCCCATCGCAACGGGATCGACGTCTGCGGAAGCTGGTCCCTCCGGAGCGATCGCTCCCGCCCCGACTGGGAAGTCGAGATTACCGAGGTCACGAAACCGTACACCGTCGACTAACACGGACGGGCTCGCGGCGTGGGTCGGAGACCGATCGACCGGATTCGGGCAGTTCCGGGGGGTCGGATCGTTACTACCTGTCCCCGGTCTCTGCGGGAACCCGACGGTTCGGCGTCTCGGCTCGCCACGAGCCCCGCGGTTTGTCGCACCGAGTCGATACGCACCCGACGGTCCGGCGCGCCCCGCCCGACGCTAATAAATGGCTATCAGTATCGGTCTCGAAATCCGACGGATGCTACGAGTTGAGCGCCAATTCATTATTTCCCGGATTTCTCACCCCGGGTAGGGAACGATATGACCGAACAGCGCCGCACTCGCCCCAATCGAGAAGACCCTTCCCGGACGGCGAAGAATCGAGAAGACCCTTCCCGGACGGCGAAGAA